>JAUMXT010000084.1 GCA_030529015.1 Bacillota bacterium | reverse complement strand
CGATTGTTCCGATATTGATATGCGGTTTGTTTCTTTCAAATTTAGCTTTTGCCATTTTAATTCTCCTTTATTACTTGTTAATAGAATCTACTAAATTATCAGGTAATTTTTCAAAGTGGTCGAACTGCATTACATAAACGCCTCTTCCCTGAGTTTTTGATCTCAGGTCTGTAGCATATCCAAACATGTTGGACAGAGGAACGTATCCTCTTACTGCTACTGCACCGTTGTTCATGTCTGAACCTTCGATTCTTCCTCTTCTTGAGCTGATGTCTCCGATTACGTCTCCCATGTATTCATCAGGAACTGTAACTTCAACCTTGAAGATTGGTTCAAGCAGTACTGGGTTTGCTTTCTTTGCTGCTTCTCTGAATGCCATTGAAGCTGCGATCTTAAACGCCATTTCTGATGAGTCGACTTCGTGGTATGAACCATCGTAAAGTTCAACTCCCAGGTCTACCATCTGATATCCTGCCATTGGGCCGGTTTCCATAGCTTCCTTGATACCTTCTTCAATCTTAGGGATGTATTCCTTAGGAATAGCTCCACCAACGATTGAGTTTTTGAATTCGAAGCCTTCTCCCGGTTCTCTTGAGTAAAGCTTGATCTTGACATGTCCATACTGTCCACGTCCGCCAGACTGCTTCGCATACTTGTGATCCACATCTGCGGCTCCGGTGATAGTTTCCTTGTATGAAACCTGTGGCTTACCTACGTTAGCTTCGACCTTAAATTCTCTTAAGAGTCTGTCCACGATGATTTCCAAGTGAAGCTCACCCATTCCGGCGATGATAGTCTGACCTGTATCTTCGTTTGTATAAGTCTTAAATGTAGGGTCTTCTTCTGCCAGCTTGGCAAGAGCAATACCCATCTTTTCCTGTCCGGCCTTAGTCTTAGGCTCGATAGCGATTTCGATTACCGGATCAGGAAATTCCATTGACTCTAATATAATTTCGTGCTTTTCGTCGCACAAAGTATCTCCTGTAGTAGTGACCTTAAGTCCTACTGCTGCTGCGATGTCGCCCGAGTATACCTTTTCGATATCCTCTCTCTTGTTGGCATGCATCTGAAGTATTCTTCCTACTCTCTCCTTCTTTTCCTTCGTAGAGTTGTATACATAAGAACCTGAATCCAGTGTTCCTGAGTAAACTCTGAAGAATGCCAGCTTACCTACATATGGGTCAGCCATGATTTTGAAGGCTAAGGCTGAGAATGGACCGTTATCATCCGCAGGTCTTTCTTCTTCAGCACCTGTATCCGGAACGATTCCCTTGATAGCAGGGATGTCCACAGGTGACGGCATATAATCGATCACTGCGTCAAGCATCAGCTGAACACCTTTGTTTCTGTATGCTGATCCACATGTTACAGGGATCATTTCGCCTGCAAGTGTTGCCTTTCTGATTGTAGCCTTGACTTCTTCCTTAGTGATTTCTTCTCCTTCGAGGAATTTCATCATAAGTTCTTCATCAAGTTCAGCAACTGATTCGATCAGCTGATCGTGCCACATCTGAGCATCGTCAGCCATTTCTGCAGGGATTTCAGCTGTTTCGTATTCTTTACCGAGATCATCCTTATAGATTTCAGCTTTCATTTCTACCAGGTCGATAATTCCTACGAATGTATCTTCCTTACCGATAGGCAGCTGAATAGGCACTGCATTTGCCTTCAGTCTGTCTTTGATCATGTCTACTACACGATAGAAATTAGCTCCGAGGATGTCCATCTTGTTTACGAAAACCATACGTGGAACTCCGTACTTTTCTGCCTGTCTCCAAACAGTTTCTGACTGAGGTTCAACGCCACCCTTAGCACAAAGTACTGTTACGGCACCGTCCAGAACTCTCAGTGAACGTTCTACTTCTACAGTAAAGTCCACGTGTCCCGGTGTATCGATAATGTTGATTCTTGTGTCTTTCCACTGGGCTGTAGTAGCAGCAGAGGTAATTGTGATACCACGTTCCTGTTCCTGCTCCATCCAGTCCATAGTGGCTCCGCCTTCGTGAGTTTCACCAAGCTTATGAGTTCTTCCTGTGTAGAACAGAATTCTTTCTGTGGTTGTAGTTTTTCCGGCGTCGATATGCGCCATAATGCCGATATTTCTAGTCTTTTCTAACGGAAAACTTCTTTTTGACATATTATCCTCCTTCCTGCTTTTATCATGATACCTTCAGTATCATATTACCATCTGTAATGTGCAAATGCCTTATTAGCTTCTGCCATCTTATGAGTATCTTCTTTTTTCTTAACTGATGCGCCTGTGTTGTTTGCTGCATCCATCAGTTCCTTTGCCAGTCTGTCTGACATAGTTTTTTCGCCTCTTGCTCTTGTATACTTAGTAAGCCATCTGAGTCCCAGTGTCTGACGTCTGTCAGCTCTTACTTCGATTGGAACCTGGTAGTTAGCACCACCAACTCTTCTAGCTTTAACTTCAAGAACAGGCATAATGTTGTTCATTGCTTTTTCAAATACTTCCAAAGGTTCTTCGCCAGTTGCTTCCTTGATCTGATCGAAAGCATCGTATACGATTTTCTGAGCTACACCTTTCTTTCCGTCCAGCATAACGCTGTTGATCAGCTTAGCGACAACAACGCTGCCGTATACCGGATCTGGAAGTACTTCACGCTTAGGTACATTTCCTTTTCTTGGCACTTCTCTTCCCTCCTGTTAATTTAACTTCGGTACTCGAACACAACAACCCGGTCAAATGAGTGACTACGATCATTGCGTGCGTGGTGCTCATTGATCTATATATTGAATAGGTCAAAGGCACTTAAAATTTACCGATTACTACTTCTGCTTAGGTCTCTTTGCTCCGTACTTGGAACGAGCCTGTCTTCTGTCTGCAACGCCTGCAGTATCGAGTGTTCCTCTTACGATGTGATATCTTACACCTGGGAGGTCCTTAACTCTTCCGCCTCTGATCAGTACAACACTGTGTTCCTGAAGGTTATGTCCGATTCCAGGGATGTATGCTGTAACTTCGATTCCGTTAGTGAGACGAACTCTTGCTACTTTTCTAAGAGCTGAGTTTGGCTTCTTAGGAGTAACAGTCTTAACTGATGTGCATACGCCTCTCTTCTGAGGGGAGCTAACATCAGTAGCAACTCTTCTCAGGGAGTTCATTCCCTTGTTCAGAGCAGGTGCTGTTGACTTCTTTTCACTGCTGGTTCTGCCTTGACGTACTAATTGGTTAATTGTAGGCATCCTTTTTCTCCTTTCTTCAAAATTAAATATGCCGGCCAGGCTTTATGACAGCCCAGACCAGCATATATTTTATCACGTCACATATTATAATGTCAATGATTTTAAGTTAATATTTATAAGGTTTTACTCCTCATATTCAACGATCTCGATATCAGCTCCGGCTCCCATTTCTGCTGCGAATTCTTCAGCAGCTGCTAGGTCGTCGCTTGTGCCCATTACAGGTACGATATCTTCCATATCATCATCGTCTTCTTCCATTTCCATCTCCAGCTGCATCTGTCTGTATGCTTCGATCAGTGCAGTGTTAACGCCGTAGTCAAGATCGATGGATCTGTACTTCTTCATGCCTGTTCCCGCAGGAATCAGCTTACCGATGATAACGTTTTCCTTGAGACCCTGAAGCTTATCGTTCTTGCCCTTGATAGCAGCATCAGTAAGAACTCTTGTTGTTTCCTGGAATGATGCGGCTGACAGGAATGAGTTAGTTGCCAGTGACGCCTTAGTGATACCGAGAAGCAATCTTTCCGCATCTGCCGGCTGTCCGCCTTCAGCGATTGCGATTTCGTTAGCTTCTTCGATTTCAACCTTGCTGTACTGTCCGCCAGGAAGCAGTCCTGTGTCTCCCGGATCGTTAACCTTCATCTTGCTCAGCATCTGTCCTACGATAACTTCGATATGCTTATCGTTGATGTCTACACCCTGCTGCTTATATACACGCTGTACTTCCTTCAGCAGGTACTGATATACACCTTCAACTCCGTTGAGTCTTAAGATATCCTTAGGATCGAGAGGTCCCTTAGTGATGTTATCACCTGCAAGTACGTATTCGCCTTCAGTTACAGCAATACGTGCTCCGTAAGGGATTTCATATATTCTCTCTTCTTCGCCTCTAACCTTAACTTCAGTCTTGTTATCCATTGTAGGCTCGATAGATACTACAGTACCATCAGCTTCACAGATAATCGCAAGACCCTTAGGTTTTCTTGCTTCGAAAAGTTCTTCTACTCTAGGCAGACCGTGTGTGATATCGGATCCGGCAACACCACCGGTATGGAATGTTCTCATTGTCAGCTGTGTACCAGGTTCACCGATTGACTGAGCCGCAGTGATACCTACAGCTTCACCGATGTTTACGCCTTCTCCTGTTGCCAGGTTTCTACCGTAACACTTAGCACATACGCCTGTCTTGCTGTGACAAGTCATTACCGATCTGATAGCAACTGATTCGATGCCTGCAGCTTCGATAGTTTCCGCAGCTTCTTCTGAGATTTCCTGATCCTGTTCTACTATCAGCTTGCCTGTTGTAGGATGATATACGTCGAGGAGAGCAGTTCTTCCCACGATACGATCCTTGAGCTTTTCGATAACTTCCTTACCGTCAGTGAATGCCTTTACTTCGATACCTTCATCTGTACCGCAGTCGTCTTCTCTAACGATAACGTTATGTGATACGTCAACAAGTCTTCTTGTCAGGTAACCTGAGTCGGCTGTTCTCAGGGCTGTATCCGCCAGACCCTTTCTCGCACCGTTTGAGGAGATAAAGTACTCCAGTACTGAAAGGCCTTCACGGAAGTTAGCCTTGATAGGGATTTCGATAGTCTTACCGGTCGCACTCGCCATCAGACCTCTCATACCGCCGATCTGTCTGATCTGGTTCTTACTACCTCTCGCTCCTGAATGAGCCATGATGAACAGGTTGTTGAGTGAATCCAGTGAATCCATCAGTGCATCTGCTACATCATCAGTAGTTTTGTTCCAGATTTCTATAACCTTCTCGTATCTTTCCTGATCGGACACGAGACCTCTTCTGTATGCCATTTCATACTTATCTACCATCTTTTCTGCATCGGCAATGATGTCAGCCTTAGCTTCAGGAATTTCCATGTCGGAAATACTGATAGTGATCGCTGCTATAGTTGAATAATGGAATCCCATATCCTTGATATAGTCCAGCATGATGGCAGTCTTAGTGTTGCCGTGGATACGGTAACATCTGTCGATAATCTGACCCAGCTTTTTCTTGTCACACAGGAAGTCGATTTCCAGTGAATACGGATCCGCTTCTCTGTCTTCTACATAGCCCAGGTCCTGAGGAATCTGCTGGTTGAAGATAAATCTTCCTACTGTGGATTCTACCAGCTTACCTCTTGTATCTTCTTCACCGGCAAACAGTCTTACCTTAACTCTTGCATGAAGTCCTACAGTACCATTCTGATATGCCATCAGCATTTCTGAAATATCTGTGAAAACTTTGCCGTCGCCCTTTTCAGCAGCAGAATTTCTCTTGCCTTCTTCCTGACCAGGGTGAGTGAGGTAGTAACTTCCCAGGATCATGTCCTGAGTAGGTGTAGTGATTGGTGAACCATCCTTAGGTGCCAGGATGTTATTTACGGAAAGCATCAGGAATCTTGCTTCTGCCTGTGCTTCTACTGAAAGCGGTACGTGTACCGCCATCTGGTCTCCGTCGAAGTCGGCGTTAAACGCTGTACATGCCAGTGGATGCAGCTTGATAGCCTTACCTTCTACCAGTACCGGCTCGAATGCCTGGATACCGAGTCTATGGAGAGTAGGCGCACGGTTAAGCATTACAGGATGCTCCTTGATAACGCCTTCGAGAACGTCCCAAACTTCAGGTCTAACCTTTTCTACCATTCTCTTAGCACTCTTGATATTATGAGCATTGCCGTTTTCTACGAGCTTCTTCATGATGAATGGCTTGAAGAGTTCCAGGGCCATCTTCTTAGGAAGTCCGCACTGCCAGAAACGCAGTTCAGGTCCTACTACGATTACAGAACGACCTGAGTAGTCAACTCTCTTACCCAGCAGGTTCTGTCTGAATCTACCCTGCTTACCCTTGAGCATATCTGATAATGACTTCAGAGGTCTTGATCCCGGACCTGTTACAGGTCTTCCTCTTCTGCCGTTATCGATGAGAGCGTCTACTGCTTCCTGCAGCATTCTCTTTTCGTTTCTAACGATGATATCAGGAGCTCCCAGTTCAAGGAGTCTGTTAAGTCTGTTGTTTCTGTTGATAACACGTCTGTAAAGATCGTTCAGATCGGATGTGGCAAATCTGCCACCGTCCAGCTGTACCATAGGTCTCAGATCAGGAGGGATTACAGGAATAACTTCCAGTACCATCCATTCAGGTCTGTTGCCTGAAGTTCTGAGAGCTTCGATAACTTCCAGTCTTCTTACTATTCTGATCTTCTTCTGACCGGTAGCACTAACCAGCTTTTCTCTCAGTTCCTGAGACAGTGTTTCAAGATCGATATGAGTAAGCAGTTCTCTTACTGCTTCTGCACCCATACCTGCCTTGAACTTGTTCGCAGGATTATCCTTAGCTTCTCTGTACTGATCTTCTGTCAGGATTTCCTTGTATGCGAATTCAGTATTGCCGGGATCTGTAACGATAAAGTTTGCAAAGTAAAGTACTTTTTCAAGCGTTCTAGGTGAAATGTCCAGTACAAGGCCCATTCTTGATGGAATGCCCTTGAAATACCAGATATGAGATACAGGTGATGCCAGCTTGATGTGGCCCATTCTCTCTCTTCTTACCTTAGCCTTAGTAACTTCTACTCCGCACTTGTCGCAGACGATACCCTTGTATCTGATTCTCTTATACTTACCGCAATGGCACTCCCAGTCCTTAGTAGGTCCGAAGATCTTTTCGCAGAAAAGACCGTCTTTTTCAGGCTTGAGAGTTCTGTAGTTTATAGTTTCAGGCTTAGTAACTTCTCCGTGTGACCAGCTCATGATCTTGTCAGTTGAAGCCAGACCGATCTGCAGAGATTCGAAATTGTTCAATTCGTAATTATTGTTATCGCTCATCTGTCACTTCCCCTTTCCTATAATTCTTCTCTATCTTCTTCAGTGAGGTCAACGAAATCGATGTCAGCATCTTCTTCGCCATCAAATTCGTCTTCTTCTTCGATTTCTTCATCGA
>JAUMXT010000013.1:22224-24941 GCA_030529015.1 Bacillota bacterium | reverse complement strand
TTTTTCTACAGTTTCTACAGGGAATCTATGTTCCTTGTCGATGTCTGCAGCAATAGGTTCTACCTCTGTTTCGGCAAACTCTCTTACCATTTTTCTTACGAATTCTTGTTCCTTCGTCAGTTGAAAGTTCATGTAAAAGCCTCCTTAATTACTAATAACGGTTTATCATTTTTTCACCGCAATTTTGTTGATGATCATATCGTTATATTTGTAACAATCATACACATTTATTAAAACATTAATTGCATAGCAATGCAAGTTATTTTTGCGGTAAATTAAACCAAAACAACTTTATACAACTTTTAACGCAATTACGTCAAAATCATAATTCTTTGAGCTCTCCGGTTCTGTATGCTTTAACTAATGCCTTCAGTTCTTCGACCTCTCTTGCCAGCTCTTTACCCTGATCTGTATCCCTAACCAGCATTCTCTTTTCGAGAGTCTGAACAGTTCTGATAACAGGAGTTGTGAACACCTGTGTACCATCCGGCTGCAAAGGTTTATAAGGCTTATGCTCGGAAAGCGCCATGTATCTGGAATTGAATATGAAAGTGTATCCTGCGATACCGGTCTGCTTCTGATATGCCTTTGACATGCCGCCGTCTATAACGATCAGCTTGCCGCCTCCCTTAACAGGACTTTCGCCGTCCTTGATCTTAACAGGCACGTGTCCGTTAAGGATGTGTGATGTCTTAGGGTCGAGGCCGAATTCTTCCAGTATCTTTTCACAGATATCTTTTCTGTTTATCAGCTTGTAGTACGGAACTGTATGTTCTTTGTGAGTTTTCTTCTCTGCAACGAAGCATCTTTCGAAGGTCGTCATCTGATCCTTACCGAAAAGCGGCGATTTGCTTCCCAGCCACAGATACCACATGAGGTCACCCGATCTTCCTATTTCTTCAGATTCGTCAGGATTGAAGTAAGCCTTTCTAACCTGATCGTCAAGGTAATCCATATATTCCTTACCTGAAGCTGTAACTCCGTTTACAGTGCATTTTTCGAAATTGCCGTCTTCGTCCATCGGAATACATCCGTGGTACATCAGATTGCCGTTGATAACCTTGTAAAGCGCACCGTGGCTGTAAAGGAATCTGATGTGCGCCTGAAGCTTTTCACTCTGATGGAAAGATGCCTCAAGTGCATCAAGCATAGCTTCTTCTTCCGGTGTCAGCTTGTATGGATCTGCAGGGTCTATAGTAGGGAAGTTCGTGTCTCTTAAAGGGAATACTCCGTCTCTGAGCTCTATAGTTCCTGCTTCATAATCTATCTTGTCCAGCAGCAGTCTGTTTTCCATGCCGTATTCAGGATGAGCCATTATTCTCTGTCCTTCAACCTTGAACTGACAAATGGCGATAGCCTTGTTCATCTTAGCTGCCAGATCATCATCTACAGGGTCGAACTTGTTTTCATCAAGTCTCTTAGGCTTGAAGAATTCACAAGGGTCGTCTGCATATACTTCCGATGCCATAGTTGCCAGAGGTCTCAGGTTGATGCCGTACCCGATTTCAAGCATGTCAAAGTTGTTATAGCTGATGTTCATTCTGAGAACGTTGGTTATGCATGCCCAGTTTCCTGTAGCAGCACCCATCCATACGATATCATGGTTCCCCCACTGGATATCAACATCGTGATACTGCATCAGGAAGTCCATAATGTAATCAGGATGTGCGCCTCTGTCCCACATATCGCCGATTATATGAAGTCTGTCTACAGCAAGTGAGCTGATAGCGTTTGTGAGTTCGATGATAAAGTCCTCAGCAACCTCAGATTCAACTATGCTGTTGATAATCTGACCATAGTAATTACCCTTATTGGCTTCGTCATCGGTATGGAGCAGTTCGTCAATGATATATGCATACTCCTTAGGCAGACGTTTTCTAACCTTAGATCTTGTGTATTTAGTCGATACTGATTTGCAGATCAATATAAGTCTCAGTATAGAAACTTTACACCATTTATTAAAATCTGCTTCGCTTTTCTTTCTTCTCTTGATTTCTGCCTCTGCATTATATACGAGAGCTGCCAGTTCATCTCTTTCTTCACGATTTAAGTCAGGTCCGAATATTTCTTCTATCTTGGATCTGATCACACCTGAAGCGCTCTTGAGCATGTGTATGAATGCTTCGTGCTCTCCGTGGAGGTCACTTAAGAAGTATTCAGTGCCCTTTGGAAGCGAAAGGATTGCGCTCAAGTTGACGATTTCTTCTGTCGCCGACTTAACGTTAGGGTATTTTTTAGACAAGTGTCTCAGTAAATGTTTATCGATCAAAATGTACTCCTCCTTTTATTTCTATCTGCGCCTTCCGGCCATCAGATTATCAGCTACGAACAACAGATAACCTATACCCAGTAAAACGAATAAAGTCACTATCATGTTGAGTCCCAGCAGATTGAAATACGGAATCGAAATCAATGAAATTCCGATTCTGTTTATTATATATACAGCCAGGTTGAATACTACCGGCAGTATAGTCCATATTAATGGGCTGTATGGAGTGAATTCTCCTTTTCTGCAAAACAGCAGGTAGTCGATCACAGCCATCAGCGGCGATGCAAAATAAAGCAGATATCCTGCCAGAGATAAGTTTGCCAGAGGATCTGCCGATACACCGAAATGGATAAAATAATATACAATAAAGGTTATCAGCATGTATATTGTCACTGCTCCTCTGAGCATACCTCTTTCATATCCCGGTCTTGCAACTATCAGATACGCG
>JAUMXT010000013.1:14993-22214 GCA_030529015.1 Bacillota bacterium | reverse complement strand
CAAGTTGGAAATAAGAGCGAAATCTCCCATTACAGTTTGAAGACTGAAGCCTGAGTAAATGAGTTTCATTACCAGCCCCGCTCCGCACAGTATCAGGAAAACCACCCTGAAAATCAATGCTACAGTGTTATTTCTTATGTACATAATTATGCATTCTCCCTACTTTTTAAATTTCGAGAATATAGATTCTTCTTCTACATCCCATCCTGTTCCCCCGCTGTACTTGTATTTCTTGAGAAGCTTATCTGTCATTTCGTTTTTATCCTGCTCTTTATCGTACAGCATCTTTTCATATTCTGTCAGACTGTCCACAGACTTTATATGCGCCTTGATAGGTTTCGGTAACACTATCATGTATATGAGCGGCGAAATCACAAGTCCGTATAATACAGTCCATGCGATTATCAGTATTATCGCATATGTATGTGAAAATCCTCTTACTGCCAGCATCACTATCACAAATGATACCACGAGCCAGAGTATTATGCCTATAAACGTCTTATCCAGGAAAGCCAGCTTCGCTTGGAGAGCTTCGTCGTACCATACGTCGCGTTTCTTCTCTGTCGCTTTCTTCCATTTATTTCTGCCTCTGGCAAGCTTGAATGCAGCCTTGAAATCTTCAAAGGTCGCTTTTTCTTCAGGTATTTCTACTGCGGCATGAGCATATCTGTTATAGAAAACTTCTGCCATGATCACAGTCCCCTCACCCATTATGGTCAGTTCAGGATCTTCTCCTTCATCCATATCGAGCACCAGCTGAGTTCCTTCGGAAACCATATGAGCCTGTCCGCCAACCGACACCACAGTATAGCCCGAGAGACAATAGAACCCATAGGATGCGTGCGTATGTTCTCCGCGCTCGCCCTTTGCTACAGACTGAGCTGCGCTTTGCACTTCGATTTGTTCAAGACGCCCTGAGCATCCCTTCTTGAACATCAAATTATAGTCTTTGATCTTACCGAAGCATTTAGTTCCCTCTTCTCCGCCGAAACTGTCCTGCTGTCCCGCACTTAATTTGACAGTCCTCGTTGTTCCGTGAGCAAGGACGGCCTCGCCCTCCAGCACCATCAGAACTCTGTCGTAATCAGGGAGCTTGGTAAATGTGGATTCATCTAATTCCACAGCTGCCGAACTCAACCTCCATATGAAATCTCTGTCTATATATTTCGATGTTTCCGGGAAAATCGCGAATTGAGACGTTTCTCCGCCGGACCATTTGCTTGTGCTGAATCCTTCTTTGTCGTATGTTCTGTTTTTCATAAATTCATTGACCTTTCTGATTCTTAGCAGTTACTTATTATTTCTCATCAATATTACTGAATCCTTTACCGTATCCCCATACAGTTTCAACCTTCGTTACCGAAACGAAAGCATTAGGGTCGATTTCGGAAAGCTTTTTCCTGGCTATAGCACTTTCTCTCGGAGAGCATATGAACATCAGCTGTCGTTTTGTTTCATGCGTATATTCTCCTCGAACCTCAAGGCTTGTCAGTCCTCTGTCCATCTCATTCATTATGAATTCAGACATCTGCTCAGGCTTGGAGGTCAAAATCGAAAGTTGCACTGTTTTGCTGGCAAATCCGTACATTACCATTTCGCTGGTCTTTGTAAGGATCATCTGAGTTATCAAAGCATAGAGCGCTATGTTTCTACCGTAAACAAAGGCTGATGAAATTATTACAACCGCATCCAGCATCAAAAGCACCTTGCTTAAGCCTGCGTGCGGGCAAATTTTAAGGCAAATTATCTTCGCGATGGCATCGGTTCCCGCAGAGGCGTAACCTCTCCAGAATATCAAACCGATATATATCCCCGAAAACACCCCGCAAAATACTGCCGCAAGCAATATGTCCTTAGTTTCCAGCAGCTGAAATTCCATCTGCTCAAACAAAAACAGAACTGCAGGATAAAGTATCGAAAGCAACAGTATCTTCTTAAGTTCCTTCCATCCTATGAATATTACAACCATGATAAGAACAATGGCTGACAGGCCATAATACAGTATAGAAAAATCCACCTCAACGAAATTCTGCAGTATTCGTGCAACGCCGGTGATCCCTCCGGACGTCAGACCGTTGGGAATCATTACACCAACTGTTGAAAATGCACTTACACAGCATGCGCCGAACAGTATACAGAAATCAATCGTGAAGTTCTTAATCTTAGCTATTCGCTGAGCTTCCTTCTCCTTATCGACATCCTTAAACTTGTGCATCCTTTTCTTATTCCTCCATTACTCCTCTTACTCTTCTTCCAAACACATCATATCCGAATACAGAAAGCTGCTCGGGATCATCATCGGTTTCATGTATACCCCAGATGTCGCTGAAAACATCGTCTGCTTCATGCACGTCGCCGTTTTCCCTGCCGGCACTCCAGCATTTCACAAGACACAAGCTGTCTCTGTTAATGAATTTTGTAAGTTCTTCTTCGTATTCTTCCATTCCATCAGGCAATTCTGCCTCGTATGAAAGAAGTCTTATCAGACCGCCCGAAACATCATATTTCAAAATGCCTTTTATCTCTTCCGAAGCACTTGTAACCTCAAAGTTTCCTTGAAGACCGCCCATTCTATGTATCTGTCCCGTAACGGAAAGCTCCCCTTCGTCGCACATTATCCATTTTCTGCCCATCTTTTCGCATACGGCTCCCAATGTTCCCGATCCTGCGAAAAAGTCTGCGCAAAGGTCACCTTCATCTGTGCATGAAGCTATTATCCTCTGCATTAGCTTTTCAGGTTTCTGAGTGGCATAACCTGTACGTTCCGCTGACGTTCTTCCTACCATGTCTATGGACCAAACGTCCTTCATATTTACCATGGTATACCAGCCTACATCGTCGCAGAATTCCTCTACTCCCTTGAATCTGTATGGCTTTAATCCTCTGTTATATGATTTCTCCGTAAGCGGATTGAATTTATATTTCTTAGTCTTGCCGTATACCAGGAGCGTATCGTGTTTTTTAGCGAAACTCTTCTTACTGCTTCCACCTGATTTATATGTCCAAACCACTTCATTTATGAAGTTACTTTCCCCGAAAATCTGATCCATTATTACCTTGACGTAATACACGCCATGCCAGTCCAGGTGCATCCATATACATCCCGTATCGGACATCAATTCTTTCATGGCGAATAATCTGGCAGTAAGCATGGCAAGATACTGAGGCATCCCCTTTGACCAGTTGTCGTCATAAGCCTCAAGCTTCATGAGAGATGATTTGCCTAAAAGCTCAGACTCAAGACGTATGGACGCCTGATACTTTCCGCTTGAGAAAAACGGAGGGTCCACATATACAAGCTGAAGCTTGCCGGCCATATTTTTGTCCTTCAGCAGATGTATCATATACTGAAGGTTGTCTCCGTGAGCTATTATGTTTTCAGGATTACTGCCGTATCTTTCCGTAGTATTAAAGGTTACGGCATCCTCATTCATAAGCTGTTCGAAGAGTCTTTTTCCCTCTTCATATGCAGTTGTCAGTTCAGATAAGGTTATCATCTGAGCAGTACCTCCATCAGGTCTTCTCTACCTGCTTTTCTTAGGGCTGCTTTCACTAAGCCCCTGTTCTCTTTCTTATGAAAATGCATAAGCGCTCTTTGCATTTTCTTCTCTTCGTGATCTTTGGCAACGTATACCTTGCGGCCTGTGAACGGGTCTTTTTCCGTATGGTACATACATGTTGCCAGGGTTCCCGGTGTCGGATAAAAGTCCTGCACCTGGTCCGGTATGAAGCCCGTCTTCTTCATGTAAAGGGCCAGCTCTATGGCATCGTCCAGAGTGCTTCCCGGATGTGACGATATAAAATACGGCACCATGTACTGCTTCTTGTTAAGTTTCTTGTTTACGGCCTTGTATTTATCGCTGAATCTGTCGAAAACTTCGACAGCAGGTTTTCTCATGTTTTTAAGGACTCTCGGCGATGCATGTTCAGGCGCCACCTTCAATATGCCGCTGACATGATGTGCGCATAATTCATGGAGAAACGTCCTGTCCTTATCAGCCAAGAGATAATCATATCTTATGCCCGATCTTATGAAGACCTTTTTGATGCCGGGCACCTTTCTTACGGCCTTCAGTACGTCGATGTATTCCCTGTGGTCTGCTTTTAACTGACTGCACGGTTCAGGGAAAAGACAATCCTTGTGCTGACACATACCGTGTTCCTTCTGCTTAGCGCAGGACGGATGTCTGAAGTTGGCTGTAGGTCCGCCTACATCATGGATATATCCCTTGAATCCGTCAAGTTCTGTCATAAGTTTGGCTTCATCTACGATCGATGCCTTGCTCCTGCTTCTTACCTCTCTTCCCTGATGGTAAGTTATAGCGCAAAAAGCACAGCCTCCGAAGCATCCTCTGTTGGCTGTAATGCTGAATTTTATTTCTTCTATGGCAGGCACTCCGCCTTCATTCTCATATGAGTAATGGTAGTCTCTCATATACGGCAAGCTGTAAAGATGGTCTAGTTCATGCCTTTCAAGAGGAGGCTGCGGTGGATTCTGCACGATGCAGACGTCTCCATATGGTTCGATCATGCGCGTACCTGTAACTGCATCATTGCTTCTGTACTGAAGTGCGAAGCTTTCACAGTATGCGTCCTTATCTGTGC
The DNA here is from genome assembly GCA_030529015.1 of Bacillota bacterium. GTDB lineage: Bacteria > Bacillota > Clostridia > Peptostreptococcales > Anaerovoracaceae > Lentihominibacter. Next base: position 17,609 of record JAUMXT010000013.1, on the reverse strand, counting down.
TGATCTTATCGAATTCAGGCAGGATCACATCGTCTTCCTGAGATATGATATCTCCCTTCTTCATTCTTACGCATGTTCCTTTTATCCAGGTGATGTCTCTTGCTGCGAGACCGGAATCAAGAGCTTCTGCGATTTCCAGTACTGCTCTCTCACCCATGCCGTACATCAGTATGTCGGCTTTTGAATCCAGCAGTATGGATCTTCTGACTTTGTTGTCCCAGTAGTCGTAATGGCCGAGACGTCTCAAGCTGGCTTCGAGGCCGCCTATTATTACGGGAACATCCTTATATGCTTCACGTGCTCTGTTACTGTACACCACCACTGCACGGTCAGGTCTGTTTCCTGTCTTCCCTCCCGGGGAATACACGTCACGTTTTCTTTTGTTCTTAGTAACGGAATAATGGTTTACCATTGAGTCGACGTTGCCGCTGTTTATAAGAAATCCAAGTCTCGGTTTTCCGAAACGCTTGAAATCATCAGCATTCTTCCAGTTTGGCTGAGCCAATATGGCGACTCTGTATCCGTTGGCTTCAAGGTATCTGCTGATTATCGCAGTACCAAAAGATGGATGGTCTACATAAGCATCTCCCGTTACCAGTACGAAGTCTGCTTCATCCCATCCTCTGTTCTTCATATCTTTCATGGTTACAGGTAAAAACATATGTCTTCCGCCCTTCCCATTAACTTCAAAAATCATAAAACAGCCTAAATCTAAAGGCTGTTTTATTTTATCATATTTTACTTGTGTAGGAAAGCTTTATCCAATAACCATTTGTCTCAAGTTTTCCCCAGCCGTTGCTTGTTTTCGTTATCACATATGTGCCCGGCTTGATGTAACCCTTTCTCTTGTATGATGTTCCGGGGCCTGTCCTCATATTGAGGTCTTTAGCTTTTACCTTGACCTTATATTCAGATGATGATGCTGTTTCAACTTTCTTGGTATATGAAAGCTTCACCCAGTATCCGTTGCTCGTAAGCTGTCCCCAACCGTTCTTCTCGGCCTTGATTTCACATACTGTATTCTTCTTAAGCGTGCCCTTGCTCTTGTAACTTGTACTTGGGCCTGTCCTCATATTAAGTGAAGACGCTGTGATCTTAACATTGTATGTAGTAGGCGCAGCCTGTTCCGGTGCAGGTGCAGGTGCAGGTGTTGTTACTGCTTCTTCACCGGCTTCATTATTGCCGGTATCTTCAGCCTCAACATTTTCTTCCTTTTCTTCAACCTTAGTAGTGTAGCTTAAGTATACCCAGTATCCGTTTTCTTTGATCTTACCCCAGTTACCGCACTTTTCTATAATGTTATATGTTCCCGGTTTAGCATAACCCATTCTGGAATAGCTTGTTCCCGGGCCCGCTCTTAAATTAAGGTCCTTGGCTTTAATGCTTACCTTGTAATTAACATCTTCTGAATCTATTGAAATAGAATCTGTTATATAGATATATCCCTTGGCCTTGCTCTTCCACGGTGTGCCGTAGTGGAACTTGAGCTTTGAAGCTGATGTAGGACATTTCTTTGATACTGTCCAGCCTGATTCGGAAACGTAAACCTTGCCGTTTACAACCTTCTCAACTATAGCAACGTGATTGCTGTAGCATGCGATAGCACCTACCTTAGGCTTGCTTCCGTACGGATAGTAATTTCCTTTTTTGTTTGTTGAGTACCAGTTGTTGGCACCCCATCTGAAGTTAGTATTGAGGGGCTTACCGAGGATTTCACTTGCTCTGGCATATGCATACCATGTGCAGTTGCCTGTAACGTATCCGCCACGTGACTTCAGATACTTCTTATTAGGACCGTAATTGTTCTTGTAAAACACGTTTTTATCAGTATAGTAGTAAGCCTTGCCCTCAGCTGAAGAATATGATGGCATGGATGTTCTTACTTTAAACGCCGCGTTTGATTCTACGGTTGTCATTGGTACGATTACTGTAATTGCCATAAATGCTGCAATTACCATTGAAATTACTTTCTTCATTTTCTGACCTTCCTCAATGATTCTATTTCTTTCTTAAGACTATCTATATAGCTTGCCGGACACACGACAACAGGGACGATGCGTATCTCACCGTCCTGTTCGTATATTTCCAGTTTGTCGCCTTCATTAAGACCTAGTTTCTTGACTATTCCCTTAGGGATAGTCACCTGCGCCTTTTGTCTTAATTCTATAACGGGGTTTGTCGTTGTAGTCATCAGTATTACTTTCTCACTTTCCTACTTTCTAACCTCTTTCATTTTACTACAAATATCCTCTAGACACAAGTATATTTCAACATTTCTCCCACTATTCTTTTAAGAAAATAAAAAAGCGATATTGACTGTTTGTCAATATCGCTTAGTTGTTTAATTATTTATGCAAGGAACTGCTCGACCGCTACCTTAACCTGGTTTCCGTCTGCAACGCCTTTTACCTTTGGCATTGTTGCTCCCATAAGTTTACCCATGGATGCTCTGCCACTGCCTGTTTCTATACCGAGATCAGCTGCTGTCTGCTTGACAATATCAGCGATTTCGTCTGCAGTTAACTGTTTCGGTAAGTATTCTGTCAGGACTTCGATCTCTGCGTTATAGGCTTCCACAAGATCCGTTCTTCCGGCAGATTCAAAATCAGCGAGGGC
>JAUMXT010000013.1:0-14893 GCA_030529015.1 Bacillota bacterium | reverse complement strand
GCAGCTTCAGACTTCTTCTTTCTCTTTACACTTGGCTTTTCGTAGTGCTCTCTCTTTCTCAGTTCAGACATAACGCCATCTCTTGCGCATGATCTCTTAAATCTCTTCAGAGCGCTTTCCAAGCTTTCGTTCTCTCTAACAATTACCTGTGCCATTTCCCTTTTCACCTCCTGACCTTATGTAAATCATTACAGCCTGTAGAACGGCTTGCCTACAACGTTGCTATTATACTATTTTATGGCAGGATATGCAAGGACTTTTTTAAGCTCATTTTTTACCCCATCACCTTTATCATCAGCCCGGTGGCCAAGTCATCTTTCTCTTGCCGAGAAGATGGAAATGTATGTGCTTAACAGTCTGCAATCCGTCTTCTCCGCAGTTGTTAACGAGTCTGTAACCATTATCAAGACCCAGTTCCGCTGCGATATCTTTAACCTTAGTCATGATATATCCCATCAGTTCAAGGTCTTCTGCAGCAACATCGTCCATTGATGCTATGTGCTTCTTCGGAATGATCAGCACGTGTACAGGTGCCTTGGGATCCAGGTCATGGAAGCACAGTATTTTATCATCTTCATATACCTTATTGGAAGGGATTTCTCCCGCCGCTATTTTACAGAAAATACAATCGCTCATTGTTTCACTTCCTTTCGTTATTTGTAATTATATTATACATCAAACAAGTTCTCCTGTCATTCCCTCTTCAAACGGTTTGAGTAATTTGACAGCAGCAAATTCATTGATAAGTTTTTCGGCCTGCTCTCTGCTTTCGTATTTCACATACACCCTCGTGTAGTTATCTGCAAAGCCTGTAATCACGCCCTTTTCAGGGTAAATTTCTTCAAACAGCACCTTTTCTGTTCTGCCGGCGCAGCTCTTAAAGAAATCGTTTGACGCCTTCTTGCCCACATTATGCAAAGTCTCACTTCGTCTGTTTTTTACTTGAGGCGCCACATGGTCTTTCATCTCTGCCGCCTTTGTAAAAGGCCTCTTGGAATACTTGAAGATGTGCGTTTTGCAAAATGCCGCTTCTTCGACAAGACTGCAGCTTTCTTCGAAATCCGCTTCCTTTTCTCCCGGAAAGCCTACAATAATATCCGTAGAAATTCCGAAATACGGATCTTTCTCCCTTAAAACCTTCACTATATCCAGATACTCATCTCTGTCATATGGCCTGTTCATCGCCTTAAGGACCTTGGTGCTGCCGCTCTGGGCACTCAAGTGAAGATGGTGACAAAGCTTGTCATATTTCAACAATCTCTTGACATATTCAGCATTTACAACTGCCGGTTCAAGAGAGCTCAGCCTTATTCTGAAGTCTCCGTCAAGCGCATCGAGAGCTGCTATTATCGGCTCTACGCCGCCATCGTAAAGAGCAGTGTTTATACCTGTCAGCACGATTTCCTTATAGCCTTCGCTTATGAGTTTTTTGGCTTCTTCGATGATATCGTCAAACGCTCTGCTTCTCACCTTGCCGCGAGCATATGGGATGACGCAGTATGAACAGAATCTGTTGCATCCTTCCTGTATCTTGATATATGCCCTAGTCCTGTTTTCCGTATTGGCCGCAGTCCCCACATCTTCATATGCATCCAGCTCGTCATATCCTTTGATGTGAAGCTGAGGAATATGGTCTTCCATGAATTTTTCCACGTATTCTGTGAGACGGTGCTTTTCATTAGTTCCCGTAACGATATCAACACCTTGCACAGCTGCCACTTCATCAGGGCTTATCTGAGCATAACATCCTGTAACCGCAACGATGCTGTCAGGATTGACCTTCTTCATCCTTCTGATATACTGACGTGATTTCTTGTCAGCCACTGCAGTTACCGTACATGTATTTATGATATATACGTCAGCGAAAGCTCTTTCGTCAACGACGTCATAGCCGGCAGCTTTGAAATTACCTGCCATGGCTTCCGATTCGTATTGGTTTACTTTGCATCCCAGTGTATGGAAAGCTACTTTCATTTGTTGTCCTCCGATATTGGTGGTTTAAACTGATTTTTAGTCTCATCTATAATATCAAATTCCTATCGGTATGGCTAGTGTTACTTAAAATCGCATAAACTCATCCCGGCTTTCATATTTTATGGAAGGCTATTCGTTTCGATATGGGAGGTTCTATGATTTCTAAGCGAAAAAAAGCACGCATTCTTACTGCTTGTGCTATATTTATAAGCACTTTATTTTCTCTTGGCTTAAAAGCCCTGCCCGCAGCAGTTGCCGAACCTGAAACAAGCGAAGTCAGCCTTCCGATAATCATGTATCACAGCATACTTAAAAACCCTGCTGCCAAAACCCCCTATGTAATATCCCCGGATCTGTTCGAAGAGGATCTTGTGTATATAAAAAGCCATGGTTATACGCCTGTATTCATGAAAGACGTCATCGCCTACGTCAACGATGAGGGCAATCTTCCCGACAAACCTATCGTCATCACCTTCGATGACGGATATTACAACAATCTGTATTATGCGGATCCTATTCTGAAGCGACATGATATGAAAGCCGTCTTGTCTGTAGTCGGTGAAATGACAGAGGAGTTTTCATATCAACCTGACAGAAACCCTTCTTATTCACACGTAACCTGGGATGATATCCTCAAAATGCATCTTTGCGGCCGCTGGGAAATGCAGAACCATTCCTACAGCTGTCATTCTTATGAAAAGCGCAACGGAGTCAGCCAAATGAGCGATGAGTCTTATGATGAGTACGAGGATTTTCTCATGGCAGATCTCTGTCATCTTCAGGATAAGCTGGCTTATGTTACGGGAGTAACCCCAAACACCTTCACCTATCCGTTCGGCGCCTTTACCGAAAACACAGATATGGTCCTACAGAAGATAGGCTTCAAAGCAACCTTGAGCTGTACGGAAGGTGTTAGCACAATAAAAAAAGGCGATCCCGATTGCCTTTATAAACTTAAACGCAAGTTGAGACCACCTGATGAATCTTCCGAAGAATTTTTTGATTTTCTTTGATTTACGGCACTTTGCCGTACATTGTTTACACTAATCGGTTGAGCTTACCGCCATCTATAAAGCTTGCCAGATTTTTCTCGCAAGTCTCTATGACAACACGCCTTGTTTCAAGGGGTATAAAACCGATATGCGGGGTGATAATACAGTTTTTAAGACCTACCAGCGGGCTGTTTGCCGGAGGTTCCTGTGCGAGCACATCAAGACCGGCTCCCGACAGCTTACCGCTCTTGAGAGCTTCCGCCAGCGCAGCTTCATCTACGAGACCGCCTCTGGCAGTATTTATAAGTATCGCCCCTTCCTTCATCTTAGCGATGAAGTCATGATTGACCATCCCCCTGTTTTCTTCCGTGAGAGGACAGTTTAGAGATACGACATTAGAACCGATAGCCGCCTCTTTATCTCTGCTGTATATATTCACCTTCATACCAAGCGCGTCAGCTATCTGAGCTACTTTGCTGCCTATATCTCCATAGCCGATGATACCGATAGACTTCCCCGCAAGCAGTGTCAACGGCGCTTTTATAAATGTATAGTCCCTGCTCTGCTGCCATTCTCCGTCGCATACAGCTTCATTATATATATTTATCTTATTTGTAACGGCAAGCAAAAGTGCCACGGCATGCTGTGCTACAGCCTCTGCAGCATAAGCAGGTACATTGGCAACGGCTATACCAAGCTCCTTCGCGGCTTCAAGGTCCACATGATTGAATCCTGTCGCCGATATCCCTATAAACTTCAGAGAAGGACACGCCTCCATAAGTTCTCTGTCTATCGCAAAAGAATCGGTAAACACCGCCTCAGCATCACCGATCACTTCAGCGGCCTCAGCCTTTGAAGTTCTCTTTCGGACTTCAAGAGACCCGAGCCTTTGCATACCATCCCAGGAAATATCTCCGGGATTTATTATCGCGCTGTCAAGAAATACTATTTTCATTATAATTCCATTTCATACATGATCATCGAAAGTGCCGCCATTCCGGCAGTTTCCGTTCTGAGAGTAGTTTTGCCGAGGGACACTGATCTGCCGCCTGTTTCGACTATTATTTCTGCTTCATCGTCGGAAAATCCGCCTTCAGATCCGATAATTACCGCTATGCGATTCCTGCCTTCTGCCCACTCGCGGCTTGCTTTCACTTCTCGAAGCACATCCTTGATAGTTGTTCCGTCTTCGTTTTCATATGGAAAGAGCACAAGGTCGAATACTCCGAAGGCGCTCAGCACTTCAGGCATTTTCATAGGGTCGAAAACTTGCGGCACAAGTCCTCTCTTACACTGTTTTACTGCTTCGTCGGAAACCTTCTGCCATCGCTGGACTTTTTTGCCGAAATTGCCTTTATCCACAACGACAGTCCTGTCCATAAAAACAGGAATTATCGCATGCACACCAAGCTCAACGCATTTCTGTACAATGGTTTCCATCTTGCCTTGCTTAGGGATTCCCTGAAACAGTGTCACCTGAACAGTAGGTTCTGCAGTGAATTTCTGTTTGTCTATAATTTTAACTTCGGCACTGTCACTATCAAGATACAAAATTTCTGCTCTGTATTCCCACTCTACGCTGTCGGATATATCTATTTCATCTCCCACAGACAAACGAAGAACCTTCATCATGTGATGAAGATCCTCCTTGTTATCGATTATTATATTTTTCTCGCCTACGTTTTCAGGCTGTACGAAAAATCTGCTCATCCAAACAATCTCCCGAAAAATCCTTTTTTAACTTTGGCTGCGATGGCACACCATTCTCCGTCTTCTGCGATTTCGATAATTTCGAAGCCTGCTGCTTTAATAGCCTCAGCCACTACATCCTTTTTCTCTACGAGAATGCCGGATGAAATGAATATGCCGTCTTTTTTAAGATGCTTGCTCGCACTTGATGACAGCTTCATAACGAGGTCTGCCATAAGGTTGGCAAGGATCATATCTGCTTTGAAATCGATTCCTTTTGTCAAGTCTCCCTGTACAGCCTTCACCTTATCGCCCACGTTGTTAAGTTCGATGTTTTCGTTGGCGACTCTAACCGCATCTTCATCGATTTCGATACCGAGGATTTCGTTGCTTCCAAGCAGTGCCGCCCCTATAGCCAGGATTCCGGATCCGCAGCCGACATCCATGATTTTCTTAGATGCCGCTTCGTCGCCCAGGTATTTCTCCATGAGCTTCATGCAAAGTGATGTGGTCTCATGAGTTCCTGTGCCGAATGCCATTCCCGGATCTATTTCGATTACCAGCTCGCCATCGGCAGGTGAATATTCTTCCCATGTCGGTTTCACTACGAGCTTGTCGGTGATTTTGGTAGGCTTAAAATGTTCCTTCCATTTGTCTTTCCAATCTTCATCATCTATATAGATTTCTTCACCGTATAATCTGCCGAAGTCAACGTCCCATCCGAATTTACCGTACTGTTCATCACTCTTAAGCTTCATTACTAAAATCTTAAGCGTCTGTACTTTCTCGCGGTTTCTTTCGGTATCTTCGAAGAAACATGAGATGGTCGGTTCACGGTCGAGAGTATTTTTGAGATCATCTTCTATATAGTCCCATCCATACTCATTTTTATTGTTAAGAATATCCTCCATGTCTGCAGGGTCATCGATCGATACATCTGTGATACCGTACTTCATATACATAGCTGTTACTTGTTCGATGCCCTGTCTGCTGGCATGTACTTTAAATTCTATATACTTCATTTGTTAGCTTTCTTTTCCTCCATTTTCTTTAAAACGATCTTGTATATTCTTTGAAGCATCCATACGAATGCCAAACTGAGAATAATAGTCATGAACAAATTGTCTGTTATTCCTGCCATTGCCATAAGTATAAGAAACATTACCAAAGGCACGAAGAAAACTATAACTCTAACGAAAAAACCGGGCTGATTCATAACCTTACCTCCTAATATTAAGTCTGAAATATATAATACCATATTAACTCTAAATTAGCACCATTATAAATGATTATATGATCTCCTTTTACCACTTTTTAAATTTTTAGAAAATTCTAATCTTTCTTAACCTGCTCTTTAATTTTTCTTTACTTTCATTTGTTATAATCACGTTAGCACTAAATAAATCGATTTTTAACGGAAAGGAGGTTTTTGTTAATGAGAAAAACAAAAATGCCTACTAAAGGAATCATTATTAGAGTTCTTCTCGTAATAGGATTCCTGGCAATGGAATTCCCTGGTGTACTGTTCTTCAAGGATCTTGCTGAACCTCGCATCTTCGGATTACCATTCGCTTACGGATTCATGCTTATCGGCTGGATCTACATGGTTATCATTCTCTTCTGGGCATACAAATGCAACTGGGGAGAAGAACAGGGAGGTGAAGATAAATGAGTGGACAGGAAATCATTGCTATCTTAATTATAGCCTTATTTATGCTTATACCTCTTGCTATGGGTGCTATCGCAGGTAAGAAATCACTGCCAACTACAGAAGACTACTTCGTACAGGGTAGAGGCATGGGTTCAGTTGCTGTATTCTTCACAGTTGCAGCTACTTGGTGGTCAGCATTCGCATTCATGGGTTCAAACTCATGGTTCTTCTTAGAAGGACCTCTCTACTGGACAGCGATCGCATGGAATATCTTCTTCGGTATCATGTACTTCGTTATCGGTAAAAAAGTTTGGTACTTTGGTAAGCACAACAACCTCATCACTCCAAAGGACTTCTTCCTGCTCCACTATGGATCAGAAAGCCTTGGTAATATCGTAGCAGTTATATGCTTAGTATTCACACTGCCATATCTGCAGATTCAGCTTACAGGTGGTGCATACCTCATCGAAGTTGCTTCAGGCGGACTTCTTCCTTACTGGTTAGCAGCTCTGCTGTTCTACGTAGTAATCATCATCTATGTATGGTCAGGCGGACTTAGAGCAGTTGCATGGACAGACATCTTCTACGGCGTATTACTCTTCTTCGGAATGGTAGGTGCAGGTCTGTACATCGTTAACCTTCCTTCAGTTGGCGGAACTACAGCAATGTTCGACTTCATTGAAAAAACAGATCCATCCAAGCTGACTGTTAATGACAACTGGATGAGCTGGATATCCATGTTCTTGATCACTCCTATCGGATCATTCATGGGACCTCAGCTCTGGACTAGAATGTATGCAGTTAAATCACACAAATTATTCAACCTGATGCCATTCCTGCTCGGATTCGCAGCAATCGCATACGTTGGATCAATGCTGGTAGGTAACGCAGGAAATATCCTGACTCCTGACATCGCGGAAACTGACAAGATCCTGCCAACAGTACTTTATGAATATGCGCCATTCATAATGGCATCACTGATTATCGCATGCGGCGCTGCTGCAGCTATGTCAACTGCTAACTCACAGATTCACGCTATGTCAGCAGGCTACACTGTAGACTTCCACAAGACATACATAAACAAGAATCTGTCAGAAAAGCAGCTGGTATGGGTTGGTAGATGGACTATCCTTATCCTCTCAGCTATCGCATACGTAATGAGTTTGACAATTCCTGGAGCTCTGGTAACTATCGGTCTGGTTGCTCTTGCAGGAACTGCTCAGATCTTTATCCCTCTGCTTGGCGCTCTTTATTGGAAGAGAGCTACTACAGCCGGTGCTATCGCAGGACTGCTGGTAGGTGTAATTTCATTATGCCTCTTCACATTCGGCGTTATCACTCCACCATGGGTATTCGCATTATCCGGTGGCGGCAACCTGCTTTCACTGATTCTGAACGCTATCGTATTCGTTGTAGTATCACTGTGCACTAAGCCAAGACCTGCTGAAATCATGGATAAGGTTCAGGCTCAGTTCGACGACTTCTACGATGGAAAGGGATTCGAATAAAAAGCTTTTCGCACTCTTTAGTGTTACCATAAGCTAAAGGACGCACCTATATAATTTTCTTGAGAGGGTCTCTTATGGGCCCTCTCAATGTATATTACTATCAAGGAGGTGTAATAACATGTCAGCTGACATCATTTTTAAAGGCGGACCTGTAATCACTGTAGACAAGAATAACACCACAGCACAAGCAGTTGCTGTTAAAGGTAATAAAATAGTTTATGTTGGGTCTAATGAAGGCGTCGATGCTTTTATCGGCGACAACACTAAGATAGTAGATTTGACCGGAAAATGTCTTATTCCGGGATTTGTAGAATCTCATATACATACTGCAGTAATGGGTGCCAACGCAATGGCAATCGACTGCAGACCATCTGCGGTATCCTCTATCGACGATATCAAGGAAGCAGTATTTGAGAGAGCTAAAATCACACCTAAGGGTGAATGGATCAGAGGTTGGGGTTATAACGACCAATATCTCAAGGAACAGCGTAACCCTAATAAATGGGACCTCGACGAAGTGGCTCCCGATCATCCTGTAATGCTTACAAGAGTATGCAGCCATATTTCAGCTCATAACTCAAGAAGTATCGAAATTGCAGGTATTACCAATGCCGGTGCATATAACCCTGAAACTTATACTCGCATCAACGGAGAAATCTCCGGTGTTATGAAAGAAGAAGCTCACATGGCTATGTGTAAGGCTTCCCTCTTAACAGAAGCTGAAATCATTGAAGGTCTTAAGGCTGCCAATGATATGCTTTTAAAGGAAGGTATCACTTCCATCCACGATTCCGGCGGATACGGCTCCGTACAGATGAAAGCTTTCCAAAAGGCTATCGAGGATAATCTTCTTAAGCTGAGACTTTATCCTATGATATTCTCCTTTGTAGAAAATCTGGAATTTGTCGACAGCTATTTGAAGGTTGGTATCAGATCAGGTATGGGCGACGATCGTTTCAAACTTGGTCCTATCAAACTGATGATAGATGGCTCCAGCAGCGGCCCTACTGCAGCAACACTGGAACCATATGCTATAGATCCTAACAATTCAGGCATACTCTCCCACTCTCAGGAACTGGTTGATGACTACGTAATGAGAGGTCATTGCGGCGATTGGCAGGTAACAAGCCATGCTGTTGGTGACAAGGGTGTTACTGTTATAGTAAATGCACTGGAAAAAGCTATGACTGAATGTCCTAAGGAAGGCACAAGACATCGTATCGAACACTGCGGTATGATAAACGACGAGCTCCTCGACAGAATCAAGAGACTTAACATAGTTCCTATCTGCAACCCTATATTCCTCTATGAATTCGGTGACGGATACATCAAGAACTATGGTAAGGAAAGAGCATATAAAATGTTCACTGCCAAGAGTTTCTTAGATAAGGGAATCATCGCAGCAGGTGCAAGTGACTGCCCTATCACCTTCTCCAATCCTCTGATGGGTATCCACCTTGCCGTTAACAGAGTAACTCAAGGCGGACAGGTAATAAATCCTGATGAAAGACTCGAACCTATAGACGCTCTGCGTATGTTCACATGGAACGGTGCATATGCATCATTCACTGAAGACATCAAGGGCAGCATTGAGGTTGGTAAACTGGCAGACTTTGTAGTTTTAGACGGAGATTTCCTGCAGACCCCTCCTGATAAGATTTGGGATCTGAATGTAGACATGACAATAATAGACGGTAAGGTAGAATATGAAAGATAAAATAAAAGAATATGCTTCCGAATTATATCCGGAAATGTTGGAATTCTGCAAAAAAATAGTTAAAACGCCATCGGAACCGGGACATGAAGGCGAAGTTGCCAAGCTCTTTGAAGAAGAATTAAACAAGCTTGGATATGATGAAGTCTTCACAGATGCATGGGGAAACGTTGTCGGACTGGTTAAAGGAAATAAACCGGGACCGGTAATCATGTATAACGGTCATATGGATGCTGTAGCAGCCGGAAACCTCGAAACATGGGAAGGATATGACCCATACGGTGCAGAAATAGACGAGGCACCTATGATAAACATCCTTACAGGCGAAGAAGAAATGACTGAGGTTATCCACGGAAGAGGCACAGGCGACCTTAAATGCAATCTGGCATCACAAGTATATGCCGGTGCTATCTTGTCACGTATGAAAAAAGACGGTCTCGATGTTGCCGGAACATTTATGCTGGCTGCAGTTGTTTTAGAAGAAAACGGAGAAATGATGGGAACCATCAAACTCTGTGAAGAAACACTCCCTGCCAAAGGTCTTGAGGTTGATGCTATGGTCTGCTGTGAACCAAGCAGCATGAGAGTGATGCTCGGACATAGAGGCCGTATGGAAATCAAGGTTGTTGTAAAAGGCCGCAGCTGTCACGGTTCTAGCCCATGGCTCGGCGTTAATGCAGTAGAAAAATCAACTAAGCTCATTCAGAAAGTTCACGATATGATCTGGTCTAAAACTATTGAGGACGAATATCTGGGAAGACCGGGTATTGCCCTTACAATGTATCACTGCGAGCCAAACGAACTTTGTATCGTCCCTGACCGTTGTGTTATCGTTTATGACAGACGTCTCATACCTGGAGAAACTACTGAAGGCGCAATAAAAGAAATTCAGGATATCATCGACGAACTTGCCGCAGAAGATCCTGATTTCGTAGCTGAAGTAAGTGTAAATGAAAACTTAAGAAAATCCTATACAGGTAAAGAAGAGGTTATCGAAAGTGCTAAGGAAGTATGGATAATCGACAGAGAGCATCCATTCGTCAAGGCATGCACTGAAGGGCTTGACGAACTGAACGAGCCTATAATATATGATTACTGGCCGTTCAGTACAGATATACCTATGCTGGCAGTGAGAATGAATAAACCTGTTATCGGCTATGGTCCGGGACAGGAATACCTCATCCACACTCCTCATGAAAAAGTAAGACTTGATTATCTTGAGAGAAGCCTGCCTGCAAATGTAATGATGTATCTTAAAGCCTCGCTGCTTCCTAAGGAATGCTATTCCAGCAGCATGTGATTAAATTTATAACCTACGCCCCTGATGCTGATTATATATCTTTCATCGGCATTAGGGGTTTCTATTTTTTTGCGGAGTGCACTTATGTGCACAGCAACGGTTTTAGGGTCATTATTTATGCTTGTGGTTTTCCAAACGATTTTAAACAGTTGCTCTGCGGAGAAAATCCTCTTAGGATTCTTTGCCAGCATCAGCAGAATGTCAAATTCTTTAGCTGTAAGGTTCACAGCTTCATTTCCTACCATAACTGTTCTGAGCTGAGGATCGATGATCATCTCCCCTGCCACTATCGGTTTTTCTTCCAGCTGCAGTTCTTCCTGACTGCTTCTGCTTCTTCTTAGATTAGCTTTGATTCTCGCAATCAATTCTCCCGGAAGAAATGGCTTTGTTATATAATCGTCTCCGCCTGCCGACAGAGAAACGATCTTGTCGATTTCTTCGGATCTGCAAGACAAGAATAAAATCGGAATATTAGTCTTCTTTCTTATATCCAGACATAATTCAGGGCCTTCTATGTCCGGCAACATGAAATCCAGGATAACAAGATCGGGATTGTCTTCCGTAATACAAGTCATGGCATCCTTACCATTGTATGCACATATAGGAACAAATCCTTCTTTTGTAACGTACGCTTTGATCAGATCGTTAATTTCTTTTTCGTCATCAATTATCAGTATTTTTTCACCTGCCATAGCATTACTCCTTTTTAGTATTCTTCAACATACGTTGGTATTGATAAAGTGAATATAGAGCCCTTTCCATATTTACTTTTAACGGTAATTTCACCACCGTGGGCTTCCACGATTTCCTTTGATAATGCAAGCCCTAATCCGCTTCCCTGTTTACCTGTTTTCTCAACATCGGAAGATTTGAAGAATCTGTCAAATACATGCTCAATGTCCTTCTCAGGGATACCCCTTCCCTTGTCAGCCACACTGATTATCAGGTTTTCACCCTTCTTATCTGCTGTACACTTTATAGTGATCTTATTTTTATCTCTTGTATATTTTATCGCATTGATTACCAGGTTTGTTACCACCTGATTGATTCTTACAGGATCGACGATAACATCAATATCCTTGATGTATTCATCCTCTATCAGAATTTTATAAGGCATACCGCTTTCTCTGAGTTCAGGCACTATATGATCATGCATATCGGCAGCCATTTCTGCTGCACTCATCTGCATATATGTGAATGAATACTGCTGTGTTTCCAGCTGGGACAGTTGGAACAAGTCTAATATCATTCTCTCAAGAACCAGCGATTTCTGAGAAATTATATCGATGGCATGGCGCTTTTCTTCACTGTCCATATCTCCGTCTTTAAGCGCAGTAGCATATCCCAGAATAGAGGTAATAGGCGTCTTCAGTTCATGGCTTATGTAGGACAGCATAAGGTCTCTTGAACGTTTTGATGTTCTCAATGCATCCTGAGTTTCCTTCATTTGAGTGATGTCTCTTATAATGCCTTCAACTGCTACGACTTGATTTTCCTCCTTGATGACAGAAACATTCATTTCTACCCAGATCTCATCTCCGCTTTTAGTAGTGACCTTAAAGACTTCACTTGTTGGGAATGTTTTATCAGGACCCGAGAAGAATACGTTGTTTATCATTTCGAAGCTGTCTTTATCTGCCATGCTGAGAAACGACTTGGGATCGCTGTAAAATTTCTGCGGAGAATAGCCTGTTATATTTTCAATGGAAGGCGTTATATACAGGAATGATGGCGCCGGTTTGAATGTGAAGTAAAAAATCGCATCCATCGCGTTTTCAATAATAAGTTTGAATCGTTCCTTTGTAGTATCAACGTCTCTCTTCACCTTTCTGAAATATATGATGAACATCGATACATTGAGGAGATTTGTATATAGTATTTCTCCTATGTATACATTGAGATTATCCAAGTTTCCTGTTTCATATATTGTAAGGCATGCTTTAATTGCTCCCCATACGAGGAAGAACAAACAGTAAAGCACTTTTTCCGGAACGGTTTCTTCGCCGTATCTTATTATAACGCCGCATAAATTAACGGTCATAAGTATGTCAAACAAGAATATCGGAAGAGATACCGAAAGCGAGTCTAAATCCAGGAATACGGCTACAAAAAGCCAAACCGCAAGGTAAATACTGAATCTGAACCAGTATCCCGGAATTTTCACTCTATAAAATTTATATATGCCAAAAAGCACGCATAACACCGAGCACATATCAAACAGCTTTTTTATTTCCATGAAGTAAAAGGATACATCGCTGTGGGCTGAAAGCAGACATACCAGTGCGCATGAATAGAACAGCCACGATACTGCCCAGAACTTTATAAAGTCTTCGTTTTCTTTCCCTGATAAATATAAAAAGAGTGCTGCTATCACGAAAGAAACCAAAACTATAAGCATGATGTATGTCGCGAACATTGCACTCTCCTTTCTATTCATAATTCCTATAATATATTATACCTTTGTGTTATAATAAAGGCAAGAATTGATAACAGAATAGGACTGAAATATGACTCAATTTACCACAACAATAACCATAACTGTAATATTCATATTTACCTTTACGCCGTTAATTCTGGCAGAGTTTGCGAGAAACAGAGCGTTGCCTTCCGTTGAGGACTTTTTTATCCACAGCAGAAGCATGTCTACCCCACTTGCATTCTTCACCATTTACGGCACATGGTACTCAACTTTTGCCGTTACGGGCTCCAGCTCATTCTTTTATTTTAACGGCCCTGTTTACATGACCACATTCGCATGGAATGTCCTCTTCGCTATATGTATTTTCTTCATAGGAAGAAGAATTTGGTTTTATGGGAAAAAGCATGGATACATCACACCTGTCGATTTCATAAACGACATATATAAATCAAAACCGCTTTCGCTTATAGTTACTGTCATAAGCTTGATGTTCACACTTCCTTATATACAGATCCAGTTTTCCGGCGGTGCATTCCTTATAGACATCGCTTCAGACGGTAAAATCCCATGGGCTGTAGCAGGATTTATTTTCTATGTGATAATGATAGTGTATTTATGGACAGGCGGTATCAGAGCCGTGGCATACACCGACGTATTCTTCGGTGTCCTTGTCTTTTTCAGCATGCTTGGCGTAGGCTTCGTTCTGGCAACAAAAGCCGGTGGCGTCGAAAATATTTTCGACACTTTGATGAGTAGCGACATCGATTCTGTAACCATATCAAACAATCACGCTATAGGTAACACGTTATTATGGCTTTGTATGTTCATAATAACGCCTCTGGGTGCTATAATGAGTCCTCCTATGTGGCTGCGAAACTATGCTATCAAGAGTGCCAAAACGTTTTATGTCATGCCGCTTCTGATTTCGGCGGCGACAATTTGCTACCTCGGATGTATAATTGCCGGAAACGCAGGAAGAATCTTAGACTCAACACAAGTCGATTCGGAAACGCTTATGCCGTTCTTCCTAATGGAATACGGCGGACATATACTTGTAACAGTGCTTTTCTGCGGTCTATGCGCTGCCTCACTTTCTACAGCTAACTCACAGCTCCATGCACTGGCTGCCGTTTATACTATAGACATTCATAAAAGATACATAAATAAAAATATCACGGAAATAAGACTTCTGTATATTGCCAAGTGGGCAGTTCTTGGCTTTTCGGCACTTACATACGTATTGATGGTAACAAATCCGGCCATCATCATCAGCACCGGTCTTATCGCTTTGTCCGGTACGGCACAGCTGCTTGTACCGACCTTCGGCGCCCTGTTCTGGAAGAAGTCAAATGCAACGGGCGCTATCGCAGGCCTCGTATCCGGAACTTTAGTCCTGCTGATTCTTTATACTACCCTCGGCATCGATTCCAGCTACTGCGGTGTAGTCGGACTTATCGTCAACAGTATCGTATTCATAGTTACATGCAATTTCACTAAACAAAATCCTGAAACTCGTGAAACGATAGTAAATTACCGTAACGAATTCAAAAGCAAATTCTTCTAATACGAACATAATAAAAACCCTTTCGGATGTGAAGTTGTCAACAACAAGTAGACAATGAAAAACCCGGGTAACAAAAATCACA
>JAUMXT010000214.1 GCA_030529015.1 Bacillota bacterium | reverse complement strand
CACAAAGTAATCCGCCACCAACGCTTCAAAATCATAGGGGTCCATATTATAGAGACTGATCTTCCCTGCGTCTTCTTCAGGCGGAATGTATTGCTTGAGGTATAGTTGTTCTTTACCGCTTTCCTGATCAATATCTTTGTAAGTCATCCTCTCGGCAAATTCGGAAATCAGAGGATTAACCGCTCTTAGGCGCTGAACAATCCTACGGCTTCCATTATCAAGATAAGTGGAAAGCCGCAAAACATAGTCCTCAAAAGAGAAACCTTTCCCGTTGGCTCCTAATTCCTCAAGAACAAGCGGAGCGAACTCCCTTAAACGAAGTTCCGCATCCTCCTCATGATTGATAAAGTCATAAGGAGAATCCCCCTTTAGAACATACTGTGCGCCGTTTTTCTGTGCATATCTTGAAAGCGTTTTGAGAAAGCGTTCTTGATTTACTATGGAGGATAACCTCGCCAGATTCACACTGCGCAGCTGCGCTTGCAGAGCAGTATAGAATTTTGAAATTACAAACGGGTTACCTTGATCTGTTGCTGCCTTAGACGCCGCCAGATATACAAGTTCGTCAACATCGGTATTGCCCTCATACCATCTGCGTTCAGATTCTTTCAGCTTCAAAAACACGAAACAAGTATCTTTACTGAAAGTCCATGCCGCAGAAGCCAATGCTCTCATTGAGGGATCGTTGATTTCCAATGAAATTGCCATCAATGGCTCCAAACCATGTTTGCGCCCAAAGTGTTTTAACTGGTTCAGATTGGCAATCCAACTGCTCTGCTTCGGGCGGAAGTAAAGGACAAGATAGCCATGTTCCTTTATCACGGACGAACCAAGCCTAAAGAGCTCTTCAATATCGGCCATAAACTGTTCGTCGCCGTGTTTGTCTGTCCTGCTAGGTGCATTGCTTATTACGACTTCTTTTGCTAAACGCTCATTGTCATCGATAAGAGAGTAGGGAATAAAAGGATGAACTCGCTGAGCGTGCTCAAAATACTGTGCTGTATCGCCAAACGGCGGATCTGTCAAAAGAAGATCTACGCTCTTTGGGCTAATCGAGCTCATAAAGTCGCGGAAATCGGAACATGAGATTTCTGCTTTCGTTGTATCGATTCCTCTGTGTAGGTTTGAAATATATTCCCATCGCTCCTCAAGTTTTTCAATATATCTGTAATACAAATTTGTTTCTTTCAAGCGATTCGCAGGGCAATGGTTGTCTTGACTCTTGCTTCTGTAATCTGTGTACTTTCCTAGATGGACAATGGACAGAAAAGTATCATAAAAGAACTTGCCAGCAGGGCCTTCGACTTCCTGAACAGCCGTATAAATGGTCGAAAGAGCGATTTTTTGGCGCTTTGAAAAGAGCGCGCCGTAATGGGTAAAATCTGGAGCCGTGAAGTTGAGCCTGGAATTTTCAATAATTGGAGTATCAGGGAAGGCAACTGTCATCCCATCGAGACGCTTTCTTACTACCTCGTCATGATCGTCGTAGTTCTTTTCTTTGCGCCCACAATTCGGGCATTTGTATTTCCCTCTGAAAATCACGTTTTCGCGGCTATTCTTCCCGAGGCGTTCATGAGGAGTGGGGTGAAAATACTCTTCTGGATCACGATCAAAGAACAAGCCGTCAAACATGAAGGTGTTGCCGCATTCGGGACAGATAGTTTCATAAATTTGCTCCATTGTCGGAAGAACTCTGTCTTTAAACGAAGATAGAGCTTCTTCAAATTCT
>JAUMXT010000083.1:353-7227 GCA_030529015.1 Bacillota bacterium | reverse complement strand
GCAAGAGGCCGTTGCTGCCGGTACAAAAGCATATAATGAGTACATGAATACAGGTACTGTATTCAAAGTAGTTAATAAGAGCTATACAGATGTATTGGATAGCTGGATGAGTAACTATGTGCGCATCAAATGTGCTCCTGCTACGCAAGAAAACTATTCAATGATACTCAAGACGCATATCCTGCCTGCCTTTGGCAATCATCAGGTCGGTGCGATCCAGCACGAGAAAATTCAAATTTTCATCAATCGTCTGTTCGATGAAGGCTATGCACGCAACACTTTGGTCAATGTACTTGGGGTGCTGAGCTGCTCCCTGCGATATGCAAAGCGTCAGCGGTGGATACAGTATAATCCTGCGGAGGATATCGACCTGCCAACAAACAGAGTTTGCGCAAATCAGAGACAAAAGGTACGCGTGCCTGTGCCAAGGGATATCATCAAGCAGATATTTGAACGCTTTCCTGAAGAATCGTCAGCGTACTTGCCTCTTATGCTTGCGTATCACTGCGGTCTGCGCCGAGGTGAGGCGTTCGGCATTACCTGGCAGGATATTGACTTGGAGCGCGGGATACTGTTTGTCAATCATCAGATGCAATGGTCTAAGCTCCATGTGAATTACCAGTATCTACCGCCAAAGTATGGGTCAGTGCGCAGGGTAGTTCTGGATCAGGTGATGCTGGACGTACTGCGGCGAACGCGGGAACAACAGCTTCAGCGACGGACGCATTATGCTGAAAAGTATGTGCATAACTACATTGATAATGATGGATTCCTGAATCATTCGGGGGAAGGCAAGGAAATGGATTTCCTGCTATGCCGTGAGGATGGAGCGTTTATGCACCACAATGTTATTGACCATGCCTCAAAGGTAATCAGAAAAGAACTGGGGTATGAAAATTTCGATTTTCACAGTTTAAGGCACACACATGCTTCTGAGCTGAATGAAAATGGTGTGAACCTGAAGGAGATCCAACGGCGTCTTGGCCACAAAACTTTGGAGGTTACAATCAGCACTTACCTCCATGCGACGGATATGATGGAAGCTGAATCTATGCGGATTATGAACCGCATGTACGGAGCGGCGAACTCACGAATGGAAAAAAGCCTGCCTGTTTTCTTTCAAACTTGCTTGAGATAAGCAAGGATGATGGTTAACAGGCAGGCTTTTTTTGTTTGCAGAATAGAAAGGTTTTGTGTTCTGAATGGTGAGCTTTGCAATCTTAGAATAGCGCAAAAACCCTTGCAATATCGGTGTTTTCGACGTAAGGTTGCAAGGCTGCAACGAAAAATAAGCGGAGAGTTTTGCAACCTTAAACACCTATCGCTTCATTGCTGGAATTATTCGTTTTTATAGTTGAATTGCTCAGCCAGTCCAGTCAGCATGGCGAGTGCAGCGGTAACGCCTTCTTTGTTGAGAGAGCGCAACAGAGATACCGCTTTCATTTCATCATGTGTCAGTGCAATGGAATCGTGCAGCGGACGGGGGGCTTCAATCAGGCCGAGCAGGTAATCGGCAGACACATCCAGCAGGCTGGCAGCACCGGCGACAATGTCTCCTTTCGGGTTAATGCCGCTTTTTGAGAAGGCAGAAATAGCGGCTCTAGAGCAACCGATTTTTTCTGCCGTATCCTGACTTGCAGGCAGAATCCCCTTTTGTGCACAGCATTCGGCATACCGATCATAAAAATTCATATTGAAACCTTCTTTTCTCAAAGCATTAATGAAAACTCAAGTCTTGACAGAGAAAATGTATTTTGCTATAATCCATAGTAGTCAAATATATTTGACTGAGTAAAGCCTGGGCAAATGAAAGCCTGGGTATTTGTGCATACATAGTATATGATAACACGGCAGTTAAAGAAATTCAACTCCAAACAGGATGGTTAAGCTGGATTGGCTGTTCGTGCGATGATGGAGGATGACTGTGAAACAGGTTTGGCAAGCAAGTGTAATTATGGACTTGAGGATCATTGGTATTACTCAGAAGCAGCTTGCACAGGAATGCGGATACACAGAAGCCTATATCAGTCAGGTTTTACGCTGCAGAAGGGACACGCTTCAGGCCAAAGAGAGAATCATTGAGACCATTGACCGATTGAAACGCGAAGCAGGTCTGACTTTGTAAGTAAGGCGGGTATATATGCGATACCAATCAGATAGTAAACAGGTATATGAGTATTTCTCTTCCGTAGAGCAAAGGACCGTAGAGTGGTTGTGGTATCCATATATCCCGTACGGAAAGATAACGGTGCTGCAAGGTGACCCCGGAGAAGGAAAATCTACGTTCATTTTGAATGTGGCGGCGCTTGTGACGCAGGGAAAGGCGCTTCCTGACGGATATTCAAGCGAAGGCCCTCAGGTAGTTGTGTATCAGTGCGCTGAGGATAATCTGGCGGATACGATTAAACCTCGCCTGGTTGCTGCCGGTGCTGACTGTGAGAAAGTCGTCTACATTATCAATCAGGACGAACAACTGAATTTGGATGATGAGCGCATTGAACAGACTATTCGAGAAACGTCTGCTCGAATGTGTATATTGGATCCCTTACAGTCTTTCCTCCTTCAGGAAGGTGATATGCACAGCGTTGTCAGGATGCGTAATCTTTTGAGCAAACTTGGGCGCATTGCAGCCAAGTATAGATGTGCAATCGTTCTGGTCAGTCACTTGAACAAATCAACCGGCGGAAAAATGCTGTACAGAAGCTTGGGCTCTATTGATATAGCGGCGGTCGCCCGAAGCGTTCTGATGATTTCTCGAGATGAAGACGAGCCTAAGATTAGATGCTTAAGTCAAGTGAAATCCAGTCTTGCCCCGTGTGGAGCGACAGTCAGATTTTCCATTGGTAGCGATGGCGCAATTGAGTGGGTCCAAGACTGCGAATGGAAGGCTGTTTCTAAAGAGATGATGCTTACGGACAATAAGCAGATGGCATGTGAAAACCTTCTGGCAGCAATGCTGGGCCATGGACCGCTTGGCAGTATTGAAGTGATCCGCTGTTTTGAGCAGATGGGTGTATCGGAACGTACACTCTATACGGCAAAGAAAAACTTGGGCGTTCAGTCGATACGAAAGAATAAAGCTTGGTATTGGAGTATGCCTGATATGCCGGAAGAGGAGGAAACGGATGAATCAGAAATATAAGGTGGCCGGTTATGTGAAATTGGCTAAGCTTTGGGAGCGTAGTGCAGAAAAAGCCATAGCATACCATCGGGCCTATTACAAAGAGAAGTATGAGGATTCGGATCGGTTCGTTCTCTTCGATGTATATGTGGATATCACAGGCCAAAAGGAAATCAGCAGACGGCCTGCGATGCTTCGGGTGATCCGGGATTGTATGCGTGGAGATGCAAATTGCATCGCTGCTCAAACCAAAGGGTATCTGGCTGCGAATACCAAAGAGTTTTGCTATCTGATAAAGTTGCTTTTTGATTGCGGGCAGCATATTGATATTGTTACAGAAGATGACGTGTATCATATCGATACAGTAAATGATGCCGATCAGCAGAGGGCGGCCTTACACAAAATGGCTGATGATTATACCAGCCTGAATCCTGATGATTATTCAGAGTGGAAGCATAAGATCTTTCGAAGTATTGAAAGAATGGTTGCAGACGGCAATAAAGGTGAGTGAAGATGGCAATGCAGGATGAGAGAGACAACCGGCCCGCCGATGAGCAAATTTCGACTGAAGCCGGTGAAGTAATTGAGCCTCCGGTGCAATGGCGTCCTCAGGATGCGGATCGTGAGGTTTATAAGGCCAATATCCGCAAGCGCGTTTGGAATGCCAGGGTAACCGAAGGCACTGTTTTCAAACCGGCAAAACCGAAGCCCCAAATCAGCGATGCTGGCGAGAAAAGAGTTTCTGTGTATGCCCGTGTCAGCACCAAGAGCAAGGAGCAGGTTTCATCCATTGAGAATCAGACCCGATATTACACGGAAAAAATCAAGAAGACTCCAAATTGGCATATGCAAAAAATCTACAGTGATGAGGGGAAATCTGGTACATCCACAAAACGTCGCAAGGATTTTCAGCAGATGATTCTGGATGCTGCGGATAAGCAGATGGATCTCATTCTCTGTGCCAGCGTATCCAGATTTGCCAGAAATGTATCGGATTGTATCACCAAGGTAAGGCAGCTAAAAACCATGAATCCCTCTCATCCAGTAGGTGTCTATTTTGAGACTGAGAATATATACACGCTGGATCCGGAGAGTAACCACCTCCTGTCGATCCATGCGATGCTGGCGGAATGGGAGTCGGCTAATAAGAGCCGCAGAATGATTCTGTCATATGACCAGCGAATCTGTACCGGACAATATCCGGTCTGTGATCTGCTGGGGCTTCGTCATACCGTGGATGGCGACCTGATTATCCAGGAAGAAGAAGCAAAGACCGTCCGTTTTGCGTATTTGGCTCGCTATACTGGCATGCCGTATAAGCATGTAGCTGCAATTTTGACAGAAAAGCAGCGCCCCACACTTCAAGGTAGGACTGTATGGAATGAGGACATGGTTCGAACTCTGCTTAAGAATGAACGCCGATGGGGTGATCTGAGCGCTCGAAAGACCATTGTGATAGACTATGCCGAAAGAAAAACCATTAAGAATGTTGATGAACGTGATGCCGCATATGTTACCGGTCATCACGAAGGAATTGTTACACCCGCTATTGCCAAGGCTGTACAGATGGTTGACGCTAGCCGAGGCATGGATGGGGGCGTGCGTGAACTGGGTGTCATTGAGGAAGGCGGCTTAAAGGGATTCATCAGTGTTTCGCCTTCATGGAGCGCAGTTGATAATGTGACCTTTCAGGAGATATGCAAAAGCGTATATCAGGAGGAAGAATACGATCAGCTGCAGCATATCGCAGGCATCAGAAATGGCGATGAGCACAGCAATATGCTGTCGTTGAGTTTTACCGGATATGAAGTAGCACCCAGTGCATATTTCATTGGCCAGGGCACGCCTACGCTGACGATCTGCAGACGGAAGATCAAGTTCAATAAAGCATGCTTGAATAAACTGGGGCTCAATACCTATATGGAAGTGTTGTACCACCCGGTACTGCAGGCGATTGTTCTTCGGACGTGTGAAGAAGATGCAATTAACGCGATCAGTGTAGAACGGCTCATCAAGAAAAACAAGGTACCTTCGTTTCCGGCTGCTGCCTTTAGCGCAGCGGTTTATGAGAAAATGAACTGGCTCCCGGAATATGATTTCCGGTTTCGAGGCATCTACAGAGAACGTGATGGTATTCGCGCCATCGTATTCTACCTGGATGAGCCACAGATATTGGTAGGTAAGCATGCCAAAGAACTGGCAGAAAAGTATCCGACAAATGAAACGGGTATGACTTGCTATATCCCTTATAAGGATCAGCCTCAGATTGCATATCCGGAAGAATGGCAGAAGCGCTTGATTGGGATCAGCTATGAGCTGCGTAAACGCAGAGACCGGCTGGTTGACACAATAACAGCATCTGATATTGCGCAGGCGAGTACGATTGTTGAAAATCCTTTGATTGGCAAAACCCCGAGCAGACAGGAAATCCTTGATGAGATAGACGAACTGCTGATTTCGATGTAATAACGCGAGAGGAGAACAGGCTGTAATGAGTGATGTTCAGAATACAACCATGCAGATGGAACGAAAGCAGGATGGATACTCTGCAAAAGAGCAGGAATTGATTCGGCAGCTGATGCAGTCGCGGCTTCAGCAGAAGTCTCCGTTGGAGCATGAGGAACTGGATGGATATGAAGTTCCTCCGCGTACTCAATTCTCGATGCTGAAAAAGCCTGCTGTTAGCATTAAGTATGGTAAGCTGTTGTTCAATATGGCCAGTATCCGCTTGTTTGAGGGTGTACAGCATATTTTGACATTGGTAAACCCGAATAAGAGACGCCTTGCTGTTGTTACTTGTAAGGAAGAAGAGAGTGCCTCTGTCGAATGGGCGCGGCAGAAAG
The DNA here is from genome assembly GCA_030529015.1 of Bacillota bacterium. Taxonomy (GTDB): domain Bacteria; phylum Bacillota; class Clostridia; order Peptostreptococcales; family Anaerovoracaceae; genus Lentihominibacter. Next base: position 1,263 of record JAUMXT010000083.1, on the reverse strand, counting down.
ACGGCGTATGGGTCAACAAGCAGATCACATCAATGGAATTCGTGGAGAAACTGTATAAACTGATGGGCTGGGATCGTAACTGCAAATATAAGGTGCTTGGACGTGTGGCTACATCGTCGAAGGGCCTGATTCTTATTTTCGAATTGTCTGAGGCGATCATGTATACAGTGCCTGAGGAGTATATCGACAAGAAGACCGGCGAAGTGAAGAAACGCCAGATCGCATACTATCCGGATGAGTACAAGGATCGAATCGGCAAATCGTATAATGACTACATAGCAGGACAGCAGATGAGCATGTTTGAGCCGTTTGATGGTTATGCTGGGCATACGTATCGCAATCTACCATCAGAACAGGGAGAACAGCCATCGCAGCAATGGGCGTCTGTTAATCCCTACAGGGCAGATGGAGGCAATACATGATCGATCTGGATATGAATCATGATGAGGTATCCACGGATCCTGTAGTCCGAAATATGAGAATTGAAATATCCATTCAGGGATACCGAAATGCAATCAGCATCGGAAAGGATGTTATACGCTTGCTCGGTAGCCCTACTCATGTATGCCTAAAAATCCATAGGGATGGCAGTCGAATCATACTGGCTCCGTGCGCAGCTGATGATGTAATGTCATTTAAAGTGCCGGAAAGTCTTTTTACGAACCATCATACGGTGTTCCGCTTACATAGCAAGCAGTTCGTTCATTCGATCATGACTGAGAATGGGATGGATCTGACGCTGTCTTACACCGTGCCTGGAATCTATAATGAAAAAAAGAATGTAGCGTGCTTTGATCTGAAGGAAAATCACCTCTCTGAACAGAGACGGATTTAGGAGTCGCAGTGAGCAGGGTACAAAGCTGATATATTGCAGAAAGAGCAGATGAGAATCTGCTCTCTTTTTTTATGC
>JAUMXT010000083.1:0-343 GCA_030529015.1 Bacillota bacterium | reverse complement strand
ATATTGAAATACATTGGGATACATCTGGTTATTTGTACCGCCCTTGTTGTACGGACAAGAAACCACAATATGTTGTGGTACTACGGAAATGCGATAACAATATGTAGGTGTTCGTGTGGACAAATTTGGACAAAAACTGATTTTTGACAGTTTTGTGCGAAAGCTGATGCAAGAAAAAAGAGTGTTCTTGCAAATATCTGGCGTAGCAAACATAAAATAGCCCGTAATTTGACTGATTTGCAATTTGCAAAAATATTTCTGCCATTTTGCCTGTTAGGAGCGGCGCACGTTGCCCAAAAGCGGCGAAGGTCGCACAGCGTGTCTGACCGTAGTCTGCTGCGGT
>JAUMXT010000082.1 GCA_030529015.1 Bacillota bacterium | reverse complement strand
AAGCATATCTTACTAGGTTTTCGCCGGCAGGACCTATGACGATTTTTCCGTTTTTGGTTGTTCTGCCGTTGGACTGAGTCAGTTTTTCGTCGAGAAGCTCCTGAACTTTACCGGTGTGAGTACCCCAAAGCTCCGAGGCATCTTCAAAGGCGATTTCATCATTATGAATCCTTATCCATACAGGTTTGTCGCTCTGACCGTGGATGATGAGAGCATCGTAACCGGCCTTTTTTAAATAGTAGCCGAAATTGCCTCCGCAGTTGGAGGATGTCAGTATACCTGTCTGTGGAGAAAGGGTGGATATGTTGAATCTGCTGGAGCTGGGGGCTCCGGAGCCGGTGAAAGGACCGGTTGTGATGACCAGCATATTTTCTTCAGAAAGGGGTTTAGTGTTTTTGCATAGATTGTCGCCAATTATCTTGGCTGCCATGGTCTTGCCTCCGATGTATCTTCTTCGATCTTCATCGGTCCATGGATATTCTCTTGTTCGGCCGTTGGTAAGGTTTATCAGCATCACCTTGCCCATATAGCCTCCGTATTTCGTAGCCATATAAAAAACCTCCTTATGGTACCATGATAGCACTTTAAGGAGGTAAAAACCAGTATTAATTATGCCTTGCCAAATCCGCAAATTGGGTATGTACACACGTCACAGTTGAGGCAAAGTCCGCCTACAGCCAGCTTATTTATATCGGATTTTGTGATCTTTTCACCTGCCAGAAGTCTGGGAACTATAAGATCGAATATACTTGTACGGCTATACATTACGCATCCCGGAAGACCAACTACAGGAACTTCTCCGATATAAGAAAGCATAAACATTGCTCCCGGAAGGACAGGTGCACCATAGCTTATGACTTCGCCGCCGGCTTTTCTTATGCCTGAAGGAGTTCTGTCATCGGGATCTACAGACATTCCTCCGGTAATACCGATTATGTCCATTCCTTCGTCGATAAGCTGATTTATGCAGTCTGCAATCATCTCTTCATTATCGTCTGCGAAGAGCTGCTTTTCAACCTTGCTTCCAAGGGCATCGAACTTGCGTACGAGAACGGGACCGAAAGCATCTTCGATAAGGCCGGAATATACTTCGCTGCCTGTAGTAACAACTCCTACACGCATCTCCTTCAGAGGTACTATTTTGATGATAGGACCGTCTGCCAGAATGGCTTCTGCTTTTTGCATAACTTCTTCTGTAACGAATAGTGGGATGATTCTTGTGCCGGCAAGCTTTTCACCTTTTCTTACAACGATGTTATCGTGTATAGAAGCGAACATGATTTCATCCTGGGCAACCAGCTCATAAAGTCTTTCGCGATCTATCTTGAGAAGGCCGTCGATTTCTGCAAAGAGTTCAGTTTTTCCTTCTGAAGGCTCCGTAAATCTGATGCCTTCGCCTGTAGCCTTTGACGCGATTCTGAGGGCAGCATCATTTTCATGTACATCTGTATCGTCCTTTTCCAACACATAAAGATGTTTTTTGCCCATACTGAGCATAACAGGAACATCTTCTTCGGTTATCACATGGCCTTTCTTGAACTTAGGCCCTTTGTATTCACCGGGAATGATCTGAGTAAGGTCGTGTGCTAAAACAGTTCCGATAGCCTTTTCTACAGCAACTTCTTTCATTAAATTATCCTGCCTTCCTTTAGTGTTATATGTTTGTCTGCAAAGAGTTCAGTTTCTCTATGGTCGTGAGTTATGAGGATCGTCGGAATATCAAGTGTGCTTTTAAACCGAGCGAATTCCTCATAAATATTTTCTTTTGTTTCTTCGTCGAGAGCCGAGAACGGTTCATCTAACATGAGCAAAGATGGCCTTGTTACCATGGCTCTTGCGAGGGCTGCACGTTGTTTCTCACCACCGGAAACAGCCTGCGGGAATTTGTTTGCAAGGTGGGCAATGCCAAGAGTTTCCATGGTGTAAGATGCAAAATCCAGCAGCTCTCTGCGCTTAGTTTTATCTTTATATTCAGCCGAATTCTTCAATCCGTATAGGACGTTTTCCTCGACAGTCATGTGAGGGAACAGAGCATAGTTCTGAAAAAGATAGCCTATGTGTCTTTTTTCAATAGGAAGATGTGAAATGGCTTTTCCGGCGAGGATTATCGATGACGAATCGGCAGCTACGATGCCGGCAATACAGTTTAATATGGTGGTTTTTCCGGCGCCTGAAGGTCCTTCTATTACCAGTAATTCGTTATCTATTTCGTATTTCACATCCAAGGTGAAGTGGTCTAGTTTTTTGTTTATTTCGAATGAAAGTCCCATGTCAGCATATACCTCCATAGTTCTTCTTTTTAAGCCATGCATTAAGTCCCAGCACCAACGCGAAACAGAAGATAATCATGATTATGACTAAGGTGTCGGCCCAGCTGTCATTGCCTGTAACGGTGGCATAATAAATAGCCGTTGGAATGGTCTGTGTTTTACCCGGAATATTGCCGGCTACCATTAGAGTCGCTCCGAACTCGCCCATGGCTCTGGCAAAGGTAAGGATCACTCCGCTGATGATTCCCGGTTTTGAAAGAGGAAGTGTCACCGTCAGAAAAACCTTAAACGGGTTGCTTCCCAGGGTTCGCGCAGCAAGTTCATAGGACTTGTCTACAGACTGAAATGCGCCTTTAGCATTTTGATACATAAGTGGGAGGGCTACTATCGTTGCCGCTATCACACAGGCGATCCATGTGAATACGATTTGAACACCGAAAGTATCCAGCAGAAAGGCCCCTATGGGGCCTCTTCTGCCAAAAACTTTTAACAGCAAGTAACCGACTATAGATGGAGGCAAGATCAGTGGGAGCGTTAAGAGTGTCTCCCATATATTCTTAGCCGGTATGTTTTTTTTTGTCATGAGATACGCGAAAAGTATCCCAAAGAAAAATGCGATTATGGTTGCCAGTGAAGCAACTTTTAAAGATAAGATAATTGGTTCAAACATTACAAGATTCTCTTTTATTGTTCTACTGAAAAACCGTATTTTTCAAATATATTTTTTGCAGTCTCTCCCTGCAGAAAGCTGTAGAAATCCTCAAGATACTTAATGGCATCTTCGTCTGCATCGATACAGGAAGGACTCTTTAAAACTGTCATAGGATAAACGATGGGGTCATGAAGGCTGCTGTCCACATCACATATGATGGCGCCTTTTTTATCATCCATCATCATAGCGTCGGTTCTGTATACGAAACCGCAGTCAGCATTACCTGTTTCTATGTAATCGAGAACGGCACGTACATCTTTAGCCTGTACGATTTTGTCCTTGAGATCATCATGCATGTTCAGTGCAATAAGCGACTGAACAGCATATTTTCCTGCAGGAACTGTTCCGGGTTCGCCAATAGCTATGATTTTCACATCGTCTGAGGCCAGGGAATCCATGGTGACTGTATCTTTTTTTTCTACAGTAGATATGAGGGTCAGAGTGTTGGTAAGAAGATCGATACGGCTTGCATCGTCTATGTACCCGTCACGTTCCAACATGTCCATATGAGATGTAGAAGCGGAGATGAATATGTCACATGGCGCGCCGCCTTTGATTTGCTGCATAAGGTCACCGGAGCCTGCATAACTGGCAGTAACAGTGCAACTGCTGTCTTTTTCGTATTCTGTGATAACTTCATTAAGAGCATCTGTCAAGCTGGCTGCTGCCAGTATGGTTATTTCTGTTTTTTCTTTGGTGTCATTGCCACATCCGGCCATCAATAATATTGATGTGATCATAAGGACGGACAATGCTGTATATATTACCTTTTTCATAATCATATATTATCATAAACATAAAAAAGAAATGTTGGCTTGCCAACATTTCAATATAAGGGTCAAATATGTTTTTTAAGTATCGTGTATTTACGTTTTTCGAAATCAATGATTCCTTCTCGTTTCATTTCGTTAAGCTCATATGACAGGGCAGACCTGTTGACACAGAGATAGTTTGCCAGCTGTTCCCTTGACATGTCAATAACGAAGGTCGTATCGTCGCTTCTGCCGGCCATCATAGTGAAATGAGTCATGATACGATCTCGCAGGCTCTTTTTTGACAACACTTCGATGCGATAGAGCTTCTTGATATCGTCGTTGGCAAGAAGCTCCATAAGGCCTTTTGTCAGCTGTTTTTCAAAAGAGCAGGTGAAGACCTTTTGGACATCAAAAAAGATCACAGAAGTGTTCCCGTCAGCAGTCAGCTGGAGAGGAGAAGTTTTTCTTCCCGAAAGGGCTCCTTCGAAAGCAAATACCTCGCCCTTTGCATAATAATAAGCTAAAGAAGATGTTCCTTCAGGGTGGAGCCGCTCACCTTTAACCAGGCCTGTATGTACTATCCCGGCTCTCTTGATAGTATCTTCTTGCCCATATATGATCTGCTGATTTCGGTAATTTCGCGGTGCCATATTAAGTTCATGCCAGGCTTGTTCATGATCCTTCTCTTGAAGATACTTGAAAAGGCCCGACTTTGATACGCTTTTTATGTATTCGTTCATATGAGCTCCGTAAGCGGCTGAGCCGCGAGTGAATTAGAATTCGTTAAAGAAGAACTCCAGCATTGCCTGCTTGAGCTCGACTCTGTTCTGCTGACCTTCTTCTGTAGTAGGCAGAGGGGCAGGGATAGCAGGTCCGTCGCAGCTGCTGCAGAGAGAAGCACAGCTTGCGCAGTTGCCGTCACAGTCTGCAGAAGCTTCATTAGAAGCAGGTTCGTGGACTTCTTCGCCTTCGTGTTCATGATCGTGCTCGTGTTCTAAATGCACATTGGAAGCGCCCATGCCATAAATCAGCTCCAAGACATGAACCGCGTCTTTTCCTTTGTTTTTCAGAGCATCGCGATCCTTTATGGAGCATACGAGATAAGGGTGATCACCGCCTTCGCTTTCATCATGGAGAGTGGCACCCATGTCTTCTGCCAGAGCCTTCGTGATAGCAGCTGTTTCATTGGCGATATCTGAGCCTGCAGGCAGTTTGGTGAAGAAATCTACAGAGTTGCAGCCTCCGCTGATTTCCATATCTTGCAGAAATTTAAAAACTGTTACCATAGGAATTTCAGGAAGCTTGTCCTTAAACAGGTTATAGCAGCCGAGGCACGCCATGATCAGAGTCGGTTTGCCGAGTGATTCCCAACCTGCCTTGACTTCTTCAAGAGTTTTTTCGAGCAACTCCGAATCTCCTTCGACCTTGGCAGGGATGCCGCAGCAGTACAGGAATATGCCTGTGTCGGGATTCTGAAATCTTATGGAGTCATATGCCTTGATGACGAGCTCAGGTTCTGCGGCAGTGAGCTTGCAGCCCGGGAAGAATGCATAGGTGCACTTTTCAAACTCTTCCCAGGTTTCTTCGTTGTATGCTTTTCTTATAAGAGCGGCTTCTCCGTTTGCCTGCTTCATATCTTCGCTTGAAAAAATTTTATTCATCGTATCTCCTTTATTTGTTCCATGGGAATTCTGCTCCGCATTTAGGGCAGGCTTCCGGCAGCGTATAATCCCTTTTGCCGGGTAATATAGGGGTGGCTCCGTATAATGTCCACTTCCTGATATAACTGCCGCATTCGGGACATTTATCTGTTAAGGGCAGGCCGCACTTGTCGCACAAAGCGCCTTCCTGCAGCTTCCTGTTTGTAATATCAAAATGTCCGTTAGGGCATGTTTGTACGTAAAAATAGCTCATATCGTGCTCCTTTTAAGGCGTTACTTTTCTTCTATAAGAGCTTCAACTTCACTCATTCTGCCTGTCACAAGATCTTCTGACAGAGAGACTTGACCGCACTCGGGACATCTTAAAACTTTGTGTCTGAAGGTTCTGTCCAGATATGAGAAGTTGGCGTCGATTTCTTCCATTTCCACCTTACACTTATCGCAGATCAAAATCTGTTTTTCTGCCATTGAAGACCACCTCCAGTTCTATTTTCATCCTGTGAGTATAAACGTTGATTATTTCAAATGCATCACCTGTTGGTTTGTATTCTGTCCAGCAAGTGATTTTGCCGATTTCTCTGTAGCATTTGTAAGTCCCTGAATTAGGGTCATAGGTTTTTCTGCCGTGAAGTTCTCCCATCTCTATGACATGGCAGATATCTTCCTCAAGTATCTTGAGAGCATCCATTTTGGCCTTCATCTCAGGTCCTATAATAAGGTCGTATTTTAAAATAGGTTTCTCGTTCATGGTTTCGCTCCATATTTCGCTGAGCAGCTTTTCTTTTAATATGACTCTGTTGCAGCGGCGTTCTGTAACTGTAGGCAGTTCATCTCCCGGGCCTTCAAGTCCGAGAAGGATATCTAAGATGTGTTTTGCCGGTTTGCCGTCGTCGTGGAATACATCGCGGCAGTTGATACAGTAAGTTATATAAGGATTGTCGCTCAAAGCGCTTCTGTCACTTGTGACTTTGGCAGCCATCTTAGGGCTTGCTACTTCTATATTGCCACCGAAGCCGCAGCAGCCATGCTTGTCTCCACCCGGGAGGTCTTCAAGGATCATACCTGCAGCTGTCATGAGTTTTCTTACAGCATCCTGCATTTCGCCTGAGTTTCTTGCAGAGCAAGGATCGAATACAGACCAGACCGCATCAGGATTCTCTGAAGGAGAGCATGGTACAGGAATTTCCCATTGATCATATATCTCGTAAAGGGAGATGATAGGGATTTCCGGCAAATATTCTCTGAAATGCTTCATGCAGGAAGGGCAGGCCATGATCATGGTCGGTCTACCTAAAGCTTCCCAGTCGGCTTTTAAGGATTCAAGGGCGGCTCCATGGACTTCTTCGTTACCGGCCCAATCGGCAGGAACCGAGCAGCATCTCAGAAGAATTCCTACATCTTCATTAGCGCAAAGCAGAGAGGAGTATGCGCCCTTTACATATTCGGGATCGGCTGCGCCTAAATGACAGCCCGGGAAGAATGCAAAACTGCACGTATCTTTTCCCGGAGGGCACTTGGCAAGCGCTGCATATTTGCCGTTGGCAAATTCCATGTCTCTTACCCAGAACTGGTGGTAAGCACCGGGCATTCTGTCTATCTTGTGCATCATTCTGCGAGCTTCTTTTATCATGCCGCCAAGCTCGATCTGTCCCGGACAAGTTTCTCCGCAAAGTCCGCATTGTGTGCACATATTTATCAGTCTTATGGCCGGAGCTTTTCGTATCATGGAGTTGGCTGGCATCGTAGTAGTCATGATGTCGTCACGCATTTGAAGAGGCCACTTGTCGAAATAAGTCGTAAGATCGCAGTGTTTTCTGCACGCATCACACTGACATCTAAGGCAACGCGAGATCTCGTCCTTCATTTCGTCTTCGGCGAAGATTTTCGGATCGCTTGAAACGACGGATGCCGACGGGGTGATATCATCTGTGTTCACTTCTATTTTCGTTTTTTCAGCCTGTTCAGGGTAGC
>JAUMXT010000213.1 GCA_030529015.1 Bacillota bacterium | reverse complement strand
CATAACAATTCGTTCCTTATTGCAAGTGTTATAATGGGACAGTCAAATTTGGCTGCAGGTGCAACTATAGGTTCTAACCATAACAGCCGCACAAACGATAACGAAATTGTGGCAGGACGTGGATTCTGGCCTGGTTTGTGTACAAGTGTCAAGCATTCATGCAAATTTGCATCATACACAATGTTGGCAAAGGCTGATTATCAGTATGAATTTATTAATCCCTTCCCATTTGCACTGATAAGCAATGATATCAAAAATGATGAACTTACTGTAAGACCGGCATTTTGGTGGATGCACAATATGTATGCAATGGCACGTAATAACTGGAAATATGCCAATCGCGACGAACGTTTTTTAAAAGTTCAGAATATTGAATTCGAGACATTTGCTCCCGACAGTATGGAGGAATCAATTCAAGCTCGCAAATTGCTTGAAGTTTGGACTGCAAAGGCCTACCTACGCAGCACCGGGGAGTATAATGACGGCATTGAGGAACTTTCACTGCGTATTTTGGGAAATAAGTTGCTTAACGAAAACCCTGAAGTGGTGGATAAACTTGAGGTACTTGGCGAAAATATGGAGAAGAGCAGGCGTAAGGTTCGCATTCTTAAGGTTTACAAGAGTTACCACGCCTATGGTGATATGATTATTCACTATGCAATAAAGAATGCTCTGCGCTGGCTTGAAGAGAATCCGGAAGAAACATTCCAGACAATGTCGAAAAAATTAGATAGTGTGCGCCAGCGTGAATGGATGAATCTGGGTGGTCAGCTTATCATGATGAACGATATCGAGCAACTGCGTTCCGACATCAACAACGGTATCCTGAATTCATGGGAAGAAATTCATAAACGCTATAACGAAATATGGAAGAAATATCCGCTTGATAAGTTGCGTCACGCATATCTGGCTCTGAAATTCATACTGGGCAAGAAGACCATTTCTGATGAAGATTGGAACAATATACTTGATAAAGAGATAGATATACAGCAGTTCATTGCAGAACAGGTTTACGAAACGCGCAAGAAAGATTATGAAAACATCTTCCGTCGTGCCACATTTCGTTCAGAAGATGAGATGATAGCAGCATACGGAGAATTGGATGACAACAGCTTCATAAAGTTGCAGAGAGAAAGGACACGTCAGTGCATAGAGCAGATACAGACAATAAAAAAGAGATTGAATAATATTGGTGTCCGCTAAAGATATTTGATACTTTTAGTAGTTAGTGATTTCTTAGATAGCCGATGTGCAGGACATATATGTAGTCATTCTGGAGGAATGAAATGACAGAATGTGACTCAAAACAACTAATACGGCCATTTATAGTAAAATTTATACTTTGTGTGGGCGGATTTATTTAGCGGACAGCCATTGAAGCCTTTTAAAGGGGGCTTATCTGTAGCCATAAACAGCATTGTAAGACACTGAAGCAAGTTTAGCGGACAGCAATAAGAACAAACTGATTTTATCCCTATCTGTTTATTTTTAGGGCCTATAGGTCGATTCTTTTTATCGAATGCAAAATTCTCTTTTATGAGTCTTACGTCAGACACAAGTAAAAGTGTTTTCCGATACAACTGAATTTGTATTTTCTATTAACTGAACAAGTTTTTTGTCAACGATAAAAAACTTGTTTCATTGTTTGGAACACATATTTCATTATTTGAAACATGTGTTTCATACTTTGAAATACATATTCCAAACTTTGGAACAAAACTTTTACCACAGAGAAAATACTTTTATAGCACTGTCCTACAACAATTTAAGCACTATGTT
>JAUMXT010000081.1 GCA_030529015.1 Bacillota bacterium | reverse complement strand
TGATAAGCCTGTGATGGGCGATGTGTTCGATTATAATACATTGAATGTTGCCGCTGAGATAGCCCGCGGTGATGAAATCGAGATCGTTAATAACGGAAGCGCATTTAACATAGCGTGTTATTTAAAAGAGATGGGTAAGGAAGTTGCTTTCGCATCTGTTACGGCAGATGATGCGATGGGGCTTGCAGTGCTTGAGCAGCTGAAGAAGGTGGGTGCAAATACATCCTGCGTTAAGATCGTTGAAGGGTCAACACCTGTTCTCGTTGAAATGCTCAACGTGCTCAACGACCCTCAGATGGTATTCGGTAACAGTAAGCTTTATGAGGCGATAACTCCGGAACTTATAGACGAGTGGGGCGAAACATTGGCGGCGGCCGAAGCCATAGTGGTTGACGGAAGTCTTCCTAAGGAAACCCTTGAATATGTAGCGAAAAAGTATGGCGATGAGAAAAAGCTGTTCTTTGACCCGGCAGAATATACAGGGGCGGTAAATGCCAGAGAAACGTTTGGCAACTTCTACTGCGTGATGCCCGGCAGAGTTGAAGCTGAGGCGATGCTTAAGCAGACTGTACTAAGTGCAGACCAGTTGATGGAGGCAGGACGTATATTCGATGAGAAAGGCGTTAAGAAAATCATAATTACGATAAAGGGCGGCGGACTTTATTATAAAGAAGGTCAGGCAGAAGGAATCATCGCACCGGAGAGAGTGCTGTCCTTTGCGACAACCTCCGGAGCAGGCGATGTGGTATCTGCAGCGGTAGTTGCGGCAGATCTTGACGGCAAGAGTATAGAAGAAACAGGAAAACTCGCTATGGACAAGGCAGCTGAGTTTCTGGCAGAACGAAGCGACGAAAGACTTATCGATAAATTAAACGAAGGTAGTGTTAATTAGGAGGATGCAGATGGATATCAATGTAAAGAAAGCCAATGAACTTAGAATTGCTACAGTTATAAAGAATCTGGAAAAGAGAAACATATCGGGATATTACTGTGAGACTGTTGAAGATGCGGTTAAGCAGATCGAAGAACTCATTCCTTATGAATCTGAAGTTGCGTGGGGAGGATCACTGACGTTAGACCAGGTGGGAATCAAGGAAGTGCTTAAGAACGGCAACTATAAAGTGAACGATCCTATGTCATATGCAGATCCGGCAGAAGGTCTGGAAGCGCGTAGAAGAGGATTGATGGCTGACGTATTTCTCACAAGCACCAATGCAATTACTATGGACGGTGAACTAGTAAACATAGACGGTACAGGAAACAGAGTGGCTGCGATAGTTTTCGGACCTAAGAAGGTTATCTTCGTTGCGGGAGCAAATAAGATCGTTATGAATGAATCTGATGCTGTTGACAGAATCAAATGCGATGCTTGTCCGCCAAATGTTACAAGACTCGGAAGAAAGACTCCTTGTTCTGTTACAGGCAAATGTGCAGATTGCCTGACCAAGGGCGCGACTATATGCTGCCAGACATTGACTACAAGATTTTCCGGTATCGATGACAGAATGCACGTGATACTGGTTAATGAGGTGCTGGGATATTAATCATGGTATGTGAGACCTGCCGCGGATGCGGCAGGTTTTTTTATTTGTGGCGGATCAGGGGCGCTGTCGCTCACGATATCTCCGCTCCGGCTATCGCTGTTGCTCGCGATATCTCCGCGTCTGCTGCCGCTGTTGCCGGCGATATGGGAAAATATAACAAAACTGTAATAAAATAGTTGATGATGCGGCGGCATTATTGTACAATAAGTATAAATCATAAAAAAAGCCACTCGTGAGCATAGCTAGACGACCAAATAGTGATAATAGCTAGAAATGCAAGTAGAATTAGGGGTAAATGACATTGCATTATGGGATGAAGTGGCTTTTAAAACAGAATTTTCGGTTTGGCCAATTAATAGGCCTGTTTTATTGTACGTTTGAAGAAAATCGATAAAAAAGCCACTCGAGGGTGCCGGAAACAAAGTATATGGGAATTGGGATAATGGATAACAGTTAAAAGGGGGTGTCTAAATATGAGATACAAGGAAGAGTTCGTGTCGTTGTTGGACGAAATGGAGAAACGCTATCAAAAAGCCAACGAAAAATACGCAACGTGCATGCCCGGAGCATTAGTAAGAGATAGCAGCACAGGTAAAGAAAGGTTGTTTCATATAATAAGAGAAGATGGCGTGAGGAAAAGACGTGTAATTACCGATAATGACCATATAATAGGAGAACTTTTCAGAAAGAAATACATTGAGACGGAGCTCAAGCTACTGTCGAAGAACATAAAAGCGCTTAAACGTTTCATAAATATATATGATGATTTTGATGCTGACAATATAATCGCCAACATGCCGGACCGGTACAGCAGGATTTCCGAAAAGTATATTTGTTCCGACATAGCTTGTAAGCATAATCTCATGCAATGGGCAGAGGCGCCGTTTGAACAGAGCACCTACGAACCAAAGGAAAAAATACATAAGACATCGAGAGGTATAAAGGTGCGAACCAAATCCGAAGTTATTGTTGCCGAGAAATTAGATGCGTCAGGAATCCCGTATCGATACGAAGAGATGCTATATATAGAAAGTTTTTCCTTCGCGCCGGACTTTACGATCATGACAGAAAACGGTCTTTGGTACTGGGAGCATGCAGGCAGAGTGGACAACCCTTCATATATAAGGAGGCATAAATGGAAGATGAACATGTATGAGAAGGCCGGAATCTTCCCGTGGAAGAATCTTATCGTTACTTATGACGATGAAAACGGTGCATTAGACTCGAGAATAATTGCCGCTGAGATCAATAATAAGCTGCTTTAAAATGCTGCGGAGCCCATATATTGTGGGCTCCGTATACTTTTTTCAACAATATATTGAAAAAAACATAAAAAAGACAAAGTGCATGGAAATACAAAAAACAGAAACACCGAAGAAAGTGTGTAAGGTACGTGCTCTGTAGGCGTTGAAAACACTGGATTTTGACCCTTAAAAAAAGTAAAAAAACTTTTGTAAAAACTCTTGCATATTCCTTTTAAATGTTATATACTACAAAAGCTTGTGTAAGGCGATGAGGTGGGAAGTTACCTTGCTATAGGAGAATTTCCACTGAGAATTGTCCCCACTCAGATGGGGGCGAAGGGATTCGCTGAATTTTTGTTGTGTGAAAACAATAAGAAACACACGGAAGCGTGTACGAAGCAAGCAAAACCACTGTGCACGTTGAAAATTCAAGCTTTTGAACCCCTTGTACGAGCATAGCGAAAATCTGTACAAAAAAATTTTAGGAGGAAAAAATGAGCGAATTACAGAAAATCAGAATCAAATTAAAGGCTTATGACCACGCACTTCTGGATCAGTCAGCAGCGAAGATCGTTGAGACTGCTAAGAAGACAGGCGCCGAAGTATCCGGCCCTATTCCACTTCCAACAGAAAAGGAAGTAGTAACAATCTTAAGAGCTGTTCACAAATATAAGGATTCAAGAGAACAGTTCGAACAGAGAACTCACAAGAGATTAATCGACATCACAAGTGCAACAGCTAAGACAACTGATGCGTTAACTAAGCTGGACTTACCTGCAGGCGTTGATATCGAAATCAAGCTGTAAATCAAAAACAGCAATAAAACTTAAAGGCGAAGGGAACTCCCTTAGTATGATCTCAGAGAGATCCGCTGTAAGAAACAAGGAGGAAAGATAAACCATGAAAACTATTTTAGGTAAGAAGATGGGCATGACCCAGATCTTCACCGAAGCAGGCGCAGTAGTTCCTGTAACGGTAGTAGAAGCAGGTCCAATGACTGTTACTCAGGTCAAGACTGTTGAAACAGACGGTTACGATGCAGTACAGGTTGGATTTGAAGATGCAAAGCCACAGAGAGTGAACAAGCCAATGACTGGTCACTTCGAAAAGGCAGGAGTTGCTCCTAAGAAGCACCTGATCGAATTCAGAACAGAAGGCGAAGCTTACGAACTCGGACAGCAGATCACAGTTGCTGAATTCGAAGAAGGCAAGCTGCTGGACGTAACAGGAACTTCCAAAGGTAAGGGAACTCAGGGTAACATCAAAAGACACGGCCACCACAGAGGCCCTATGAGCCACGGCTCAAAGCATAAGAGACTTGCTGGTGCACTGGCAGCAGGTACTTACCCATCAAGAGTATTCAAGGGCAACGCAGGTCCGGGAAGAATGGGTAGAGAAACAGTGACAGTTCAGAACGTTGAGCTGGTAAAAGTTATTGAAGAAAAGAACCTGATGCTGATCAAGGGTGCTGTTCCGGGAAACAAAGGCGGAATCGTTCGCATCCAGTACGCAGTAAAGGGTCAGAAATAGGATGACTTCAGAAAGGAGGAAGTAAAATGTCAAAAGTGACAATGCTGAATATGGCAGGTCAGGAAGTCGGAACAATCGAGTTAAAAGACGCGATCTTCGGCATCGAGCCTAACCAGAATGCAGTTCATGCAGTAGTTAAGAATATTTTAGCCAACAGAAGACAGGGTACTCAGTCTGCAAAGACAAGAGCTGAAGTCAGAGGAGGCGGCAGAAAGCCTTTCAGACAGAAGGGAACAGGTCGTCATAGACAGGGAAGCTCCACAGACCCTTCACAGGTTGGAGGCGGTGTGGTATTCGCACCAAAGCCAAGAAGCTACAGATATACATTACCTAAGAAGCTGAGAAGACTGGCAATGTTATCAGCTCTTTCCTCAAAGGTTCAGGAAAAGGAAATGATCGTAATCGATGAAATCAAGTTCGATGAACCTAAGACTAAGGAAATGGTAAAAATGCTGGCAGCAGTAAACGCTGAAAAGAAAGCACTGATCGTAACAGCTGAAAAGGACTACAACATTGTTAAGTCCGCAGCTAACATCCCTGGAGTAAGAACAGCACTGGTAACAACAATGAACGTATATGACATTATCAATCATACAAACTTCATCGTTACTAAGGAAGCTGTAGAAAAGATTGAGGAGGTGTACTCATAATGAAAACGCCTTACGATGTAATATTAAAGCCTGTGATTTCCGAAAAGAGCATGGACGCAGCACAGGAAAAGAAATACACATTCAAGGTTGCAGTAGACGCTAACAAGACAGAAGTTAAGAACGCTGTTGAAGAAATCTTCGATGTAGAAGTTGCTAAAGTAAACATTATGAACGTTGTAGGAAAGCAGAAGAGAATGGGAAGATACGTTGGAATGACTGCCGCTTCAAAGAAGGCAATCGTAACACTTACTGAAGGCAGTAAGGAAATCGAATTCTTCCAGAGTCTGTAAGATAACAGGAGGTAGACATAAATGGGAATTAAAAAATACAATCCGACCACTCCTGGTTTAAGAGGAATGACGGTTTCCACTTTTGAGGAAATCACTTGCACAACACCGGAAAAGTCACTGACAGTTACACTGAAGAAGCATTCCGGAAGAAACTCAAGAGGTAAGATCACTGTAAGACATAGAGGCGGCGGATACAGACCTAAGTACAGAATCATCGACTTCAAGAGAAATAAAGATGGTATTCCTGGTACAGTTGCTACTATCGAATACGATCCTAACAGAACAGCTAACATCGCACTGATCAACTATGCAGACGGCGAAAAGAGATACATCATCGCTCCTAACAAGCTGACAGTAGGCGACGTTATCGTATCAGGCGCAGATGCCGACATCAAAATCGGTAATGCACTTCCACTGGCAAACATCCCAGTAGGTACAATCATCCACAACGTGGAACTGAAGCCTGGCAAGGGTGGACAGATGGTAAGATCCGCAGGAAACGGCGCTCAGCTGATGGCAAAGGAAGGCCAGTATGCACAGGTTAGACTTCCTTCCGGCGAAGTTAGAAAAGTAAGAATCGAATGTAGAGCTACAATCGGCGAAGTTGGTAACCTCGATCACCAGAACATCCAGATCGGTAAAGCTGGTAGAAAGAGACACATGGGTATCAGACCTACAGTAAGAGGTTCCGTAATGAACCCTAACGATCACCCTCACGGTGGTGGTGAAGGTAAGGCAGGAATCGGTAGAGTTAGCCCGGTAACTCCTTGGGGTAAGCCTGCTCTTGGATACAAGACAAGAAAGAAGAAGAAGGCATCCAACAAATATATCGTAAAGAGAAGAAATGAAAAATAACAGGAAGGAGCAACAATAATGGGAAGATCACTTAAAAAGGGACCTTTCGTAAACGAAAAGCTGCTGAAGGCAATCGAAGAGATGAACGCAGCTAACGAAAAGAAAGTCATCAAAACATGGTCAAGACCATCCACTATATTCCCGCAGATGGTGGGACACACAATCGCTGTTCATGACGGCAAAAAGCACGTGCCTGTATATATCACTGAAGATATGGTAGGACACAGACTGGGAGAATTTGCTCCTACAAGAAACTACAGAGGACACGCTGCAGACAAGAAGTCCAAGAAATAAGAAAGGAGATAATTGAAAATGGAAGCAAAAGCAATTGCAAAATACGTAAGAATGTCTCCTATCAAGCTGAAGCCTGTTACTGACTTAGTAAGAGGAAAAGACTTGGACGAGGCACTGAACATTTTAAAGTTCACTCCTGGTAAGGGAGCTGAAATAGTAGAAAAGGTTGTTAAATCAGCAGCTGCTAACGCAGACGTTAAGGAAATGAACACTGACAATCTTTATGTAGCCGAAGTTTATGCTCACCAGGGCCCAACAATGAAGAGATGGAGAGCCGGATCACAGGGTAGAGCATCAATCATCTTAAAGAGATCAAGCCACGTTGGCGTAACTCTTAAAGAAAAGGAGGTTAACTAATGGGTCAGAAAGTAAGTCCACACGGCCTTAGAGTAGGCGTTATCAAGGATTGGGATTCAAAATGGTATGCTGACAAAAATAAGTTTGCTGATTACCTGATCGAAGATAATAAAGTAAGAGAATTCGTAAAGAAAAAGTTATACGCTGCAGGCGTTTCAAAGGTAGTACTTGAAAGAACTGCAGAAAACAAGCTGAAGGTTATCGTTATGACAGCTAAGCCTGGTATGGTTATCGGAAGATCCGGAGACGGAATCGATGCACTGAAGGCAGAACTGGAAAAGATGACCGGAAAGACTATCGTAATAGATATCAAAGAAGTTAGAAGAGCAGAACTGGATGCACAGCTGACAGCAGAAAGCATCGCTCAGGCTCTCGAAAGAAGAGTTTCTTTCAGAAGAGCTATGAAGCAGGCTATCGGCAGAACAATGAAGGCTGGAGCAAAGGGAATCAAGGTTCTCACATCCGGAAGACTCGGTGGAGCTGAAATCGCTAGATCAGAAAAGTACAGCGAAGGTAATGTTCCTCTTCACACTCTGAGAGCTGACATTGACTACGGCTTTGCAGAAGCAGATACAACTTACGGTAAGCTGGGCGTTAAGGTTTGGATCAACCACGGAGAAATCCTCGACAAGGGTCTGAAGAATGCCGTTCCTGAAGAGCCAAAGAGAGAAAAG
>JAUMXT010000080.1 GCA_030529015.1 Bacillota bacterium | reverse complement strand
TCTTGCGTTATGCGGTCAGCGACCGGTTTGCCCTTTAGTAATTCTGCCATTTTCCGCCCTTTCCTGTCTTAAAATCACGTAGTATCATTATACACTTTAAAACGACGGATGACAACAGAGGTATATGGCCGCTTTAGCGAGTTCTTCGAGTGTTGGGCTTATGTCTTCGAGCGTCTGATTGGCTTTTTGGTTCGAAATCACCAATTTATCCACTCTGCATTCGAGGGGATCCATGTCACAACAATTTTTCGCGTTAAAATGCGCTTTAATTACACGTAATGTCGCTTCGTCCGGTGCCGGAGTGGCTTTTTTTAAACGAAATGAAAGAGAGCCACTAAAATCACCGATTATATTGTCATTTTTACCTCTTTCATAAATTTAGCCACCCGGCAGTCTCTTAGCTGACTCAAAAGCGCTGATATTCTCCATTTAGGCGTGCAAAAGCGCGTTTTGCATGATAAGATTGCGCTTTGCAAAAGGCAGGATTGGCTTTTTGAAAAATTTTAATGAAAAAGCCACCGCCGCGACGGAAAATACCGCTTCAAAGCGCCAAAAGTCCGCCGCGACGGGAAATCAGCACGCCAAGCCGCCCGCCCCAACAAAAAACGCTCCGTAAATCCGGAGCGTCTTCATTCTTATATGCATCTATCGATATTCATAAGGTGGATTTAGAACAGGCCTGTGATCTTGCCTGTGTTGTCTACGTCGATTTTTTCTGCTGCAGGTACCTTAGGAAGTCCCGGCATAGTCATGATGTCACCTGTGAGGGCAACGATGAAGCCTGCGCCTGCACTTACTTTCAGATTTCTGATTGTCAGCACGAAATCTTTAGGTGCGCCCAGCAGTTTAGGGTCGTCTGAGAAGCTGTACTGAGTCTTAGCCATGCAGATCGGCAGGTTGTCGAAGCCCAGTTCTTCCAGCTGCTTCAGCTGTTTCATAGCTGCAGGCAGGATGTTGATATCTTCAGCGTGATAGATCTTCTGAGCGATTGCTCTGATCTTTTCTTCGATTGTCATGTCGAGACCGTATGAATAGTCGAAGGAGTTTGGTTCTTCGCAAAGTCTCACTACTTCTTCAGCCAGAGCGATGCCGCCTTCGCCGCCCTTGCCCCATACTTCACTTAACGCTACGTTTACGCCAAGTTCTTTGCACTTAGCTTCTACGAGAGCCAGTTCTGCTTCTGTATCTGTAGGGAATCTGTTGATTGCAACTACTGCAGGAAGTCCGTATACTTTAGTGATGTTTTCAACGTGCTGCAGCAGGTTAGGAAGACCTTTTTCGAGAGCTTCCAGGTTTTCTGCTCCCAGGTCAGCCTTAGCAACTCCTCCGTGATGCTTCAGAGCTCTTACTGTAGCTACGATAACCACTGCAGATGGCTTGATTCCTGCCATACGACACTTGATGTCGAGGAATTTTTCTGCGCCCAGGTCAGCACCGAATCCTGCTTCTGTTACTACGTAGTCGGCCATCTTCATAGCCATTCTTGTTGCCATTACTGAGTTACATCCGTGCGCGATATTTGCAAAAGGTCCGCCGTGGATGAATGCAGGAGTTTTCTCTAAAGTCTGAACGAGGTTTGGCTTAAGAGCATCCTTAAGGAGTGCTGCCATAGCGCCCTGAGCGTTCAGCTGTCCTGCTGTAACAGGTTTGTCGTCGTAGCTGTAGCCTACGATAATATTTGAAATTCTCTTCTTGAGATCGTCAATGTCGCTTGATAAGCAGAGGATCGCCATGATTTCACTTGCTACAGTGATGTCGAATCCGTCTTCTCTAGGTGTTCCATTAGGCTTGCCGCCAAGACCGTCAACTACGAATCTCAGCTGTCTGTCGTTCATGTCTACGCATCTTTTCCATGTGATCTTTCTAGGGTCGATGCCTAAAACGTTGCCCTGCTGGATGTGGTTGTCCAGCATTGCTGCCAGCAGATTGTTAGCTGCACCGATAGCGTGCATGTCGCCTGTGAAGTGCAGGTTGATATCTTCCATAGGAACTACCTGAGCATATCCGCCGCCTGCAGCTCCGCCCTTAACACCGAATACAGGACCAAGGGATGGTTCTCTCAGCGCTACCATTACTTTCTTATCTATTTTCTTCATTGCATCGGCAAGTCCAACTGTAGTAGTTGTCTTACCTTCACCTGCAGGAGTCGGTGAAATAGCTGTAACCAGGATCACCTTAGCGTCAGGTGTGTCCTTCTTTTCCTGCAGCAGATTGTAGTCGATTTTAGCTTTATAATTCCCGTAAAGTTCGATGTACTTAGGATCGATACCGGCTGAAGCGGCAATTTCCTGAATACTTGTCATTTCTGTTTCCTGTGCGATTTGAATATCACTCTTGAATTCCATGTTTTTTCTCCTTTTCGTGAAATACTTACACTCTACATTACATTCTTTGAAGCCAAGTGTCAATCGTGGCACATGCAAAGTGCAATTAAAATGCAAAAAGAGCCTAACGGTCCGGACTCTTTGCCCAGACGGTCGGCTCTTTGTAAAATCATTATACTTCACGTGGTCAATTCCACTTAAATACCGTCAGTCGTATAACACATTTATTTTACCATTTATCGTGCTAAAGCACAAGGTTTTTTAAAAATGTTCTTCTGTGTATCGGGCATATCCCTTGTGCATGCAGGCCTTCATAATGTGCCTTCGTGCCGTAGCCCTTGTTTTTGGCAAAAGCATACCCCGGATACTCCTTGTCATACTCGACCATCATCCTGTCTCTTGTGACTTTAGCGATGATAGATGCCGCTGCAATGGCAAGTATGTTAGCGTCGCCCTTGATGATGGACTCCTGCGGGATTTCGATCTCATCTATCTTCATGGCATCGAAAAGCACATAGTCGAGCCCCGCCGCAGCTTCACCGGAAACGGCTTTCAGCTTCGCATCACACTCTGCTACAGCCTCCCGCATTGCCTGCTTCGTCGCCTGCAGGATATTGATTTCATCGATCGTCTGCTCGGAAGCCATGCCGATACCTACGGCAACTGCCCTTTGCATGATGATATCAAAAAGTTCTTCTCTCTTTTTCTCGGAGAGCTTCTTGGAGTCATCGATCCCGAGCACGTCGAAATCTGCAGGCAGCACTACTGCCGCAGTAACTACGGGACCTGCCAAAGGACCTCTGCCCACCTCGTCGACTCCTGCTATATATTTATACCCTTCAGCTCGCAGCTCATCTTCTCTGACTCTCATGCGAGCCAGCTTTTCTCGCTGCATCTGAAGTCTTTCTTCCTTAGTCATTTCGTCTCCTCCGGCGTTACAGCTTACTTGGCTTCCTCCAGCGTGATCCTACCGATCTTACCGCCTCTGAATTCATCCAGTACGAGCTTGCCGATACGTTCATAGTCTATCCTCTTGCCCGGCAGGATACATCCGCGCTTCATTGCCATGTTTTCCATGTTTTCAAGCGGTGTTTCGGCGATTTCTTCAAGCTTGTATCGTTCCATCAGCAAATCAGGATAGTTCTCTGCCAGAACGCCTATGAGCTCCATGCCGAGGGTAGGTACATCCAGGATTTCGTCCTTAATAGATCCGCAAAACGCCAAGTCGAGGCCTGCCTTAGGGTCTTCGAATTTCGGCCATAATATTCCCGGAGTGTCGAGAAGCTGCATGTTATTGGAAAGCTTCAACCACTGCTTACCTCTTGTAACGCCCGGTCTGTCGCCTGTCTGAGCGCTCTTTTTGCCGGTCATACGATTGATCAGTGACGACTTGCCAACGTTTGGCACGCCTACGATCATCAACCTGTAAGGCTTCTGCATCGTGCGGTCTTTATTCTTGTCAGCCGCCATCTTTTCCAGCATCTTAAACAGTTCCTTTACGCCTGCTCCGCTCATGCAGTTCATGGAAAGTACACGGTGTCCCTCCGCTCTGAACTTTTCTTCCCAAGCCTTGCTTCTTGCCGCATCTGCCAGATCGCTCTTGTTGAGAACTATGATTCTCGGCTTGGATTTCACCAGCTCATCGATTATAGGGTTTCGGCTTGAAACGGGAATACGCGCGTCTATAACTTCGATACACGCGTCGACCATTTTTAAGTTTTCCTGTATCAGTTCCCTGGTCTTCTTCATATGGCCGGGATACCAGTTTATGTTCTGCATGATACACTCCTCATAAAAAAATCAGGGGCCCATAAAGGCCCCTTCTTAAACTATTTAACGTCTCTTGACTTGATCTTAGCTGACTTACCTGTTCTCTGACGCATGTAGTGAAGTCTTGCTCTTCTAACCTTACCACGTCTAACAACTTCGATCTTTTCTACCAGCGGTGAATGGATTGGGAATGTCTTTTCAACACCAACGCCTGAAGCGATTCTTCTTACTGTGAAAGTTTCGCCGATTCCGCCGTTCTGTCTCTTTAAAACAAAGCCTTCGAATATCTGGATTCTTTCTCTGTTTCCTTCCTTGATTTTAACGTGTACCTTTACAGTGTCACCAACGTTAAATGCAGGGATATCAGTCTTGATATATTCCTGTACTACCTGATCTAATACGTTCATCGATATTTCCTCCTTCCCTCCAAGACGTTCTTGCAAACACAGCTCCAGTGCCGTCTACAGAGGACCGCCCGTAAACTCTAAGGCATGTATTTTTCACACATGCCTAGTTATTATACATCAAAGATAATGCTTAAGCAAGCACTTTTTTGAAGTCATTTTCAATAATTTTAAGCTCTCGGATGTGTCTTGTCGTACACGTCTTTGATCCTGTTTTTAGTTACGGACAGATATGCCTGAGTCGCCGTGATATCCTCATGTCCCATAAGTTCCTGCAAAGATTTAAGGTCTGCACCGTTCTGAAGCATATGTACTGCGAAAGAGTTTCTTATGATATTAGGTGTAAGTCTGTGTTCAATGCCGGCCTTATCACCGTACTCCTTGAGCAGTTTCCAAAGCCCCTGCCTTGTGATTCGCTTGCCGTAATAATTCACGAACAGCGCTTTTTCCTCGGTATTTTCCTTGATAAGCATCTTCCTGCCCTCAAAGATATATTTTTCCAAAGCGGCCCTTGCCGGTCTTCCCAGGGGAACTATTCTCGCCTTGCTCTGTTCTCCTGCACAAGTGATGAATCCCATTCTCATGTTTATATCTTCAAGGTCGGCTTCGATAAGCTCGCTTACTCTGATACCTGTAGCATAAAGCACTTCCAGTATCGCCTTGTCTCTAATTCCTCTAATGCTTTCATCAGGCGTTTCAAGCAGCTTGTCCACTTCTTCCAAGGTAAGAAATTCAAGTTCCTTTCTCTCTATCTTAGGCGACTTGATATCGGCAGTAGGATTACTTCCTATAAGCCCCGAATTCATCATGAAATTAAAAAAAGCTCTGACAGATGCAAGCTTCCTGTTTACTGTCGCCGCTGATTTACCGCTCATCTTGAGTTCGTGAAGGAAGGCTACGATTTCTGTACTTGAAGTTTCCGAAAGATCCGTCATACCTCTGGAACCTTCGAACCCTATGAATTCCTGAACGTCACGTTTATATGCTTCGAGACTGTTCTTCGACATCTTTCGTTCTTTCTGTAAATAATCTATGAAATCATTAATATACATAATTCCTCCTAAAACCATCCTCACTGCTTGATCCGGCAAAACAATTATACTCCCCGAAAAATTGGTTTACAATAATTTTTTGCATAAACCTGCTACTACTGCATATTCTTATATGGGAGGTCGTAGATATGAACGAAAATACACATATGAAAAGCGCTTTGATAATATCGGT
This sequence comes from Bacillota bacterium, assembly GCA_030529015.1. Lineage (GTDB taxonomy): Bacteria > Bacillota > Clostridia > Peptostreptococcales > Anaerovoracaceae > Lentihominibacter. The sequence continues at coordinate 1,717 of JAUMXT010000080.1, read as the reverse complement.
ATTCGTTTTTCTGACCGGACTTTTTGCCGGGATTTTTTTCAGTACAGGCCTGTCGGAAGCTAACGTAGAGCTTCTTGGCAAGCTTCTCGCATCGTCAATAAGCGATTCTTCCAAGGGCGCACTTAACGTACTCACATCTTCCCTTATCACCAATATGGGACCGGCTTTAATTATGATATCGGCCGTGATTTCAAGGTTTCTATGCCCCCTGCCGCTGCTGATCCTGCTATACAAAAGCTTCGCCGTAGGGTTTTGCAGCAGCCTCATCTACATAAGCGGATACGAACATGCCTTCCTCGCTTCTCTCATAAAAGTGTTTCCTCACAATGCTGTTCTCGTCCCGACTTTTATCGTGCTTGCCGCGTTTACCTTCTATGCATCGCGCAGTGCGCTTTGCAAATCAAAAAGGTCCTCCCGCAAGCGGAAGGACCTTGGAAAAATCATATTAATAGCCTTGGCTGCGATAGCTACAGGCTGCATCGCGGAAGCCCTTTGCAGCATGATCGAGGTCTTATAACCCGAGCTGCGCCTTTGCCATCATCAGTGCCGCTATGGTTTTAGCGTCTATCAGTTTGCCTGAAGCCGCCATATCGTACACTTCATCAAACGGCATTTCATAAACGTTCAGAGCCTCATCTTCGTCAAGATCCTGCTCTCCCGGTGTAAGCTTGGTCATAGCATATACGCTTATCATTTCTTCCGAATATGCCGCGCTCGTATTGATCCTGCCCAGCAGCTTGATGTTTCCGGCGGTGTATCCTGTCTCTTCTTTTAACTCTCTTACAGCTACTGCCGCGGGATCGTTTTCTCCTGCATCTATCTTGCCTGCAGGCACTTCAAGAACGGCTCTGCCACATGCATATCTGAACTGTTCAACCATGATGATCTTGCCTTCGTCTGTTAATGCGACCATGGCTACAGCACCGTTATGCTCTATTATTTCTCTATGGGCTTCGCCTTTAAGGGCTGTCACCTTATCGCGTCTCACATTTAGTATCGCGCCCTCATATATTCTCTGGCTGCTTATCTTCTTTTCTTCAAAAATCATTTCCTTTTTTCCTCTGCCATTTCTATCGATCTGTCTACTGCCGCCTGAAAACCTTCCTTCACTTTATCCATGAATCCGTTCTCAAAAAGCTTGTTTACAGCCTCTATCGTCGTGCCGTTCGGCGAGCATACATTGACTCTCAGCTGCTCCAGACTCTCCGGACTTTCGAGGACCATCTTGGCTGCCCCCAGCACCGCCTGCGCCGCAAAAGTGCGCGCCTTTGCATCATCCATGCCGTTATCTACGGCCGCCTGTGTAAGCGCTTCGATATACATATATGTGTACGCAGGGCTGCTTCCGCTGACTCCGATAACGCAGTCGATGAGACTTTCGTCAACTTCCTCTGCCGTGCCGATGGAACTGAAAATCTCCATCGCTGCATCAAAAGCATCCTGCTCCGTGTTACCGTTTCTGCACACGGCCGTCATGGCTTCGCCCACCTTAGCCGGAGTATTCGGCATGATTCTGATGACCTTCGCATCGCTTCCCAGGTACTTCTCAACTACAGCCATATCAACGCCTGCCGCCATGGATACGATGGTTTTCGATGCATCGTATTCACCTGCGATCTCCTCCAAAACCGTTTCAATCACCTGTGGCTTAACCCCCAGAATAACCATATCAGCCTTCTTGCAAAGCGCACTGCCGCTCTCGCAAAGCTCAAGCTGC
>JAUMXT010000079.1 GCA_030529015.1 Bacillota bacterium | reverse complement strand
ATGCACCTTTTGTCATAAATTGTAAGCAACCGCTTCATTTTTATTAAAGTTGCCAGCTGTCCAGATAATTCTTCTGGTCTTCAGTCAGCTCGTCGATTTCTATTCCCCATGCTTCAAGACGCTTTCTTGCAATGATGTCGTCGATTTCGTCTGATACGTCAACAACTCCGTTGCTCAGCTTGGCATGGTTTTCTTTAATGTAAAGCGCAGACATGGCCTGTACCGCAAAGCTCAGGTCCATGATTTCTGCCGGGTGTCCGTCTGCTGCCGCAATGTTGGCCAGCTTACCTTCGCCGATAACATTTATAATTTTGCCGTTAGAAAGCTCATACCCTGTTATGTTGGCTCTCATCTCTGCTGATGATACTGCCGCCTCTTCGAGACCTGCCATATCGATTTCAACATTGAAGTGGCCTGCATTTGCCAGGATAGCTCTATCTTTCATATTCAGCATATGATCTACTGTAATAGTGTGCTTGCAACCTGTTGCTGTTACGAACATATCGCCTAATGGCGCTGCCTGATTCATAGTCATCACATCATATCCATCCATCTTAGCTTCCATAGCCTTAACAGGATCGATTTCTGTTACTATTACTTTGGCTCCGAGAGCCGCCGCTCTCATAGCGATACCTCTGCTGCACCAGCCGTAACCGATAACGACTACTGTTTTTGATGCAACGATGAGATTAGTATTTCTCATGATGCTGTCCCAAACAGACTGGCCTGTGCCGTATCTGTTGTCAAACAGATGCTTACATCTGGCATCGTTAACAGCTACCATAGGGAACTTCAGGATGCCTTCGCGTTCCATAGCTTTAAGTCTTATAACACCGGTAGTTGTTTCTTCACATCCGCCGAGGACTTCCGTTCTCAGATCAGGTCTCTTGTTATGAAGCATTTCAACGAGGTCTCCGCCGTCGTCGATGATGATATTCGGTTTATGCTCCAGGCACATTTCGATGTGTCTGAAGTATTCTTCTTCAGTCGCTCTGTGATATGCGAAAACTGCAAGGCCTGCATCTGCCAAAGCGGCTGCCACATCATCCTGTGTGGATAAAGTGTTGCTGCCTGTTACCGACATCTGTGCTCCGCCTGCTGCCAGTACGAGGCAAAGATATGCAGTCTTAGCTTCGAGATGCACCGACAAGCTGATCTTCATTCCTTCAAAAGGCTTAGTCTTCTTAAAGTCATCTTCCAGCGCTCTCAAAAGCGGCATATTGTTTCTTACCCATTCGATCTTACGATGACCGGAAGGGGCCAAATTTATATCTCTGATATCGTAATTCATATTTACTCAACTGTTACCGACTTCGCCAGATTCTTAGGCTTATCGATATTACAATTCCTTTCTTTTGCTACGTAGTATGCGAAGATCTGGAGTGGGATAACTGCCAGTACAGGGGATACTTCGTCTATGCACTGAGGAATGTAGAACACCTCATCACATACTTTTTCGATTTCTGTCTTGCCTTCCTTAGAAACACCGATGATACGTGCGCCTCTTGCTCTGATTTCTTCTACGTTAGATACCATCTTCTCGTAGAGGAAGTCCTGTGTTGCCAGTGCGAATACGAGGGTGTCAGGTTCCATGAGAGCGATAGTTCCGTGCTTCAGTTCTCCTGCCGCGATGGCGAAGGAGTTGATATATGAGATTTCCTTAAGTTTAAGTGAGCCTTCATATGATACGCCTGAATCAAGTCCTCTACCGATATAGAAAACCTGCTCCTTGCGGTGATATTTCTTAGCTAACGCTTCGATTTCAGGTTCTTTATCGAGGATAGCCTCTACCTTACCGGGCAGTGCCTTAAGTTCATCAAGAACCTTGTTGTAGTATTCCTTATCGATAGTTCCCTTAGTGCTTCCCATATAAAGTCCGATAAGGTACATGCATATGAGCTGTGTAGTATATGCCTTAGTTGATGCTACTGCGATTTCAGGACCTGCCCAAGTGTAGAACACGTCATCTGACTCACGCGCTACTGAAGAGCCAACTACGTTTACTACTGAAAGCACACGCGCGCCTTTGCGCTTAGCTTCCCTAAGTGCCGCCAGAGTATCAAGAGTTTCTCCTGACTGAGAAATAGCTATGAAAAGCGTATTCTCATCTACGAAAGGATCTCTGTATCTGAACTCTGATGCGATGTCTACTTCTACAGGAACTCTTGCCATCTTCTCGATTACAAGCTTACCTACAAGTCCTGCGTGATATGCAGTTCCGCATGCTACGATATATACTTTATTGAAGCTTTCGATATCTTCCTTAGTCATGGAAATACCATCAAGGTTAACGCTTCCGTCTTCTTCAAGTCTTCTCAGTAAAGTTTCGCTGATTCCCTTCGGCTGTTCGTGGATTTCCTTCAGCATGAAGTGGTCGTAGCCTTCTTTTTCAGCTGCATCCGCATCCCAAGTTACGTTGAATACGTCTCTCTTTACCTTGTCGCCGTTTTCGTTATATATAACGATATCGTCCTTAGTGAGGACTACTGTTTCGTTGTTTTCAATCAGGTATACCTGTCTTACATACTTCAAAAGCGCAGGAATGTCTGATGCGATGAAGTTGAAGCCTTTGCCGATTCCCGCTACCAGCGGTGCATCTTTTCTTACTGCTACCATCTTATCAGGTTCGTCAGCGGCAATCGCACATACTGCATATGCTCCTCTCATCTCTTCAACTGCCTTGTTTACTGCCGCCAGCAGATCTCCATCATAAAATATGCCTATCAGGTGAGCTATTACTTCGGAGTCGGTTTCTGACTTAAATACTATACCGTATTCTTTGATTAGCCATTCCTTGATTTCCTGATAGTTTTCGATAATACCATTGTGTACGATAGCAATAGAGCTATCCATGTTGCCGTGTGGGTGTGAGTTCACATCGGACGGAGCACCGTGTGTTGCCCATCTTGTATGACCGATACCTATAGAGCTGTCAAATTCAGCTTCTCCGATGATCTTTTCGAGATTTTTGATTTCGCCCACATGTTTTCTGATTTCGATTTTACCATCGATTGGCAGAGCGATTCCTGCAGAGTCATATCCTCTGTATTCCAGTCTCTTAAGACCGTCTATAATCTTCTCTTTCGCATTGCCGCTTCCTACGAATCCAACTATGCCGCACATATTAGTCCCTCCTGTCCCTCGAAATTATAACGAGGTCTCTAAAAATTAACCGAATCTCTTAGTCAGAAGTACCGCAAGGTCTTCTGCCAGCTTGGTGATGTGTCCTACATCCTGACCTTCAAGCATTACTCTTACGAGAGGCTCTGTGCCGGATGGTCTTATCAGGACTCTGCCGAGGCCTTCCATTTCTTTTTCGGCCGCCGCGATAGCTTCCATCACGTCTTTATCTGTTTTGTATTTTTCCTTATTTTCATTCTTCACTCTGGCATTCTTTAATACCTGAGGGAAAATCTCAATTTCGTCGCTGAGTTCTGACGGTTTCTTGCCGCTCAAGAGTATCGCCTGCAAAAGCTGCAGCGATGAGAGTATGCCGTCGCCTGTTGTAGTATGGTTAAGGAAAATGATATGTCCCGACTGTTCTCCGCCTATGGCTCCGCCTGTCTGAAGCATTCTCTCCAGTACGTATCTGTCGCCTACAGCAGTCACATCTACCGAGCATCCCATACCTTCTATATATTTATGGAATCCTATGTTACTCATGACTGTTGCCGTAACCTTATCTCCCGGCAGCTGTCCTTTTTCTTTCATCATCTTAGCGCAGATACAAATCAGCTTGTCTCCGTCTATGATTCTGCCCTTTTCATCTACTGCGATGAGTCTGTCAGCATCTCCGTCATATGCCAGGCCGAGAAAAGCGCCCTGCTTCAGAACTTCTTCCTGAAGCTTTTCAGGATGAGTTGATCCGCATTTATCGTTGATGTTGACACCGTCAGGCTCGTTTCCTATCACAGTGATATCTGCACCAAGATCTGAGTATACCATTTCTGCTATCTTGTATGCCGCACCGTTGGCACAGTCCAGCACCAGCTTGATTCCCTTGATGTCCACATCTATAGTGTTTTCCAAAAATGCAGCGTATCTGTCAGCCGCATCGTCATCCGCCTCAAGGCATCTTCCGAGTCTTTCTCCTGTAACATGGCTGTTGACATTCGTATCTCTTAAGATTATATCTTCTATCTGTTCTTCGATTTCATCATCCAGCTTGAAGCCTTCACCGTTGAAGAACTTGATACCATTGTACTCAAAAGGATTGTGCGACGCAGAGATAACTACGCCGGCATCTGCATCATATGCCTTAACAAGATATGCTATAGCAGGTGTCGGAAGCACTCCAACCTTGATAACGTTACCGCCGACTGCCAGGATGCCTGCGCTGAGCGCATCTTCAAGCATATCTCCGGAAAGTCTGGTGTCCTTACCAATCAGTACTATAGGTCTCTTCTTATTCTTGCTGAGTACGTGAGCTCCTGCTTTACCAAGTTTAAAGGCCAGTTCAGGTGTCAGTTCAGAATTCGCTATACCTCTCACGCCATCAGTTCCAAATAATCTTCCCATCATCTTCTCCTATCATTAAATATACATTCTCAGGCAGCTCGACTGTTATATTTACCTTGCCGTCTTCATTCAAAGCAGCGGTACCCTTAACATTATCGATATCTGCAATAGCTTTTTCCTCGCCTACGATTCTTACTCTTTCAGGCGTACCTATTTCGTCTAAATCTATGTCTTTTCCGACTGTAGAAACTGTCAAGTCAACCATTTTGATGTTGAGCAGTCTGATTTTCGCTTCTCCGCTATCAAAGCTAAGATCGATTCCCAGCAGCACGTTTCCTTTCTCATCTACAGGTACCAGGTCGACACCTACCCATTTACTCTTGTCTGCTACTGCTCTTGAAGGATTTATTACTCCTACGACCTTGTCTACCTTGTCAACTGAACTGTTAGCACCGCTGACTGTAACTTCATGCGGATAATAATCTAAAACCCACGGTGTAGTTTCACTTACGGTTTCTGCCGATCCGTTGGTATCATCGAAGCTGATTTCCACGTTTCGTACTTCGGTAACTCTTTCTTTGACAACAACTGTCATGGTATTGTCTGAGCTGTTATACAAGCTGATTCCGGTAGGCAGGTTTACAGTTATCTTGCCTTCGTTCTTGCCTTTATCAAAGTTTGTAACGTCTACTGAAGCTGTAAGTCCGTTCTTCTTGGCATCGTTGATATCTGAACGGCTGCCGCTTATAGTAACGTTTATTGTTTCCTTCTCTTCATATATAGCTGCAAGTCCCTGCTCTGTCAGCACTTCTGTGTTGACAAGCGATACTGGTACATTGCTTATCTTCGCTCTCATTTCAGGATCGACTTCGCCTATAACATAAAGCCACAAGCATACTGCGACCAGAAGAGATATGATCTTTAATGAACCGTTGCTCTTAAACATTCTTATCCCCCTTTACGCGTTTTATGATGCGACTGATTATAGGTGTGTTTTCTGTCACCTCTCCTGTATTCATATACATGTTAAGCAGTGTTTTTTCGACAGTCTTACTGTCAAGGTATCTGCTGAGCTGACCTTCACTGGCCATCGATATGATACCTGTTTCTTCTGATACGATAAGTACCAGTGAATCAGAATGCTCAGTGATACCGATGCCTGCTCTATGTCTTGTTCCCAGTTCTTTACTGATAGTATTGTTATGTGTCAGCGGCAAAACGCAGCCTGCTGCGCATACTCTGCCGTCTCTTATCACGACAGCTCCATCATGAAGAGGAGCTCCTTCATAGAAAATATTCCCCAGAATCTGTTCGGAAATCTCAGCATCCACGATAGTGCCGCTTTCCATGATATCTGTAAGGTTTGTTTCTCTCTCAAAAACTATAAGAGCACCAACTCTGTCTCTGGAAAAGATTTCGATGGCCTTGACGATATGCGCCACGATTTTCTTGCCCTTTTCTTTATCCAACTGACCGAGGGGAGCCTTGACGATCTTACTTCTACCTAAATATTCGAGGGCTCTTCTTAATTCCGGCTGGAATACTACGATGATAGCGATAGCACCGAGGGATACTGCGCCCTTAAGTATCCAATTTATCGTATGCAAATTCAGAAGACCTGTAACTGCCGTTGCTGCTACCAGGAAGATAACTCCCTTCAGCAGCTGCTCTGCTCTTGTCTTCCTTAAAAATTTCAGTAACTGATAGATTACGAAGGCTACTATCAGTATATCTATGGCATCTGCTATGCCTATGCCTGAAAATACATTTTCAAAAAATTTATGCATTAATTCGCTCCCATTTGATTGTAAATATCCACATTTTATTTTACAGAAAAAGCCTTATTATTTCAATAGTAAATCAAGAATCTTCAGAAGGCCAACATAAAAAAGCGGAGCATATGCTCCGCTTTTGATCTCTAATACTCCTGTATATTAATATGTAGTTTCAAGTAAGCCATAATCCTTGTCGTCTCTCTTGTAAACAACATTAACTGCATCTGTTTCGATGTTGAGGAATACGAAGAAGCTGTGTTCCAGAAGTTCCATCTGCAGGATGGCTTCGTCAACTGTCATAGGTGTCAGTTCGAATTTCTTCTTCTTAACTACCTTGATTTCTTCTTCAGCAACTTCATCTTCATAAACAGGAAGGTCTGCGAACATTACTTCCTTGTGACCCTTATGCTTCTTCTGCAGCTTAGTCTTGTACTTGGACATCTGGTTTGACAGTTTGTCGATTACTCTGTCAACTGCATCGTAAGGATCGTCCGCCTTAACTTCTGCTCTGAAAATAGTTCCTTTAGCATTGATTGTAGCTTCTACCTTGTACCCACCTTTCTCTCTTATTGTCATTACGTTTCCTGTGATCTCATTGGAGAAGTACTTGTCCAGCTTCTCGAATTTCTTCTCGATAGTCTCCTTGAGTTTTTCACTTGGAGTATAGTTTTTGCCTGTTATGTTTGTCTTCATAATAACAACCTCCTTTGTAGGGCTTTTTACTATTATACCATATGTTGTGTGATAAGGAAGTGTTTTTTACAGAAAAGTCAGATAAATTGTGTGCTTTTTTCCATACAAAAAACGAACTGTATATATGACTCACCTGACCTGATCTTTGCCCCCACACCTGCCTTGACCCGGATTTTCCGGAGGACTTACTTCTAAACTACGCCATGATCACTGCCGCCTTGCGGATCAGCTTACGTGGGACCCTTTGCCCGTAGCTGGCCTGGCCTTTCAATCACAGACATGAGTCATATATACAGTTCGCTTTAAATTCTTTTATTTTCTTCTGTTGCCACCGCTAGTCAGCGTCAGCACGTAGACCTCCGCCGCGCCTCCCTCAAGGAGCACTTTGCTGCACGCATCAAGCGTAGCTCCCGTCGTAAGCACATCATCTATAAGAAGAACTTTCTTCCCCTCAAGACGTGCGTCCTTACCTTTGCTTCGCGAAGCCGTGTGCTTAGCAGAAGCAGTGCGCTTT
>JAUMXT010000078.1 GCA_030529015.1 Bacillota bacterium | reverse complement strand
ACAACCGAACTATATGATATGTGGTTTGAAAGTGATCTCGGCAAGGTGCCTGATGAAAACCCACCGCATTTTGGTGATAAATACACCACTCAATGGTATTACAGTGTTAAGGCCATGTATGAAATATATGGACCTAAATTCGAAGCAATCGACAGACTGGCGTTGTTCGGTACAGGATCGGCACCGGGACTTATATGCGCTGCCACCAGAGATGCCATGAGATATCTTGATAGCTGTGAAACTATCTACAATATCGTTTGGGAAGGAGTTTATGCTAAGAGATTCCTGCCGTTCTGGTGGTCTCCGATAACAGCCCTCACAGATATGAGTGAAATGGCACTTGCTTATGAAAACAGTATGTTTATCAGTACTCCGGCATTCGGCCTTCCGATGCAGAGACAGTATGAGTACATGGATGAACCTGTAACTTTTTATGAACATTGTCATGATGAGCCGCTGCAGTACGGAATCAATGCAGAAAAATATTTTAAAGGATGCAAAAACGCATATTTCAAATATGCAGGAGCAGGAATGGATTTCGCCAAGTCGTTTTACCAGACAGGTATGCTGAGTCACGATCCTGTCGTATATGACGGCAAGGAAATCGTGCCGTTCGACTTTGTCTTGAGTTTCGTTCCGCCGGCACCTAAATACAAGGAAGAAATCAAAGAAATAATCGAGGAAGGTCTTGTCTCCGATTCCGGATGTATGGTAATCGAGGCATACGGCAAAAAAGATAATAAAGATGTTCTCGTGGAAACTCACGTATTCGCTCCTGGGCTTGTTGAGTCATTCGAAAGAGCAGGCATCACTGCAGAAATGTATCTGACAGGTCAAGGAGGTTACTTATTCTCTAAGCTAATGGTCAATGACGAACTTGACCAGAAGGGCGTAATATCATCAGATATGTTAAGCTTTGATCAGGTAGACAAATATTTCGAATATGCAGCAGAGCTTGGTATAACACTTGAAACTAAAATCAAGGAACTGTAAATTTAGAAACTAAATCTAAAGATGAATTTAATATTGACATGAAGATAACGTTATGGTATAAAAGTAAGGATGTCAAATCGCTGATATCCTTACAGTTTTATATGGATTAAACAATGGAGAATGAAATGAGAAGAATTGCTACTGATTTTGTGAAGATAAAAGACCTTAATGATACAGATAAGGGACGTATTTCTTCCATTGGTATTGATGTTTCTATTTTTAATGATTGTTATATTTTACCCGGTTTTACAGATGTTCACGTACATTTGAGAGAGCCGGGTTTTTTATATAAGGAAACTATGAAGACAGGGACTGCTGCCGCGGCAGCAGGAGGCTTCACAGATATAATGTCAATGCCTAACCTGGATCCGTGTCCCGACAGCATGCCTAAGCTTAAGGTACAGCTTGATGCCATAGAAAAGGATGCCCTCGTTAACGTATATCCTTACGGATCGATCACAGTAAACGAAGCCGGAGAAGAAATGGCAAAGCTTGAAGAAATAGCAGATAAGGTAATAGCTTTCACAGATGATGGAAAGGGCGTTGCTTCGCAAGATATGATGCTTGAAGCTATGCAAAGAGCACGCGTTCTTAATAAGCTCATCGTAGCACACTGCGAAGATGAATCTTATCCAAAGGAAGCTCCGGAAGCAGAATATAAACAGCTTGAAAGAGATTTAGAACTTGTAAGAAAGACTGGATGCAGCTACCACGTATGTCATATTTCTACGAAGGAATCTGTCAAACTGGTTAGAGAAGCTAAAGAAGAAGGGCTTGATGTGACCTGTGAAACAGCACCACATTATCTTACTATCTCTAATGACGAAATCGAAGATCACGGAAGATTCAAGATGAATCCGCCGATAAAGACTGCAGAAGATAAAGAAATATTGATAGAAGCGATAAAAGACGGCACGATTGACATGATAGCTACAGACCATGCACCTCACAGCGCCGAAGAAAAGAGCAAGGGGTTTGCAGGCAGCGCTTTTGGCATAACAGGTATGGAAACAGCCTTTCCTGTGCTCTATAAAGAGCTGGTGGTAAAAGATATCATAAGCCTCGAAAAACTCGTTGAAATGCTTTATGAGGGCCCCAGAAAGCGATTCGGTCTTGACATGTGCACTTTGGAAGAAGAGCTTGCTAAAGAAAACCCGACCTTTGCATTATGGAATCTTGATGCAGAATATAAGATAGACCCGGACAAATTCGTCACAATGGGCAAGAGTACGCCTTTTGAGGGCTGGGATGTTCAGGGAAGATGTGTTGCTACAGTGATTAACGGCAGATTAATACAGGAGTACAGAGATGAAAGACATCAGATTTACGATAATAAGTAATAAAAAAATCGCAGATAAGACTTACAAGATGGTCCTTGGATGTGAAGACAATGGACACGGAGTGATAAATCCGGGACAGTTCGTCAATATCAGACTTGACGGATTTTATCTGAGAAGACCTATTTCGGTATGCGATTGGAACGAAGAAACCCTTACTATTATCTATAAAACAGTAGGAAGAGGTACCGAATACATGTCAGGTCTTAAGGAAGGAGAAAAGCTCGATATCCTTACGCCGCTGGGCAATGGATATGATACTGCAAAGTGCGGGCAAAACCCTATACTGATAGGCGGAGGCGCAGGCGTTCCTCCTATGTACGGGCTTTGCAAAGAGCTTAAGAAGGAAGGGAAGAATCCAACAGTCGTTCTTGGATTCAACAGTGAAAAAGAGGTATTTTATATAGATGAATTCAAAGCGCTCGGAGCAGATGTGAAAATTGCTACAGCTGACGGAAGCGTTGGTATTAAAGGCTTTGTGACTGATGCGTTAAAGGAATTATCAGGATATGATCATATATGTGCATGTGGTCCGGAGCCGATGTTAAAAGCTATAGATAATACAGCCGATGAAAATATTGAAGGACATTTCAGCTTCGAAGAGCGCATGGGATGCGGTTTCGGTGCGTGTATGGGATGTTCATGTGAGACTAAATACGGAAACAAGAGGATCTGCAAAGACGGACCAGTACTGGAAAGGAGCGAGATCATATGGTAAAAGACTTAAGAACCAAAGTTGAGCTTTGCGGCATCGAGATGGATAATCCTGTGATGGCAGCCAGTGGTACGTTCGGATATGGGTATGAATATGCAGAGCTTTTTGAAATAAATGTGCTCGGAAGCTTCAGCTTTAAGGGAACTACACTTGAACCGAGATTCGGAAATCCTACTCCGAGAATTGCAGAATGTAACGAAGGTCTTATTAATTCCATAGGACTTCAGAATCCGGGAGTGGAAAAGGTAATAGAAGAAGAATTGCCGAAACTGGCAAATTGTTTACATAAAAAAGTTATGGCAAACATTGGCGGGTTTTCCATCGAAGAATATGCTGAAGTGAGCAGAAGACTTGATGGGTGCGATCAAATTGGATGGCTTGAGATTAATGTATCATGTCCTAATGTACATGACGGAGGAATTGCCTTTGGAACTGATCCCGAGGCAGCAGCATCAGTTGTAAGAGCTGTTAAAGAAGTAGCTACAAAGCCGGTAATCGTAAAGCTTTCGCCGAATGTTACTGATATAGTAGCCATAGCTAAAGCTTGTGAGAAGGCAGGTGCAGACGGCATAGCACTTATAAACACTATGCTTGGAATGAGAATAGATCTTAAGACAAAGAAACCAGTTATAGCAAATAAAATGGGCGGATTTTCAGGTCCTGCAATATTCCCGGTCGCTGTGAGAATGGTATACCAGGTATATGAGGCTGTAGATATTCCTGTGATAGGTATCGGAGGCATATCAAAGGCTGAAGACGTTATCGAAATGATGCTTGCGGGAGCAACGGCTGTTCAGGTGGGAGCTGCTAATCTGGTGGATCCATATGTTTGCAAGAAAATCGTGGAGGATCTTCCTCGTGTAATGGATAAATACGGTATCACAAACCTTGAAGAAATAATAGGAGGTGCACATTAATGGGTAAAGACGTTATTATCGCTTGTGATTTCGACAGCTGCGAACAGACACTGTCATTTCTCGATAAGCTTGAAGAACATAAGCCATATGTGAAGATCGGTATGGAGCTTTATTATGCTGAAGGTCCGGCAATCGTAAAGACTCTCAAAGAACGCGGACATAAAGTATTTCTCGACCTTAAACTTCATGACATTCCCAATACAGTGAAGAAGGCAATGAAAGTTTTATCTAATTTAGACATAGATATGTGTAACCTTCACGCAGCAGGAACTTGCAAGATGATGGAAGCGGCCCTTGAAGGACTTACAAGAGAAGACGGCACAAGACCTCTTCTTATTGCCGTAACTCAGCTCACTTCAACTACACAGGAAAGAATGGAAGCTGATATTCTCATAGAAGAACCTATGGAAAAAGTAGTTGGTCATTACGCTTACAATGCGATGATCTCAGGACTCGACGGAGTAGTTTGCTCACCGCTTGAAGCAGATAAAGTACATAACGCATGCGGAAGCGAATTCCTGACAGTTACGCCGGGAGTGCGCTTTGCAGATGATGATAAGGGAGACCAGGCAAGAGTAACTACACCTGCCAAGGCTAAGGAACTGGGCTCTGATTATATCGTAGTGGGAAGAAGCATCACAGGTGCTAAGGACCCGAAAGCTGCATATGAAAGATGCGTAGCTGAATTTGTAGGATAAATAATTATACATAGAGGAGAAAAATATGAAAAAAGAAATCGCCAAAGGCCTTCTGGAAATCGAAGCAGTATTCTTAAGACCTGATGATCCGTTTACTTGGGCAAGCGGTATAAAAAGCCCAATCTACTGTGATAACAGACTGATATTAACAGCACCTGAAATGAGAACAAAGGTGGAAAACGCTATAGCCGATACAGTTAAGGCGCATTATCCTGATGCTGAAGTTCTGATGGGAACAAGTACAGCAGGTATCGCTCATGCAGCTATCGCGGGCCATATTCTCGATATCCCTATGGGTTATGTTCGTTCCGGAGCTAAGGATCACGGCAGAAACAACCGTATCGAAGGTAGACTTGAAAAGGGCCAGAAGGTCGTTGTTATAGAAGATCTCATTTCTACAGGCGGAAGCGTTATTGATGTAGTAGAAGCGCTTAGAGAAGCAGGAGCAGAGGTACTTGGCGTAGTTAGCATATTTACATATGGCATGAAGAAGGGTCTTGAAAGACTTGCTGCTGCCGATGTCAAGAATGTGAGCCTTTCTGATTTTGATGCTGTAGCTGAAGTTGCGGCTGAAACAGGATATATCAAGCAGGAAGATATCGCAAGACTTATGGCGTTTAGAGATAACCCGCAGGATGAAAGTTGGATAGGATAAGGAGGAAAGAATGAAACACCTGATTGACATTATGGAGCTGACAGTTGAAGAAATCGATGAGATGATAGCTGTCGCTAAGGACATTATTGAAAACCCTGATGATTACGCTGAAAAATGTAAGAGAAAGAAGCTCGCTACACTTTTCTTCGAACCATCAACAAGAACAAGACTCAGTTTCGAAGCAGCGATGTACGAACTGGGCGGAAACGTTATCGGATTTTCAGAAGCACAGAGCTCATCAGCAGCTAAAGGCGAAAGTGTTGCAGATACCATCAGAACAGTTGGTGCATATGCAGACATCATTGCTATGAGACATCCTAAAGAAGGTGCTCCTCTCGTAGCTTCAAGAAAGACTATCGTTCCTATCATAAATGCAGGAGACGGCGGACATAACCATCCAACACAGACTTTGACAGACTTGCTCACTATCAGCAGAGAAAAGGGCAGATTTGACAACCTGACAATCGGACTTTGCGGCGACCTTAAGTTCGGCAGAACAGTTCACTCACTGATCAGTGCTATGTCAAGATATGAAAACGTGAAGTTTGTACTGATTTCACCGGATGAACTGAAGATCCCTGAATATCTGAAGGAAGAAGTTCTTATCAGAAACAACATCGAATTTATTGAAACTGCAGATCTTGAAGAAGCAATGCCACAGCTCGATGTACTGTATATGACAAGAGTTCAGAGAGAAAGATTCTTCAATGAACAGGACTACCTGAGACTTAAAGACAGCTATATCCTTACTCCGGACAAGCTGGAAAATGCCAAGGAAGACCTTAGCATTCTTCATCCGCTGCCAAGAGTAAACGAAATTTCGACAGCAATCGACGATGACCCTAGAGCAGTTTATTTCGAACAGGTACTCAATGGTAAATATATAAGAATGGCTCTTATCCTTAAACTTCTGGAGGTGAAATAAATGATTATAGGCAAGATTGAAAACGGTATAGTACTGGACCACATCAAGGCCGGACAGGGTATGTACCTGTATAAGATTCTGGGACTTGATTCACTTAATTGTGAAGTTGCTCTCATTAAGAACGCTGTAAGTGAAAAGATGGGAAAGAAGGACATTATCAAGATCGACCAGATGATCGACTTAAATTTAGATGCTATCGGATATGTGGATCCTAATATTACAGTTAATATTATCAAGAACGGCGAAAGAGTTAAGAGAACTCATATCGATGCACCTGAAGAACTGGTTGATATCATCAAATGCAAGAATCCTAGATGTATCACTACTACAGAGCAGGAACTTTCTCATATATTCAAACTTACAGATAAAGAAAACAGAGTATATAGATGCCTTTACTGTGAAAGTAAAGCAAAATAGTCTTCCGACGCCTTGCTTCACTAGTGTGTCGGCTCAGACAACTGTATATGCTTGATCGCAAAGAACAGAACCTCGGGAAAACTTGTGGCCAATAGCCCCTTCAAACAGTTCCCGAGGTTTTGCTATTCTTTATGCTCTCTTCGCATGCAGTTGTAGCTGCACCGTCACAAATCGTTCTTCAAGGCGTCTAAAGACCATTGTTTTTTAGTTGATTATTATTGAATCTTAAACGTGTTTCTGTTACAATAATTACTTAGGTATTGAATAAAAACAGAGGAGAAATCATCATGGAAAAAATGGGCTTAAATGAATTACGTGAAAAGTTTTTAAGCTTTTATGAATCAAAAGAACATTACAGAAGACAGAGCTTTTCTCTTATTCCTGAAAAGGATAAGAGCTTGCTTATTATAAATTCAGGTATGGCGCCTTTAAAGCCATATTTCGCAGGGCTAGAAACGCCTCCAAGCAAGAGAATGACTACTTGCCAGAAATGTATCAGAACAGGCGATATCGAGAATGTAGGTTATACTTCAAGACACGGTACATTCTTCGAAATGCTGGGAAGCTTCTCATTCGGAGATTACTTCAAGCACGAATCACTTAACTGGGGCTGGGAATTCATCACAGAAGTTCTTAAAATGCCTACAGACAAGCTTTGGGCAACAGTATATGAAGAAGATGACCAGGCATATAATATTTGGAAAAACGAAATAGGCATGCCTGAGGACAGAATAGTTCGTCTCGGCAAGGACGACAACTTCTGGGAGATCGGTACAGGCCCTTGCGGACCTTGTTCAGAAATCTATTTCGACAGAGGTGAAA
>JAUMXT010000012.1:18980-25830 GCA_030529015.1 Bacillota bacterium | reverse complement strand
CTTCATGAAGCATGGTGCGTTCTTAAAAAAGGCGGCAAGCTCATCATCAGTGATCTATATTATAAAAATCCGGACCCTATGAAGATGAAGGCAGTCAAAATGGAAGCTCAGAGGCTGGCCATGAAGCCGCGAAAGGACGGAGACTGCGAAGAAAATCCTACGAGATTCGTCGACTTCAGAGTTAAGGGGGCGTTCTTCGAAGAACCACTTATTGCTCAGCTTGAAGAAATAGGATATAAGATCATTGCTTTTGAAGATAGGTCGATAGATTTAGACAATTTCGCAGCACAGCTGCTTATGGACGGCAAGAGCCTCGAAGATATGATGTGTGATGCGGATTTTAATGATAAGAATAATAAGTTGGGATATTTCCTTTTAGTTGCTCAGAAGCCGGAATAGGCCAAAGGGAGAATGGGAGGAAGAAAATGAAAGAGAAGATCTTTACATTAAAAATGAAGAATTATTGTTGCAGTCAGATCATCGCAGAGATAGGTCTCGAAAAGCTTGGCATGGAAAATTCGCAGTTGGTGGCAGCAATGGCAGGGCTTTGCGAGGGTGTAAAGTGCGGCAGCATTTGCGGATGTGCATCAGCGGCTGTTTGTCTCATGTATCTCGCCGATGCCAAGGCAGCTGAAAAAGGGATCGTGCAGGAATTTTTGGAATGGTTTGAAGAAAGCTTCGGAACCCTTGGATGTGATGAGCTTCTCGGAGACGATCCGATGGCCAAAATAGAAAAATGCCCGATGATCGTCGAAGCAACGTTAGTTAAATTAGAGGAGCTGCTGGAGTGGGAATAGGAAGATTTCTTGACGACTGGACTGCGGGGAAACTTGGCGAAAACGACAGGATCACTCGTAAGTCGCTGGATGAATATATCGAGAGAAAGCTTGCGGAAACGGTTAAATATGCCGTTGAAAACAGTAGCTTTTACAGAGAAAAATACAAGGATACGGCAGAAAGGTTCGAAGACCTGCCCTTTGAGACTCAGGAAGAGCTCCGGGAAAGGGAAATGGATATGCTGTGCGTCAAACCGGGAGAAATAAGCAGGATAGTGACGCTGGACACCGGTGGAAGCACAGGCAAACCTAAGCGGGTATATTTCACGGAAGAAGACCAACAGCTCACCATAGATTTCTTCGAAAACGGCATGCGGCTGATGGCTGATGAAAACGACAAGATCCTTATTTTGATGCCGGCTAAAGTGCCCGGATCTATCGGCAAACTGCTGGGAACGGCACTAAGAAACTTCGGCGCGAAAACAGTGGAATACGGCTTGCCTGAAGCGCGACCGGCGGCCACTGAAGAGGGCAACGAAGAAATAGAAGGACTCCTTAAAATAATAGAAAAAGAGGAGATAACAGGTGTGGTGGCGCTGCCTACTCATATGGCCATGATCGCCGATGCAAATCGTGAAAAAGGCACTCTTAAATGGGTGCTTCTTAGCGCAGAATATGTGGACGAGCAGGTTTGCGACAAGATAGAAAGGTCCTTTAGATGCAAGGTGTATGAGCATTACGGCATGACGGAAATGGGGCTTGGATGTGCAGTTGCTTGTGGATGCAGCGAAGGATACCATGTGAGAGAAGCTGACCTTTATATAGAAATCATAGACCCGGATACGGGGAACGTGCTGCCTGATGGTGAATACGGAGAGATCGTTTTCACTACTCTTACGAGAAACGGGATGCCGTTTATCAGATACAGGACGGGAGATTACAGCAGATGGCTTACAGATGAGTGCAGATGCGGCAGCATCCTTAGACGTCTCGACAAAGTAGGGCCGCGCAATGCAGTTAAAGGATATCTCAGAGATAGATAAAGGGAACAAAAGGAGAAAAAAATGTCACAGCAATTATCATATTTTGCAAGAGACCTCATAGAACAGGGAGAAGACTTTGTCCTGGCAAAAGTAGTGGAAACAAGCGGATCGACGCCAAGAAAAAAAGGTGCTGTTCTGATGATGAAAAAAGATGGAACCACAGTAGGAACAGTAGGCGGCGGATTGCTTGAGGCGGAGACGGAAAAACTGTGCAAGAAGACATTTGAAACAAAGGAAAAGTCGCATGTGTATAGTTTTATCCTCGATGAAAAGCAACGAGACGCGCTCGACATGGGCTGCGGCGGGGATGCTACAGTTCAGATCGATTACATCGATGCCAAAAATCCGGGAGACTTCATCAAAGAATTCAAGCTGGCAAGCACGGCATATATTTTCGGTGGAGGTCACGTCGCATATGCGTTGGAGCCGGTGCTGAGACATGTGGATTTCAGAACGATAATAATAGATGATCGTGAAGAGTACGCCAATGCAGAAAGATATCCTCATGCAGAGCAGACTTTGGTAGTAAAGGATTTTGACCACGCGTTTGACGAAATACAGACAGATGAAGACAGCTATATCATCATCGTAACAAGAGGTCACAGAGGTGACCTTCAGGTGCTCAGACAGGCCCTGAAAAAACCTCATGCATACCTTGGAATGATAGGCAGCAGAAGAAAAAACAGAATACTTTATGATGCGCTTCTCGAAGAAGGTTTCAAGGAAGAAGACTTTGAAGAAATTTACTCACCTATCGGGCTTTCCATCGGATCGGAAACGCCGGAGGAAATCGCCATCAGCATCGTAGCAGAGATAATTCAGGTAAGAGCAGGATTGAATAAGGAATAAGAAATGGTAAGAACGACCGGCGGAAACAATTTAATATCAAGAAGCTTTTCGGCGGTTATCCTGGCGGCAGGTTACTCATCCAGGATGAATGCTTTTAAACCGATGCTGGATGTAGGTGGCATGACGGCGATAGAAAGGTCAATAGCGTCAGCTCGTGAAGCAGGCATAAATAATATCGTGGTAGTTACAGGCCATAACAGAGAACTTCTGGCGCCGGTAATAGAAGAACTAAAGGAAGCATATAACGAGGATTACGATAATGGAATGTTTTCTTCTATAAGAAAAGGTATTTCTTATGTGGCGGAGCTTGAGCACAACACCGAGGGTATTTTCCTGATGCCTGTAGATTGTCCGCTCATAAGCAGTGATGTGATAAAGAGCCTTATGCAAAGCGCAGATGATCTGAATTTCGCGGTTCCTGTTTTCGAAGGGAAAAAAGGTCATCCTTTGTATATCCCCAAAAGATATTTTGATGAGATATTAAGCTGCGACGGACGGGGCGGGCTAAAGGCTGTAACGGACAAATACCGAGACAGAATGGTGCGCATACCTGTTTGTGAGGAAGGCTGCGTTATGGATATGGATACACCGGAGGGCTATGAAGAGATAAAAAGCTTTCTTGAAGCCGGATGTAAGCGTGCGCCTTTGGAAGAAAAGGCAATGGGTAGAAATATATATCTTGTTCGACATGGACAGACGAAGCAGCACGATGAGAAAATGTTCATAGGAAGATATGATGTGCCTCTTGCCGAAGATGCAGTAGAAGACGTTAAAAAGATGGCAGCGGAGCTTGCTGAAGAGCTTGAGGGAAAGGGCTCGACAAGCTCGGTGAAAAAAATATATACCAGCCCTTTGACGAGAGCGAAGCAGACTGCCGAAATAATAAAGATGGCATTAAAAGGAGATGTTGAGCTTTGCGTCATAGATGACTTGCAGGAAATCTCCCTGGGAAGCTGGGACGGCAGGCCCGTAAGAGAAATAAAAGAAAAATACCCGGATGAATATGATAGAAGGGGGAAGGATATATTTACTTTTAAAACCGGAAACAAAGCAGAGAATTTCTATGATGTACAGTACAGAGCGGTAAAGGCGCTGAGGCATATCCTCGAGGAAGATGACAGCAAAGATATTGTTTTGGTAACTCACAGTGCGGTAATAAGGGCGCTTGAGAATAACCTTAAGGGGCTTAAAGTAGATGACTGTTGGAACCCTATAAGCAAATGCGAATATAAAAAAACCAATTCATAACTATATATATGTAGGTAGTTTTGGACAGAATTGCGAATTTTAAAAAACTCAAAATATTTTTTGAGTTTTTTTGTTTGTATATACATATATATATAAGCTACATAATTGCGGAAAGACGGTCTAATTATTCAGTTAATTGGATAGCAATTCTAGTCGAATTGTGTTATAATTGACAATGTATAGGGTTAATACAGTATACAAATGATTTAGAGACATTTAAGGAAGGAAGGTTTTTGAAATGGGACAGCAAGGTAAGCACCTGAATAGCATTCATGTCAGCCATGAGAAGCATACCGCTGCTTGTGCAACTGAGATTATGCCTATCCCTGAAACTGTTTGTATTTCCATGTCACAGCACATAGGGGCGCCATGTAAGCCGCTGGTGGCTAAGGGCGATGCAGTAAAGGTTGGGCAGATCATCGGAGATACAGATGCGTTTGTAAGTGCTCCTATTCATTCCAGCGTGTCGGGTACGGTAAAAGAGATCATCAACATGAGAAATGTTATGGGTGGACAGGATCAGATGGTCGTTATCGAAGCTGATGGCAAGCAGGAAGTTTGGGAGGAGATTAAGCCGCCTGTTATAAATGATATGAAAGATTTTATAGCAGCGATGAGAGCAAGTGGACTTGTAGGTCTTGGCGGAGCGTCATTCCCTACACACATCAAGCTCAACCCTAAGAATCTTGATGAAGTGGACACTTTGATTGTAAATGCAGCGGAATGTGAACCGTTCATTACGTCAGACCACAGACTGATGCTTGAAAATACTCAGTTCATAATTGACGGAGTTCTGGCGGTTATGAAGTATCTTGATATTAAAATGGCATATATCGGAGTTGAAGAAAACAAGCCGGATGCTATCGAAAAGCTAAATGCAGTAATCAAGGAAAACGGTCACGCAGACGATATCAAGGTTAAAGTGCTGAGAGCAAGATATCCGCAGGGTGCAGAAAGAGTTATGATTTACGAAATCACAGGAAAGACCCTCAATGCAGGAGAACTGCCTGCACAGCTGGGCATCGTGCTTTCAAACGTAACTACATTCGCGTTCATCGGTCAGTACCTGAAGACAGGCAGACCTCTTACAACTAAGAGAATAACAGTAGACGGCAATGCGATAGCAGAGCCAAAAAATATAATCGTTCCTATCGGAACAAGACTCGCTGACGTTGCAGCGGCATGCGGAGGATATAAGGCTGAGCCTAAGAAGATCATCATGGGTGGACCTATGATGGGTCGAGCAGTTTACTCAGACGCATTTCCTCTCGTTAAGAACAACAATGCCATATTGTTCTTTGACGGACCTCAGGCACTGATCCCTGAAGAAACAGGATGTATCAAGTGCGGCATGTGTACAAGAGCATGTCCTTTCGATCTTCTGCCGGTATCAATGGTAGAAGCATACGAAAACAAGGATGCTGACAAGCTGAACAAACTGAAGGTAATGCAGTGTATGGAATGCGGAAGCTGCTCATATATCTGTCCTGCCAGAAGACCTCTCAGCTTCACACATAAAATGGCGAAAGCATTTGTAAAGGAGGCGGCGAGTAAATAATGGATAATAAGTATCATGAAAAGTTGATCGTATCATCGGCGCCTCATGCAGTGGGACCTGTGAATACACAGAAGATCATGGGTCTGGTGCTGGTGGCGCTGATACCTGCATTCGCAGTAGGTATCTACCAGTTCGGATACAGAGCGGCTACGCTGACTATCGTATGCGTTATCGCTTGCGTAGTGTTCGAATATCTTATGAACGTAATATTAAAGAAAAAGCAGACAGTAGGAGATCTGAGTGCTGTGCTTACAGGCGTGCTTTTAGCATTCAACCTGCCGGCAGGACTGCCTTACTGGATCGCTATCGTTGGTTGCTTCGCTGCTATCGTAGTAGTTAAACAGCTCTTCGGCGGTATCGGACAGAATCTGGTAAACCCTGCAGTAACAGCGAGAATCTTCCTGTTCATCGCATTTGCTACAGAAATGACTACATGGCCTACAGCAAGAGGCACAGGTGTGGATGCAGTAACTTCCGCAACTCCTCTGGGTGAATTGATGATGGGTGGACCTGAAGCAGTAACTGTTTCAAATCTCGACCTGTTCCTTGGTAACGTAGGCGGATGTATCGGTGAAGTAAGTGCACTGGCACTGCTTATCGGAGGAATCTTCCTCATCTGCAGCAGAGTTATCACATGGCACATTCCTGTATCATTCCTGGCTACAGTTGCTGTACTCGGACTGATTTGGGGAGGCGTTGACGGCGCTATCTTCCACCTGTGTGCAGGCGGAGTTATGCTGGGCGCATTCTTCTGTGCTACTGACTATGTAACATCACCGACACTGCCAATGGGCAAAATCATATTCGGTATAGGATGCGGACTGTTCACAATGCTGATCAGAATCTTCGCTTCATATCCTGAAGGCGTATCATTCGCAATCCTGCTGATGAACATCCTTTGTCCTTACATAGACAGAATCTGTGAAAACAGAATGTTCCCTGCACCAAAAAAGGCGAAAGGAGGAGATGATAATGAAAAATAATAATTTCAAAGAAAACATCTTCCCTAGTATCGTTCTTATCTGCATATGCTTCGTGGTAACACTGGCACTGGCAGGAACATACAGCATAGCAAATCCTAAGATCATCGAAAATCAGGCAAAGGCTGCAGACGAAGCAAGAATGCTGGTTCTTCCTGAAGGAGATGCATTTACTGAGTACGACGGCGACCTGGCTGAAGGCGTTATCGATTGCTACATGGCAAACAACGGTGCCGGTATGGCAGTAACAGCTAACTACAAGGGCTTCGGCGGAGCTGTTAAGGTAATGGTTGGTATAGATGCAAACGGTGCCATCACAGGAGCAACAGTTACAGAACATGCAGAAACTCCGGGACTTGGTACCAAGGCTATGACACCTGAGTATCTTGCTCAGTA
>JAUMXT010000012.1:0-18970 GCA_030529015.1 Bacillota bacterium | reverse complement strand
AGGGCGTCGGAGAAGTGGTTGGCGGACATATCAACAGCGATGCTGGTATAGATGCCATCACAGGAGCAACAATAACATCAAACGCAGTATACTGCTCAATAGAAGCGGCACTGAACCAGTTTGAAGAATGCGGAGGTGTTAAATAATGAATAAACTTGGTATAGTAACAAAAGGCATTATCAAGGAAAACCCCGTATTAGTACTCTTGCTGGGACTTTGTCCGACACTGGCGACTACTACAAGTGCCATTAACGGACTTGGTATGGGTGTTTCCACAATGGCAGTACTTATCTGCTCAAATATCGTAATATCATTATTGAAGAATATAATTCCTGCTAAGGTAAGAATCCCTTGCTACATCGTAGTTATAGCAGGCTTCGTAACAGTGGTACAGCTGATGCTTAAGGCTTATCTGCCTGCACTCGATGCGGCACTGGGTCTGTTCATTCCACTGATCGTAGTAAACTGTATCATCCTGGGAAGAGCGGAAATGTTCGCTTCCAAGAACAGCGTTATCGACTCAGCTCTCGACGGCGTTGGTATGGGTATCGGTTTCACACTGGCTCTTGGCATCATGGGACTCATCAGAGAATTCTTCGGTGCAGGAACAGCATTTGATATCCCTATCTATGTTGATACAGCAATCACTCCTGCCGGCATATTCATGCTGGCTCCGGGTGGATTCTTCGTATTCGCCTGCCTGATCGCTGCAGTTAATTACTTCAGCAAGGGCAAAGCTATCAAGAAAAAGGAAATCGGCTGTGAAGGCTGTATGATGGCTGAAATGTGCGGCGGTTCATGCGACAGAAAGGAGGCTGATGAATAATGACTGAATTATTAATCATCATGATGACAGTTATCCTTACAAACAACTTCGTATTATCGCAGTTCCTGGGTATCTGTCCTTTCCTGGGCGTATCAAAAAAGCTTGACTCAGCAGTAGGTATGGGTGCTGCGGTAACCTTCGTAATGGTTCTCGCAACACTGGCAACATGGCCAATCCAGAAATTCATCCTCGATGCACTTAACATCGGATATCTGCAGACAGTAGTATTCATCCTGGTTATCGCATCACTGGTACAGCTGGTAGAAATGACTCTGAAGAAATACATGCCACCACTTTATAAGTCACTGGGCGTATTCCTTCCACTGATCACAACTAACTGCGCAGTACTGGGCGTAACTATCATGAATATCACTGAAGGCTACAACTACTTCGAAGCTATCGTTTGCTCAATCGGTGCCGGAATCGGCTTCCTGTTGGCAATGGTACTGTTCGCAGGCCTCAGAGAAAAGCTGGAAAACTGCAAGGGTATCCCTCAGTGCTGGCAGGGAATTCCTATCACTCTCGTTGCTGCAGCTATCCTGTCAATGGCATTCATGGCATTCTCAGGCGTAGTTGACGGTATATTCGGTTAAGAAGGGAGGATACATATGGGAACAATAGTAATACCTGCTATAATAGTAGCAGCAGTTGGATTGATCTTCGGTATCATCCTTACAATAGCATCAAAGCTGATGTTCGTACCTGTTGACGAAAAGGTAGCTGCAATCAGAGAAGCGCTTCCGGGCGCCAACTGCGGTGGCTGCGGATTCGCAGGCTGCGATGACTATGCTAATGCATTCGCAGATGATCCTAACTTAAGTCCTACATTATGTCCTGTAGGCGGTCCCGGACTTGCAACTGAAATCGCAGCAATCCTGGGCGTAGAAGCAGGAGAAGTTGAAGAAAAGGTTGCTATGGTAAAATGCCAGGGTAACTATGGCGTTACTAAGCAGATCATGGAAGCTGACAGAGTTTACACATGCAAAACTGCTAAGATGTTCTACGGCGGCAACTGGGCTTGTCCTCACGGATGTCTCGGAATGGGCGACTGTCAGAGAGCTTGTAACTATGATGCTATCAGAATCGTAAACGGCGTAGCTGTTATCGATAGAGAAAAATGTATCGGTTGCGGAGCTTGTACTAAGGTTTGTCCTAACAACATCGTGGAAATGGTTCCTAAGAAGATGCTGGTACATGTAGCATGTAAGTCAGTTGACAAGGGCGCCGTTACAAGAAAGACTTGTGAAAAGGGCTGTATCGGATGTATGAAGTGTCAGAAGTCATGTAAGTTTGACGCTATCATAATCGAAAACAACCTGGCTAGAATCGATTACACTAAGTGTAAGAATTGTGGTCTGTGTGCTAAGGAATGTCCTACAGGCGCTATCGTAAACTACAGAAAGAAAAAACCGGCTCCTGCACCTAAGGCAGAAGCACCTAAGGCTGAATAATAAAGACGTCTTTAAATCATAAGAAATATAAAACCCGGCTCACGGAAGTGTGAGTCGGGTTTTTTATGTTAAAATCCTGAAATTTAAAACCAACAAACGATAATATTTACACCAATCCATACTTAATAAGGAAATTGGCGGCTTGTATTTCATTCTTCATCGCTGTGTAGACAGCAGGATTCATAAACATGCTGTCAGCTTCATCTTCTTTGAGACTGTCAGCGATGTGAAGGAGCAGTTGGCTGTGAAGTTCAGAGTCATCGAGGTAGTCGCTGATACTATCGCAACAGGCTTGGTGCTGTGAGACAAGCGGCTTCAATTCGGCGACGAAGGATTCGGCCGTGTATATTTTACAAGGGTCAAGGCCCATAATACGAGCTGCAGTCTCGGCGCCGTTAAGATGGTGCGGTTTGAACGCGCCTCTTTCGAAGGTATATCTAAGGCCGTCATATTTGCCGAAATTTCTCATGGTGTCTAAGTACCCCAACGTAATTATTCGCTTGGAATTGTCGCCGTCGAAGATGAGGAAGTTGCCGAGATCTTCGCGAGATTTTATCATATGAAATTCTTCACAAGATTCCTCTGCCAATTCGATGGTGGATTTTTGTATTATGCCTACAGCTTGTAAATCTACTGCTATGATGGTGGAAGCACCATGCTTCAGTGCCATTTCTATTGGCAGGTTGTCACTGTAGCCACCGTCTATATATTGTTTATCGCCGATTACAGATTTTCTGACAGCAGGGAAGCAAGACGCGCTGGCCAGTATGTAATTCTTAAGCTGTCCTTCGGGAATGTCATTAACGTATAGAAATTGGCCATCCATAGTCGGATATTCAGTGACTACGAGACCGAAGTCAACGGCCGAAGCACGAATGGCAGATTCATCGATATATTTGTCCATTAAGCTCACGAGACCTGAAGTGCCGGCTCCCCCGTGGAGAACGATTTCTTTCGCATAGCCAAGAACATCATCGGCAGACATCCCGCCGATTTTGATCTTATCCAAGCTATCTTTAAATCGATACTCTTCTTCGACCACATCAAAAACCATATCTGTTTGCAGATCGTACCATAAAGTCTCAGCCAAAGCCAAGTCGCCTTGTGCGATCAAAGCGCCGTTGATCGAGCCGACAGAAGTTCCGAACACCATATCAATTTTTATCCCCAGTTCGTCAAGGGCCTTCCAGACACCGATTTCATAAGCGCCACGGCTACCGCCTCCGCTGAGGACCAGTGCGGTTTTTTTCATGAGCGTGCTTCCTTTCCATAATAATAGCTTGGGTCGACTATTTATTATATTCTACCATATTGCCGGATACTTGTAGTATGCTATCAAAAGAATTTGATAAAAACAAACGTTCTTGAACTTATGTTCGCGCAGTGATAAAATATAACTATAAAGGAGGCGCGCCATGGAAGAGATGATGAACAAGCTGAAGATACTGGCAGACAGTGCTAAATACGATGTGTCCTGTTCAAGCAGCGGTGTGAATCGTGGCAATAACGGCAAGATAGGAAGTGCACACGCTTCAGGCATCTGTCATTCCTGGTCTGCGGACGGCAGATGTATATCACTGCTTAAGGTTCTGTTTACAAACAAATGCGTTTACGACTGCGAATACTGCATAAACAAGAGATCGAATGATGTACCCAGAGCTTCATTTGAACCGGAGGAACTGGCGAAGCTGACTATCGAGTTCTACAGAAGAAATTATATCGAGGGGCTTTTCATAAGCTCCGCTGTGGAAATTTCTCCTGACTATACTGCGGAGAGGATATTGGAAGCGCTAAGGCTACTGCGCTATAAATACGGATTCGCGGGATATATACATGCGAAGATCATACCCGGAGTCTCGCCGGAGATACTTCATCAGATCGGGCTGGTGGCCGACAGACTCAGCGTCAATATAGAAATGCCCAACTCCGAGAGCCTTGCACTTTTCGCACCTCAGAAAAAACCTAAGCAGATATTCGCGCCCATGAGACAAATCACGAATACGCTCATCGAAAGAAATGCACTCAAGGGGCCGGGAACCATGTTCAAAGGTCAGCAGCTTAGCATACCATCATCGAAATCAAAGGAAGTCTTCGCTCCTGCAGGGCAGACTACGCAGATGATCATAGGCGCGGGCGGAGAAAGCGATAAAAGTGTTCTTACGACCAGTGAGAATCTCTATCATGCTTTTAAGATGAAGCGAGTATATTATTCGGCCTATGTACCGGTAGTCGACTCTCCGATACTGCCCGACAAAACATCGGCACCGCCCCTGGCAAGAGAGCACCGCATCTATCAGGCTGACTGGCTGCTTAGGTTTTATGGCTTTTCCGTCAGCGAGTTATTTAACGGCGGGGAAGATAATCTTGATCCCGATCTCGATCCGAAAATAACATGGGCAATCAGAAACCTGGACAGCTTCCCGGTCG
Organism: Bacillota bacterium; assembly: GCA_030529015.1. GTDB lineage: Bacteria > Bacillota > Clostridia > Peptostreptococcales > Anaerovoracaceae > Lentihominibacter. The sequence continues at coordinate 14,266 of JAUMXT010000012.1, read as the reverse complement.
AAGTCAACAAGGCCTCCTATGAGATGCTTATGAGGGTTCCGGGGATAGGCGCCGTCAGCGCAAAGCGCATAGTGCGCCAAAGAAAGGTTTCTGCCGTCAAGTTTGACGATCTCAAGAAAATGGGGGTAGTAGTGAAAAGAGCAAAGTATTTTGTAACTTGCTGCGGCAAGTATCACGGGGATAGAAAATTCGAACCGGAAACCATAAGAAATTCGATACTCCAGATGGAAAACGGCCTGCAGCTTTGCATGTTCGGAAGCGACTGGAAGCAGCTAGAGAGCGGAGAGCGACAAGAGAAACTGGCAATAGCGGGAGTGATTTAGACATGATAGATTATTTATATGACGGCACATTTGAAGGCCTTTTGACGTGCATATATAACCATTATTACGTGGATAAAGCGGCAGGGATATATACACGTGGCCAATATCAGCCAAGCCTTCTGAACGGGTATATGGAGGTTGAGACAGACGAGGACAAAGCGACGACCGTTTACGATGCGATAGAGAAGAAAATCTCCGGGTATGACTTAAAACGCGTATACAGGGCTTTTTTGACGTGCGATCCCGACAAGGAAATGAAGATCCTCAATTACATAGTTTTAGGTTTTCGAAAAGGTTCGAGTGTGTCGATGCTACATGGCAACGATACGGTGCTGGCCGTTCAGGCGCTGGAAAAAAAGATATCTGTCGAAAAAGAACGGATGCTTCAGTTTGTCAGGTTTTCTGTTATGAAGAATGATATCCTTTATGCGAGGATCGAGCCTGATCATGATGTGCTTGAACTTACTGCACACCACTTCTGCGACAGATACAGAAATGACCCATTCATAATACATGACGTGAAACGAAGCAAGGCGCTGATCGCTTTGCAAGGGGAGTGGTATATATCTCATTTCGAAGACTATGATATTCCGGAGCTGTCTGCAGACGAGAGAGAATACCGCAGACTTTGGAAGAATTACTTTGATAATATTGCCATAAAAGAGAGAAAGAATCCGAGATGCCAAAGAAACTTTATGCCGGCTAGATACCGGAAGAACCTTACTGAAATAAATATCTAAAAATGGAGAAACGTGATAAAATATATGTGATTGCAGAGATAACCGTATAATGCCGTATATATGAGAAAGGATGATGGTATGGATATCAGAGTAAAAGAAGTGCTGGACAGAAGCAAGAAGGTTGTTTTCTTCGGGGGTGCCGGCGTTAGTACAGAATCGAACATCCCGGATTTCAGATCCGAGGCAGGGCTTTATAAGGCGATGAACGACTACGGATATTCGCCGGAATATATGCTGTCCAGAACGTTCTTCATGAATCAGACGGAGAAGTTTTACGATTACTATAAAAAGAATTTGATATATAGAGATGCGCTTCCTAACAAGGCTCATATCGCGTTGGCGGAGCTGGAGGCTGAGGGCAAGCTGACTGCAGTAGTCACTCAGAATATTGACGGGCTCCATCAGAAGGCGGGAAGCAAGGCTGTGTACGAACTGCACGGCTCCGTGCTTCGTAACGTGTGTATGGATTGCGGATGCAGATACGACCTTGACTATATAATGGACGAAGAGAATTGCCATAAGGGGATTCCTCATTGTGCAAAGTGCAACGGAGTCGTAAAGCCCGACGTTGTTCTTTATGAAGAGCCTCTCGATGATGCGGTGATCATGGGGGCTGTGAAGGCTATCAGTGAGGCTGATACGCTGATAGTTGGAGGCACATCGCTTGTTGTATATCCTGCAGCAGGTCTTATCAATTATTTCAACGGCAAGGACATAATACTTATCAATAAATCCGAGACAGGATACGACGATAAAGCCAACTTGGTCATAAACGATTCGATAGGAAAAGTGCTGGGCGACTAAACTATTTTGTGGTATAATAAAACGATACTATGACAAATGAGGGATATATTTATGAATATATTAGTCGCCAATGATGACGGCATAAAAGCAAGAGGCATACATGAGCTTGTGAACGCACTTTCAGAAGTGGCTACGGTTTACGTGTGCGCTCCGGAAAGTCAGAGGAGTGCCAGCGGCCATGGAATAACTGTTTTAAAACCAATAACTGTTGAAGAAGTAGAATTTGAGAATGCGGCTTTTGCACTGCAGATTTCAGGAACACCTGCCGATTGTGTCAAAATCGGTAAGAGGATGCTGGAGAAGAAGGGTATCGAAATCGATATGGTATTTTCAGGCATCAATCACGGAGGAAATCTGGGAACAGATACTCTGTATTCCGGTACAGTGTCTGCGGCAGTAGAAGGCGCTCTTTTAGGTGTGCCGTCTGCAGCGGTATCTGTAAACAGTCATGAAGCCGAGCATTTTGAATATGCCTGTGAGCTGGCAGTAGAAGCTGTTAAGAAAGCTTACGGCAAGATGGATGCTAAAACTGTGCTCAACATCAACACACCGAACCTTCCGAAGGAAGAAATCAAAGGCTTGAGATTTACGACATTAGGCCCTAGAGAATACGTGGAAGTGTTTGTTCCGGTAGAGACCGAAGATGGCAAAACAGGATATATGTACACGGGAGAGCCTGTGTTTTATGATGACCTGCCGGAAACGGTAGACGTAGTTGCCGACCAGCAAGGTTATGCATCGATAACACCGCTTCACAGCGATTTAACGGACTATAAGCTGGTGAAGGAAATCAGTGAATGGAGGATAGGGAAATGAGTATGATAGTAAGAGAAAACGCAGCGTTCGTTGCTATAGATTTTCAGGAAAAGCTCATGCCTGTAATGAGCGATAACAAGAGACTTGAAGAAAAGACTGTAAAGCTGATCAAGGGTCTTAATGCTCTGGGTATTCCGGGCATCGTAACACAGCAGTACACTAAGGGAATAGGAGAGACTATACCGTCTATCGCAGAAGCTCTCGGTGAATTCGAACACGTAGAAAAAAACACTTTCAGCTGCATGGCGACAGACGAGTTCGTTTCAAGACTTGAAGCCCTCGGTAAGAAAGATATCATCGTATGCGGTATTGAAGCACATATCTGCGTACAGCAGACAGTTCTTCAGCTGATGGAAGCAGGATACAATGTATATCTGGTTGCAGACTGCATTTCTTCCAGAAGCGAAGAAGATAAGCTTTGGGGAATCACAAGAATGGGTGAGGCAGGTGCTGCCATAACTACTTATGAAGCAGTTCTTTATGAGATTCTCAGAAGTTCTAAGGCGGAAGGCTTCAAGGCAATTTCTGCCATAGTAAAATAAAAGATAAGCGTATTGGAGATTGGTTAAATGTACATGTTTGACAATATGATATCCATAGACAACAGGGAAGTGCTTGAGAAGTACTTGAATGGATATGAATACAAGACATCAGGGCTCTCTTTTTCGGCTCAATATATGTGGAGAGATATAAATAAATTCAGCTGGGATATGATAGGCGATTATATGTGTATCTCCGGCATAAGTCATCTGGAGCTTGAAGACGGCATCGAGCTGCCGTTCTTATTCCCTCCGTTGACAGCAACAGGAGAATATGACAAGGATTCGCTGAGGGAAACTATATATAAGGCGAAGGAGCATTTTGAGAAAAAAGGGCAACCTTTCAGCTTGAGACTGGTGCCTTTTAAACTGACAGAAATAATCAAAGAAGCAGTTCCTGAGATACATTTTGTTGACGACAGACCTAATTACGATTATATTTATCTTACACAGGATTTGATCGAATTGAAGGGGAAGTCGCTTCACAGTAAGAAGAACCACCTGAATTATTTCAAAAAGACATTTGAATATGAGTATGTAGAATTGACATCAGACATGGCAGATGATGCGATGAGATTCATAGCCGACTTCAACAAGAGAAAAGAAGTTCCGGCTCACGAGATGGAAATGCTCAAAATGGAAGAACAGGCCATGGAGGATGTGTTCAAAAATATCGAGGCGGTTGGCTACAGTGCAGGTGCCATAATTATCGATAACAAAATCCAAGCGATAGCCATAGGCGGTAAGCTGGGGAAGAAGACGATAACCGAACACGTTGAAAAAGCAAACGTTGAATACAGAGGATTGTACCAGGCTATCAACAACGAATTTTGTCGAAATGTAGCAGCAAAGGCTAAGTATATAAACAGAGAAGAAGATATGGGTATACCTAATCTCAGAAAGGCCAAGCTGTCATACAAGCCGGTTAAGCTTATAGAAAAGTATATAGGCATATTTAAGTAGTTTCAGTTTTGTTTATTCTTTATGTAAAGGTAAAAGTTAACATATTTAAGGAGGAAATTTATTATGAGAGATGTTGTAATCGCAAGTGCTGTAAGAACACCACTGGGAAGCTTCGGCGGATCACTTAAGGGCACAGCTGCAAGAACACTGGGCGCTATCGCAATCAAAGAAGCTATCAACAGAGCAGGAATCGATCCGGCAACAATCGACGAAGTACTGTACGGATGCGTACTGCAGGGTGGTCTGGGCCAGAACGTTGCAAGACAGGCAGCAATGGATGCCGGCATTCCTAAGGAAGTTCCTGCAATGACTCTGAACAAGGTTTGCGGTTCAGGTCTGAGAACAGTATCACTGGCAGCTCAGATGATCAAAGCCGGAGATGCAGACATCGTTATCGCGGGCGGTACAGAAAACATGTCAGCAACAGCGTATGCAATCCCTTCAGGAAGATGGGGAGCAAGAATGAACGATACAAAGATGATCGACATGATGACAAACGATGGACTGATCTGTGCGTTCAACAATTATCATATGGGAATCACAGCAGAAAACGTATGCGAACAGTGGGGACTGACAAGAGAAGAACTGGACGCATTCGCAGCAGCATCACAGCAGAAGGCATGTGCAGCAGTAGCGGCAGGCAGATTCAAGGATGAAATCGTTCCTGTAGAAATCCCACAGAGAAAGGGAGAACCAAAGATTTTCGATACAGACGAATATCCAAAGGAAGGCGTAACAGCAGAAGGAATCGCTAAGCTGAGACCTGCATTCAAGAAGGACGGAATCGTAACAGCAGCAAACGCATCAGGAATCAACGATGCAGCAGCAGCGCTGGTAGTAATGTCAAAGGAAAAGGCAGAAGAACTTGGAATCGAACCACTGTGCACAATCAAGTCATATGCATCAGCAGGCGTAGACCCAAGCATCATGGGAGTAGGACCTGTACCTGCATGCCAGAAGGCACTGGAAAAGGCCGGCATGACAATCGACGATATCGACCTGATCGAAGCAAACGAAGCATTCGCAGCTCAGTCAGTAGCAGTAGCTAAGGACCTGGGATTCGATATGGAAAAAGTAAACGTTAACGGTGGAGCGATCGCACTGGGACACCCAATCGGAGCATCCGGCGCAAGAATCCTCGTTACTCTGATCTACGAAATGATGAAGAGAGATTCCAAGACAGGTCTCGCAACTCTGTGCATCGGCGGTGGACAGGGAACAACTGTTATCGTAGAAAGATAATATAAGAGCTGAAGCGAGAGGAACTGCACCGATGCGGTTTCCGCATGAGCAGAATCAATCATAAGCGAAACGAAATATAAGAATAGACAAACCCTGTGAACTGTCTGAATGTCCGAAGGACATGAGTTTTCACAGGGTTCTATTCTTTTTGAGTAAGCTTTAATGATTGACTGCGAAGAGGACTAAGCAGAGGTGCAGTTCCCTCTTGCTATTGCAATTATATGAGTATTTTTGATATAATGAACTCATCTGTTGATACGGCGTTGCCGTAAGGTAGAGTTCATTGAAACATGCTGCGACAAGCTTGCATGTTATAATATTATGTCAAGAGTATGGTTTGCTCTTGGTGGTAAGAATAACCTTATATGGAGGATCATTATGGCTGAAATTACTAACTTTATCCACAATATCATAGATAAGGATCTGGAAGCTCAGAAGTACGGAGACAAGGTCCACACAAGATTCCCGCCTGAACCTAACGGCTATCTGCACATAGGTCATGCGAAATCTATATGTCTGAATTTCACTACTGCACAGAAATACGGCGGCAAGTGTAATCTCAGATACGATGACACTAATCCTGTCAAGGAAGATATGGAATTCGTAAACTCCATAGAGGCTGACGTTAGATGGCTCGGTTTCGAATGGGAACATAGACTGTGGGCATCAGACTACTTTGACGAAATGTACGAATGCGCAATAACTCTTATTAAAGACGGCAAGGCATACGTATGTGACCTTAATGCCGACCAGATCAGAGAATACAGAGGTACCCTTAAGGAACCGGGTAAGGAAAGCCCTTACAGAAACAGAAGCGTAGAAGAAAACCTGCAGCTTTTCGAAGAAATGAGAGATGGCAAGTACGCTGACGGAGAAAAGGTTCTCAGAGCTAAAATAGACATGGCTTCTCCTAACATGAACATGAGAGACCCTGTTATTTACAGAATAGCTCATGCAGAGCATCATAACACAGGTGACAAGTGGTGCATCTATCCTATGTACGACTTCGCGCACCCTATCGAAGATGCTATCGAAGGAATAACACACTCAATCTGCACTTTGGAATTCGAAGATCACAGACCTCTTTATGACTGGGTGATCAACGAAGTTGGCAAGTGGCCGACACCACCGCAGCAGATCGAATTTGCAAGACTTAATCTTACGAATACAGTAATGAGTAAGAGATATCTGAAGAACATGGTAGATGAAGGCATCGTTGACGGATGGGATGATCCTAGAATGCCGACCATCGCAGGTATCAGAAGAAGAGGCTACACTCCTGAAGCAGTAAGAGATTTTTGTGAAAGAATCGGCGTTGCCAAGGCTAACAGCATGGTAGATGTAGGCCTTCTCGAGCATTGCGTAAGAGAAGATTTGAAAAATAAAGTTGCCAGCAGAAACGTTGTTGAAAATCCTATCAAAATCGTAATTACAAATTATCCTGAAGACATGACTGAAGAAATGGAAATCGAAAACAACAGAGAAGTTCCTGAAATGGGTAACCGGATGGTTCCGTTCAGCCGTGAGCTTTACGTTGACGGAGATGATTTTATGGAAGTTCCTGTTAAGAAGTATTTCAGACTCTTCCCGGGTAACGAAGTGAGATTCAAGGGCGCGTACTTCATCACATGTAACGATGTTATCAAAAACGAAGACGGCAGCATCAAGGAACTCCACTGCACATACGATCCTGAAACAAGAAGCGGTAGCGGATTTGAAGGACGTAAGGTCAAGGGAACTATCCACTGGGTAGATGCCAAGACTGCAGTTGAAATCAAGATCAGAAATTATGATTATCTGATGATCGACGACGAAAACGGCGAACAGATCATGAATCCTGAATCAGTAGTTGAAACTATCGGATATGCAGAACCGATGATCGCTGAAGCTAAGGCAGGCGAAAGATTCCAGTTCTTCAGAAAGGGATATTACATCGCTGACGAAAAGCTGACTACAGATGATGAAAAAGTATTTAACAAAATCGTAGGACTTAAGAGTTCCTGGAAACCTGCGAAATAATCGCAGACAAGAGGTTGAGATGGATTACTATAAAGCATCTTTAAAAATGCATGAAGAAAACAAGGGCAAGATGGCTGTTATCAGCAAGGTAAAGGTAGAGGATAAGGATGACTTATCCACTGCCTATACACCGGGTGTTGCAGAGCCTTGCAGAAAGATCCATGAAAACCCTGAAGACGTATACAAGTACACTAATAAATCTAATATAGTTGCCGTAGTTTCCGACGGTTCTGCAGTGCTGGGACTGGGAAACATTGGCGGGCTGGCATCGATTCCTGTTATGGACGGCAAATCGCTTTTGTTCAAGGAATTTGCCGGCATCGATGCGTTTCCTATTTGCCTTGAAACTCAGGATGTAGACGAGATCGTTAATATCGTCAAAAATATCGCGCCTACTCTTGGCGGCATAAATCTCGAAGATATATCGGCGCCAAGATGCTTTGAAATCGAAGAGAAGCTTCAGGCTGCGGTAGATATTCCTGTTTTTCATGATGACCAGCATGGCACTGCCGTGGTAGTTTCTGCGGCTGTTATAAATTCAGCCAAGCTTACAGGCAGACCGCTTGCCTCAATAAAGGCTGTAATCAACGGAGCCGGTGCTGCCGGAACGGCTATCGCCAAAATGCTGATGAATTTGGGCATCGAGGACATCGTGGCATGTGACAGCAAGGGGATTCTTTCTGATGACAGGGGCGACCTCAATGAAGCTAAGAGAAGACTTGCTGATATAACCAACAGAGAAGGTCTTACGGGAAGCCTCGCAGATGCCGTAAAGGGCAGAGATCTCTTCATCGGAGTTTCTGCCGCAAAGGTGCTTACTGAAGACATGGTAAAATCCATGAATGCAGACCCTATCATCTTCGCCATGGCAAATCCTGAACCTGAGATCCTTCCGGATCTTGCAAAGCGCGCAGGCGCGGCAGTCATAGGCACAGGCAGATCCGACTATCCTAATCAGATAAATAACGTTCTGATCTTCCCGGGTCTTTTCAAGGGCGCCCTGGCGGCGAGAGCCAAAAGGATAACCGAGGAGATGAAGACGGCTGCGGCCTTTGCACTGGCGGGAATCATCGGAGATGATGAGCTTGAGGCAGATTATATAATACCTAGCGCTTTTTATCCGGGAGCAGCTGACATCGTTGCAGACGCTGTCGCTAAAGCTTGGAAAGAGTAAATATAATAAGACGCAGGAAGCCTGCGCGGGACAGTTCGAAACCATCCTGTCTTAAAACAAAACTAAGGAGAAAAAAATGAATAACGAGTTATTACTGATTTTATCGATCGTTGTGATATACGGCAGCGTTTTGCTGATGTATCGCTATTTTGGTGTGACGGGGCTGTTTTGCTGGACGGCAATATCCACTATCCTGGCTAATATTGAAGTGCTGAGAGTCGTGGATGCCTTCGGAATAGAACAGACCCTGGGCAATGTTTTATTTGCATCTACCTTCCTTGTTACAGATATACTGAGCGAGAGAGAAGGGGCGGATGCAGCCAAGAAAGCGGTTACTATGGGTATCGTCACTTCGGTCATATTTATTATTATCTCTCAGAGCTGGCTGCTATATGATCCTTCTGCAAGCGACTGGGCAGGGGAAAGCTTCAAGGTGATATTCACAAATACACCAAGGCTCATAGCGGCAAGCCTGATAGTGTATGCCATATGCCAGCGATTCGACGTGTGGCTTTACCACAGATGGTGGGCGCTTACCACTAAACTCTGTGGCGACAACAACAGATTTCTATGGGTGAGAAATAATTTTTCTACGCTGATATCTCAGCTGTTAAACACGGTGTTATATAACATAGCTGCGTTTGCGGGGATATATGATACAGAAACGCTTATCAGCATTTGTGTGGGAGGATATGTGATTTTTATTATCACAAGTATAGCCGATACACCTGCGATATATCTGGCGAGAAAAATGAAGATAAAAGCATGATCGAAAAACTAAAGAGGAGGTCTCCATATGAAAAAAGTATTGTTAAAGAACGCTAAAATATACGACGGCAGCGGAGCGCAGGCTTTTAACGGCGATGTGCTGATAGAGGGCGACCGAATCGTAAATGTTGCTTCCGAAATTGAAGAAGACGGATGCGAAGTAATGGACCTTAAGGGACTCAGCCTTGCGCCGGGATTTATAGATGCCCATTCACACAATGACTGGTTCGCCTTGCGTAAGGAACCGGGTGGATATTTCGAGCCTTTCATCAGACAGGGAATTACTACCTTCGTAAGCGGCAACTGCGGACTTTCGGCGACAGGCTTTGCTGACGATACTCCGCATAAGGATAAAATCGGCGGAGGACTGTTCTTCTTCGGGGATTGTGAAGCACCAAAGGGAATCGTAGGCGAATTCTTGGAGGCGGTTGATGGCAATAGCCCTTGCAACCTGGCTGTTCTCGCAGGACATTGTACTGCACGTGCCAGCGTTTCCGGAAGCGCCAGCCGTGAATTGACTTCCGAAGAGGAAGCTCAGATGCTTGGCATTCTTGAAGATGCGTTAAAGCAGGGGGCGGCAGGAATATCTCTCGGACTTATGTACGATCCGGGAATCTATGCCGATACTGAAGAACTCAAGAAGATCGCAAAGCTTTGCGAGAAATATGATAGACCGCTGACGGTGCATCCTCGTGCCAATTCTGCAGTTTCGATGTCATATCCTGAGCTGCTGGGCCGCTCACACCTGCTGAGAGCCGTAGATGAGCTCGCTGAGGCCGTTAAAGGGACTAAGACGAAGCTTCACTACTCTCATGCGATATTCGTTGGCAGACGCTCATTTAAAGATAAGGACGAGTTTGTTTCTATCGTAGATAAGCTCCGTGAAGACGGCATCGATATGATGTTTGACATATATAATGAGACACTGGGCGTATCTGTAATAACTGTAATCTTACCGGCTTGGTATCAGGCCATGAGTCCTGCAGAGCGTAAAAAACCTATTAATCGTGCAAAGCTCAGCGTTCTGGTTTTCGCTTCAAGCTTGCTCCTCGGTTTTGGATTTAAGGATATTCAAATTGCCTATATAGGAGAAGGCTATGAGAAGTATGAAGGAAAGACTGTACATGAGATAGCTCGCGAAGAAGGAATAAGCGACCTTAAAGCATACTTGATGCTTTGCGAAAAGAGTAACTTCCGGGGCAGAGTAAACATGGGACCTTATACTACACCTGAAATAATCAGCGAATTTGAAAAAGACCCACGTTGCCTGTACATGACTGATGCATGGGTGGAAGATCATGGAGTGCAGAACCCTGCCATTTACGACTGTTTCCCTAAATTCCTAAGGGATTCACTGCTTGGAACAGGCGACACCATAGAAAACACTATAAATCGTATGACAGGGGCTACAGCTGAGCGTTTCAGCCTCAAAGACAGAGGATATATAAGACCGGGATGTTTTGCTGACCTGACAGTATTCTCGGAAGAGGAAATAAAGGCAGCTGTACCGGATAGAGAAGAGCCTTTTGGCATACATAAAGTATGGATCAACGGTAATCTGGTGCTGGACGGACAGGAAGTTAACAAACAGAAAATCAAGGAAAGCGGAAGAGCTATCCCGGTATAGATTCATAAAAAATAACAGCTTGCAATTGCAAGCTGTTTTATTTATTCTTGATTTTTTTCGGAAGCATCATGTGTGGCTACAGCTTCCAGTTTCTTCTCTTTTGAAGTTGCCCATTTCACTACGAAGATCTGCAGGACTCCTGCGATCGGTACGGCAAGCAGCATGCCGAGGATGCCGCCGAAATAACCGAATACACTTACAGAGAGCAGAACTATGAGTGGATGTAATCCTGTTGATGAGCCTACTATCTTAGGGTAAATGAGGTTGGCGTCTATCTGCTGGATAACAAACAGTATTATAACGGCCAGCGCACCTTCCCAGAATCCTTCGGTGAACAGTCCCATAAGGAATGCAGGAATCATTCCGATAACAGGTCCGAAATACGGGATAATGTTGCAAATTCCGGCAAAGATACCGATGAAGACTGCTGCTTCAAGTCCCATTATAGAAAGCCCGATTGATGAAAGGAGTGCTATTATAACAGCATCCAATAAAGCACCTCTTATGAATCTGGACAGAACTCCGTTGACTTCGCTGAGTGTTTCCGTAATTACAGCATTGCCCTTCTGCGGCATTGTCAGGTGAAGGAGTTTTCTCCAAAGGCCCAGGAAGAACTTCTTATCCTTCATCAGGTAAATCGATATGATGATACCGATGATGATGTCTATCACGCTACCGCCTATGCTGCTGAAGGTGCCTATTATATTGCTGACACTGATGTTCTCGCCGATCCATGCCATTAAATAGTTGGCCAGTTCGCTCAGCTTCTCTGAAAGCATGCTTTCAGGAATGTTGGTTGCTATCCAACTCCTAAAGGTGTTTTCGTAGCTTATTATAGCAGCCATGAAACTGTCCATTAGAGAGGATAAATCATTGAAGATGACTCTTCCTATCAACAGAACGGTAAAACCGTATATAAGGGCGATTACGGCCGCTATAACTATGATTATAGTCAGCAGGACACTTATAAGATGTCCTAAATTTTCTCTTTTCTCGGCCTTGATCGGATCTTCCGGTAATTTGATGATCTTATCGATCAATTTTTCGTCAATAAGTTCTGATAAAGGGTTGAGAAGATAAGCGAGGATAAGGCCGATAATAAGCGGCCAAAATGCTTCTATCAATATGTTCAACCCGCCCAGTAGGGCATCAGTCACCATACCTAGGTTCTTGATCAAAGCAAACAGTATGCATAAAAGGACTGCGTTGAACAAGATGAAAAAGCTACCTCGTATAAACTTACTGTCCCTTAACATCTCTTTATATTTATTCATACGATTCTCCAATCCACACTACGTTAGATATGTAAAGGTGATTATTTAGCAAGAAGGAGATTCTTTATGCCAAGATATGTAAGCAGAACTCCGAATACTACCTTGCTGAGTGAGTATCCGTGGGTAAGTATCATTGCAAAGAAAAACAACCCTAACAACACCAGCATAATGCCACTGAATAATTTTTTCTTGTCTCTGAATCCGCTGAAACCTTTACGATTAAAAGCCATGTCTACCTCCTAATAACTTATATACTTACTGTTAAGTATGCTTAATTGATATGTATAATATGATATCAAATAATTTTCAATTTGTAAAACAAAATGAAACGGTATGCAACTAAGTGCATACCGTTTCATTTTTTAGGTGTTTATTCGATAATATAATATTTTTAAATTAAATTTTGTTTATGCTTCCATAGCCTTTTCAGCAGCAGCCTTTTCAGCTTCTCTAGCTTCCAGGATAGCAGCATATTCTTCGTCAGTCATTTCAGTCATTGTGATTCCAGTGAATCCGTAGAAGATTGAAATGAGTGGGTTCAGCCAGTTAAGGATAGCATATGGTGCGTATCCGCCAGCACCCCACTGTGGAGTCTGCAGGAAGCTTGACATTGTAGCTCCGCAAGTGTTCCAAGGTACGAAGTTTGAAGTAAGTGTAGCGGAGTCTTCCAGACATCTTGACAGGTTCTTTGGAGCCAGTTTTCTGTCTTCGAAAGCTTCCTTGTACATTCTACCAGGCAGGATGATTGCCAGGTACTGGTCGCAGCAGAGGATGTTTACAACGATACATGAAACGATAGTAACTGTTACCAGTCCGCCTCTTGTTCCTCTAGCCAGCTTCAGCATTCCGGCAGCGATAGTTCCCATGATACCTGTGCAGTCAACGATACCACCAAATACCATAGCGCACATGATGAGGGAGATAGTCCACATCATTCCCTGTCCACCGTCTGTTGACAGCAGTCCGGCAACTTCTGCGATAACAGGGTCAGCATCTTCAGCAACTTCTACTGCAGTACCATAGTTCAGCAGTGAAGGTACGTTCTTAAAGCTGTTGCCCTGCATAGGGAAGAATGGGATACCCAGTACAACACCACCGATAAGAGCAGGCAGTGCAGGCAGCTTCATAGCTACTGCTACGATTACGAATACAGGTGGGATCAAGCAGATGATGCTTACATTGTAGTTAGCTGTGATGAACTCAAGGATAGCATCGATAGTAGCTGTGTCAGCTGAACCAGCGTGATCGCCAACAAATCCCATTACCAGGTAAGCGATAAGAGCGATTACCAGTGATGGGCCTGTAGTCTTAATCATGTGACCGATGTGGTCGAACAGGTTTGAACCTGCAACTGCAGGAGCCAGGTTAGTTGTATCTGACAGAGGTGACATCTTGTCTCCGAAGTATGCGCCTGATACACAAGCACCGGCTGTCATAGCAGCAGGGAATCCAAGAGCAACACCAACGCCTACCAGAGCAACACCCATGGAACCGGCTGTTGACCATGATGAACCTGTAGCCAGTGATACGATTGAGCACAGCAGACATGCTGTGAACAGGAAGATTGAAGGTGCGATAACCTTGATACCGAAGTACATCATTGAAGGAATAACACCGCCGGCCATCCATGAACCGAGCATGAAACCTACAACTCCGAGAATCAGGATTGCCTGCATTGTTCTGTCGATAGCAGCCAGGATACCCTTTTCCATTACCTTCCACTTCCAGCCATTTGCCATGGCGATAAGAGCAGCGAATGCACCTGCCAGGATGAGAGCTACGTGAGCTTCACCGGCATCAGTGTCGATCATTACGCCCCAGAAGATCAGAGCGATCATAACGATCATTACGAGGATACATTGCCACATAGGAATTTTTTTACCCATAATAATTCCTCCTCACTAAAATAAGTAATTATAAATCCGAATATTGAACGCACTAAACACCACAATGCATTCAATCGCATAGTGATTATAT
>JAUMXT010000212.1 GCA_030529015.1 Bacillota bacterium | reverse complement strand
ATACCATTTTGGTTAGCAGATATCAGGGACGTGCATCCTGGCGATTTATTGATGCACCTTATCAGCGTGAATGGCTTATTGATGAAGATAGACAGGTGCTGAGTGATTGGGTAAAGATACGTGAGCGCATAGATAAAAATGTAGCAGTGTCTGCAAGGATAGACTCTGGAGTAATGTTTAAGGATATTATTTTCGGCAATACCCATGATCACAAATACACACGTTATGCATTGGTGCAGAGCGCTCACTATCAGAATATTCCACGAAGTATTCAGAATGTATTCCTAAATACAAAACTCGATGCAGACTTTGTAAAGAATACTATCATACAATCAATGGCGGATGAAGACCTGCCCATAGATTTACAGACATATCGGCGATTGGTTACAGACTTCGAACGTGAATATGATGAGATAGACTGTTGGTTTCGCCAAACGAAAGACGGCAATTATCCAGTACGCCAACAGGCATTGAAGATTGCAGAACAAGGACGAAGAATTGTAGCACTCGACCAGCAGTTACAGGATATATGGCGTATGCTGAATCATGCGGTGTCAGATAGTGAACAAAAGATTCCGCTTTTGGAGGCTGAAGCTACAGATATAAAGACGAATATTGAAAAGGAACGGCAACGTGAAAAGGAACTCACTTCTGAATATGATAAAGAAAAAGATTCGCTCAATCAAGAACTGGGAGCCAAGAAGAGTAAATTGAAAGAGATTGCTCAGACAAGAAAAGATTTTGAAGCAATAGGTATTGAGGACAAACTTGCTCTTGCCAGTCGCGAGGATTCCATTAAACAAGAAGTTGCAGATAAGTAAATGCTCTTGGACGACCTGCTAAAAACGCATAATTCGATTGAAGAAAAATACAATATAGCCAAAGGGAAACTGGAGAATGCCCGTCAGGCCTTCGAGAATACACAGAAAGAGGCATACTATCAGAAACAAGATGCTTTACGGATAGAACGTAAGCGTCTTGAAGATGAGCGTACGAAAGGCAGAAATCAACTGATGGAAGCTTTCAATAATTGGAGGCATGAGTCTGACGAACGCCTAGAAATATTGCAGAAAGAACAGCACAAAGCAGACAGTGCATTAAAGGAACTCCGACTGTGGCATCCTATGGCTGATAAAATCAAGCAGGTGTTTGAACAGTTGCAGCAGTTGGATGTAATGGCAAAAGAGAATACATCCCAACAGACGGCAGTCAAAAGTCAGATCACTCAGATTACTGCTGAGTATGAGATGAAAGAGACTGAATTGAAACAAGCTTCCGGACGAGAGCAGGAACAGCTTGAAAGTAGTCGTGCGCAGTATCGTGCGCAGATTGCCAAAATCGATGACTTGCTTACAAATTTGGATGGTTCTCTTTACCAATGGCTTTGTGAGAATGCAGAAGGATGGGAAGACACCATAGGCAAGATTGTAGATGAAGAACGGATTCTTTATGCTCAAGGACTAGAACCTCGGTTGGACGTTGCGTCTGATAGCTTGTTTGGCATAAAGTTGAACTTGGTCAACATTGACTCTGTGCATCGCACGCCTGATGAATATAGGGCTGAGAAGAAGACTTTGGAGGAGCAAGTGCTGCAGATGAATCGTCAACTTGCCCAATTGCCTGTTACTCTTCAAGAGGAGATCTCCAAGCTTGGAAAGAAATATGCCACACATCTCAATCCGCTACGTCAGCAAGCGACGTTGTTAAAAGTGGAGGAAGATCAAATACCTGTCAAGCGCCAGAACCTGCAAAACCAACAGCATAAGTTGGAGATGGAGGAGCAGGAAGTCATAG
>JAUMXT010000011.1 GCA_030529015.1 Bacillota bacterium | reverse complement strand
GCCGGACTTGAACCGGCACGGTCTCCCACACGCCCCTCAAACGTGCGCGTCTGCCTATTCCGCCAAGGCCGCATGTTATTTAGTTCGTACCGTGCTTAATCAGTACCACTCTATTGTAAGTATTTAGATACCTTTTGTCAACAAAATAATTTAGTATTTTGCAAAAAAATAATAATACCAGTCACCTGCACCAATCCTTCTTCACTAATTGCAAAGCTTCCATCTTCCTATCGACGATCTCTCGGACGCATAATATTCTTTTTCCACCGCAGTCACTTGACTGCCGTTGTCCGCTGTTCTTCGATTTCTTGAAGTTTCCCCTTTGCTAAGAATCGTATCCGTCACTTCCTCCGACGGCTTCCTTAAGGCAACTGGTATTATCTTTGTTCTTCTCTATACACTTCTGGTGGAATCACTCCCTTTCTGTCCTTACATGCTCTTGCCTATAAGTTAATCTATTTTATCAAGTTTCTGAGCTTTTCCTAAGCTCTTCTCCTTTCTTGAGTGTATTATAGCACCGCACTAAAGTGTTTTCAAGAATTTTTTGAAAATTTCGAGAAAAATTTTTCAAGCTGTTCTTCCAGTGCTTCTACAGTGCCTGAATTATCAATAACCACATCCGACAATTTCTTTCTTTCGTCATCACTCATCTGACTGTTGATTCTGTTTCTCACCTCTTCAGGTGTGGCACCATCACGGGCACATACCCTTGATATGCGCACATCCATATCAGAAACCAGAAGAACCACGATGTCACAAGCTTCATGCAGACCGGCTTCAAACAACAGAGGTGCGTCGATCATAATACCGCAAGGACCCTGCTCTTTGTATGTATCTATCTGTTTATTAACCTCTGCCACTATAGCCTTGAACATGACTTCATCAAGCTTAAGCTTTTTATCAATATCGGTAAATACGATAGAAGCAAGAGCTTTTCTATCGAGATTGCCTTCAGGCGTCAATATAGGATTGCCTTTAACACCGAACTCACCGCCGGGTCCGAATATACTGTCGAGCACAGCAACCATAGGACTTCCGTCAGCCGTAAGATCTCGCCCTATCTGATCTGCATCTATGTGGGCAATGCCCTTGTTTTTTAGAAATTCAGCAGCGGTAGACTTACCGGTACCTATACCACCTGTAAGCCCTATCACCTTAACATCGCTTTTCATGTTGACTCCTATTAAATACTATTACTTCAATTCAAACCAGTTTACACCTACATTAAGGTCTGCCTTGAGCTTAACGGCAAGTTCAAATGCAGCTTCCATATTTTCTACGAGAAGCTTAGCTACAACGTCCTTCTCATCATCGTAAGTGTTGATGATCAGTTCGTCATGCACCTGGAGAATAAGCTTGGATTTAAGACCCTTCTCCTTGATGGCGTTATATACCTTCACCATGGCAATCTTAATAATATCTGCCGCACTGCCCTGGATAGGCGTGTTCATAGCAAGTCTTTCTCCTACCTGCCTTACCATGTAAGCAGATGCCATGATTTCCTTGATATATCTTTTTCTTCCCATGATGGTAGTCACATATCCATGGTTCTTGCAAAACTCTACGCTTTCGTCCATGAAGGCTTTTACGGCCGCATGGTTCTCAAAGTACGCCTTGATGTAATCGTCAGCGTCTTTTCTCGTAATATTAAGCTCTGTGCTGAGTCCAAAGGCGCTCATGCCGTATATTACTCCAAAGTTCACAGCCTTGGCTCTGCTTCGTTCTTCAACGGTGATCTCGTCCTCAGGCACTCCTAAAACATTAGAAGCTGTAGCCCTGTGAATATCTTCTCCGTTATTAAATGCGTCTATAAGAACGCGGTCTTCGGACATATGTGCAAGCACTCTAAGCTCGATCTGAGAATAGTCTGCTCCTGTAAGAACGCAATCTTCAGTATCGGGAACAAAAGCCTTTCTTAGCTTTCTGCCAAGTTCCTGTCTTATAGGTATGTTCTGCAAATTCGGCTCTGTACAGCTTATTCTACCTGTAGTAGTAACAGTCTGCTGGAAGTGCGCGTGCACCTTTGCATCTGAAGCAATCAACGGAATGAGTCCGTCTATATACGTGCTCTTTAGCTTAGCTAAAGTTCTGTACTCTAAAACTGCAGGAACGATTTCGTGCTTATCCTTTATCTTCTCAAGAACTTCGGCACTTGTTGAATAGCCGCGCTTTGTTTTCTTTCCTGCCGGAAGCTGAAGCTTTTCAAAAAGTATTTCTCCAAGCTGAATAGGAGAATTGATATTGAACTCTTCCCCTGCCATCTGATAGATTTCCACTGTGAGTCTGTCGATTTCCTTGGAAAGTTCTTCTCCGAAGCTTACAAGCTCTTCCTTGTCGACTTTGAAGCCTTCCTTTTCCATGGAAGCCATTACAACAACCAGCGGAAGCTCTACTTCATAATATATTTTTTCAAGCGCCTCACTTATAAGCCGCGCTTTCTGCGCTTCCTTGAGATTTAAAATCGAGAAGCAAACCCTGAAACCGTAGTCCATAAACTGCTTCGTATTGTCGGTAAACAAGTCTACCTGGCCGTTGTCTGCCATGAAATCCTTTTCTTCTTCCACGGAAATGTGAAGATATTCATTGGAAAGCGCAGACAGGCTGTAGTTGCTTCTGCCTGAGTCGAGAACGTACTGTGCCACAGCAGTGTCGAAACTTGTCGACTGCGGATCAAGTCCCTCACACATGAGCATATAAAGGTCTCTCTTAATGTCATGGCCGGATAATGTTATATCCTGTGCCTGAAGCCAGCCGATAAATCCTGAAAGCTTCTGAAAATCGAAATAGTAATACTTGCCGTCATTGATAACGGAGACACCTTCAATCACAGGTTTTGCAAGGTGGTCGTTATTGCCAAACACCTTGATTACCGTTTCTCCCATAAGTTTGATGCCGTTAAGCGTCTCTTCATCTGCAATGAGAATTTTCTCTATAGCTTCGGGATCCAAGCTAAGTTCCGGTGCTTCCGATGCGATTTCATCGGCAGCTTTGTCATCGCTCACCTTAAGCTTCTGAAGGAATTTGTTGAATTCGAGCTTTTTATATAGCGCGATGAGCTTGTCGTAATCAGGTTCAACAAGCTTCATTTCTTCGATATCAAAATCAACCGGCACCTCAGTATTTATAGTAGCCAGTCTCTTGCTCATCATAGCAAGCTGTGCATGTTCCTCAACTTTCGCTTTGATTCCCGCAGGCTTAAGTTCATCTACATGTGCTATGATATTTTCAACACTGCCGTATTCGAGCAGCAGTTTTGTCGCGCCTTTTTCACCGACGCCGGGAATTCCCGGGATATTATCCGACTTATCTCCCATAAGTCCCTTGAGGTCGATAAACTGCGTAGGTGTGAGGCCGTATTTGTCGAGCATTGCCTGATGATCGTAGATTTCGAAATCAGTCACGCCTTTTCTTGTAATTATAACCTTGGTCACGTCTGTAGCCAGCTGAAGCTCATCCTTATCACCCGTAATGATGAATGGTTCAAGCCCTGCTCTTTCTGCAGTTCTTGATACGGTACAGATAATATCGTCTGCTTCAAAGCCTTCGATTTCAAGCTGAGTTATGTTCATCGCACCGATGACATCCTTAAGAAGAGGGATCTGCATGGCAAGCTCAGGCGGCATCTTCTTTCTTCCCGCCTTATAATCCTCATATTCCTTATGTCTGAAAGTCGGCGCTTTTAAGTCATATGCTATAGCCATATATTCAGGCTCGTAGTCACGTCTGATCTTATCGATCATATTGATAAATCCAAAAATGCCGTGAGTGAATATCCCCTCTTTTGTTATCATCGGGTTTCTCATGGCGTAATATGCTCTGTTTATCAAACTGTTACCGTCTATAATGGCTATTCTTTTCATCTTACTTTCCTTCCAAATCGCACAGCGCAGTAAATCCATACGCTGTTTTTGCATTCTTTACCCCTTCGTTAATGGCTTTAGCCATCACATAAGCCCCAAGATCTCCGAGAGCGTCAGCATTAACCTCTACGCTGCCCTTTGCAAGACAGAAAATAGTATCTCCGTCTGCCGAAGTATGTACAGGCTTGATGACGGATGCATATCCGTTGTGACCCATAGATGCTATCTTGTTGCACTGAGACTTGTTAAGCTTAGCATTAGTTATGATGCAGCCGATAGTCGTATTGCCTGTGAAGACGTTTTTGTCCTGCTGCACACTGCTCCACATGATACGTCTGGTGTTGTCAAGAGCTGTCTTTTCTTCGTTTAATATGCCGGCGATCTGCTCGCCTGTGTCAGCATCGTATACATCCCCGAGACAGTTTACTGCTACCACGGCGCCGATCTTAAGGTCGCCGATCTGTACCGCATAAGTTCCTAGGCCGCCTTTCATAAGACGATCTATGCCGAGGAACTTTCCTACAGTTGCTCCTGTACCTGCTCCGAAATTGCCGATTTCGGGATCGTTCTTTTCTGAAGCCTTGCATGCGGCGTAACCCATAGCTGCGTCCGGTCTGCACTTTGCATCTCCTGAGATCAGGTCAAAAAGACTTGCAGCGGGAACTATAGGAACGCAGCCTACACCCACATCAAAGCCTATGTTATGCTCTTCCAGATATTTCATCGCGCCTGTAGACGCATCAAGGCCAAAGGCACTTCCTCCTGACAGCATAACTGCGAAGACCTGCTCTACCATTTTTGTCGGATTCAGCAGATCTGTCTCTCTTGTGGCAGGACCTCCGCCTCTGACATCGACTCCTGCAGAAGCACCCTCTTCACAGAGAATGGCGGTACAACCTGTACCGCCTTCTATATCCTGCGCATTGCCTATGCGAAATCCTTCGATCTGATTGATTTCGATTTTTTTCATAAATTCCATGTTCATCATGCGATCACCTGAATAGCAACTATCAGAGCGATGATAACTCCGACGATGGCTTCTCCGCCAAGAAGTCCCGATGCTATGATAGTGCCTGTACCCTTCTTTTCAAACTCAGGAACAGCTTTGTCCACGATAAATCTTAATGCTCCGCCAATGAAGGCAGTAGCTGACATGTAAAACGGCAGATATACGCCGAGTCCCAGTGTCATCACAGGGAATCCTATAACATACAGCACGATTGCTGCTATAAAACCTATTATGAATGCAGGCATATGTGAGATGCCGCCAACCATGGCTGCAACTGCTCCTGCCTGTGCTGCAGGGAACATTTCGCTTCCGAATGCTTCTGCACCGTATGCGTTGAGAATAACCAGAAGTACGCCAACGGATACTACTGCACCGATGATACCTCCGATACATTCTGCCACGAACTGAGCCTTAGGATCTGTGCCCAGAATGTGTCCTGCTTTAAAATCGTTCATTACGTCGCCCACGAGGCCGCAAGCTACAGCTACGATAGCTGCAACGAAGAATGCTTCCACATCGCCTATGCTTGAAACTGCTTTAACGGCGATCAAAACGATAATGCCGAAGATCTCCATAGGGTTGATGCCTGACTGGCCAACGCACTGTGCCGACATGGCTGTTGCTACCCACACGCCTAAAATAGTAACGATGGAAGCTATGATTCCCATGTCGAGTATTACTGTGAATAGGAACGCGAGGATAACCATAGCGATTGGTGCCCATCTCATTGGCACGATGGCATCGCCGATGGAATCTTTGCTGAACATACCGCCGAAGATTTCCTTCGCCTTAGGAAGTATGCCCTTTACGATTATGCCTGCTCCTGTACCTACCATAAGGCCGATACCGAGAGACTGTTTGATTGTCATTGCTGTCGCCGCATCCCACCAGCCGGCTTCATTTCCGCCAAGCAGAATACCGAAGTCTCCGATGAGTGCGCCCAAGAACCATACGCCAATTGCTACAGGGCCGATTATGTAACCTACTCCGACTAGCATCGGTGACAGATAGAGACCTGCAGCGGATCCGTATAATCCCATTTTCTGACTGAGCAGAACAGCCGGGATTTTACCGAGCCAGTCTCTGATAAATGTATAAACGGCAGCGATACCCATGGATACGAATAATGTGATGGCTTTCTTGCCGCCTTCGTCTCCAACCTTTAATGTCTCTGCCGCCGCCTGTCCCATAGGATAGGACAGATCATTTTTAACAACGAAATACTTCCTTATGAGTGCCGTGAAAATGAGACCAAGTATAACTCCGCCCAGCGTGAGCAGAATAAGCTTAAGTCCGTTGACATCTGCATCGGGATTCAACATCCAGATGCCGGGAAGTGTGAATGCTAATCCTCCCGCAACCATCGCGCCTGCTGACATTGCTGTGTGTGTAACGTTGATTTCTCTGAGGTTGGTGTTACCCATGGCCTTGAGACCAAACATCGACACTAATGCAACAAACATGATCGGCCACGGTAAGGAGCTTAGTTTCAGTGCTACGAACATGGAACTTGTCGTGATAATGACAGCTCCGATGGCACCGATCACCATACCTCTTACAGTTAGCTGATTTTTCATTTTGTTCTCCTTTAATATTAAGTTTTATTTTCTATGTATAAGCCAGTAGAACATACCGACGAATACTCCTCCACCTATTATATTGCCAATAGTTACCGGAATCAAGTTTTTGACGATAAATGCGCCTATTGTAAGCCCTGAAATATCAAGACCGAGAAGCTGTACATATGCATCGTTTGTCGCTGCTATCATTCCGGCCGGAATAAAGTACATATTAGCTACACTATGCTCGAATCCTCCGATGATAAACGGCAGGATGATAAAGAATATAGCGAATATTTTACTAACGGTTGCCTGAGCTCCGGTAGCCATCCATACAGCAAGGCATACGAGCCAGTTACACATGATGCCAAGTACTACTGCTCTGCCGAAATCCAGGTTCACCTTACCCACTGCCATCTTGACTGTGATAGCGCCCAGAAGCCCTTCACTTGAGTCAAGCTGACCGGAATATGTAACAAAGAGAACAACTATCATCGCTCCGACAAAGTTACCTAAATAGACGATCACCCAGTTTCTGAGCATGTTTGCGACCTTGATTTTCTTATCGGCTACGCCTATTACCATCATGCAGTTACCTGTGAACAGTTCTCCGCCGCAAAGCACGACCATCATAAGTCCTACAGGGAACACACAGCCTGCCACCAGCTTACCAAGTCCGAAGGTGCCGGGGTCTGCTATTAAGTTATACGATGCCATAGTCGACGCGAATCCTCCTATGGCGATATATGCTCCTGCAAGTATAGCCAGCAGAAACAGTTTTTTGACATCAGCAGTTCCTTTAAAAACCGATGAGTCCGATACCTTGTCCAGTATTTCTTTAGATGTTAATGCTTTCAAATCCTTCTCCTTAATAATACAACTATTGCCAAATATCCTACTATTGAAAAAATCCCGACATGCCGTCAAGGATAAATAATTCACACCCTATCACTGATAGGGGGGTGCCCTGTTCCTGCTTCTGTCTTCCACTCTGCGGAGGCCTGACATCCACGTGGGGAAACTCGAGCTCCCAATGTCGTTACGTAGGTTGAATTATATACTCCTCAACGCACACTTCAGGATCTGTTTATAGTATATGTCGCTTATGTTTATATTATAAAAATAAAATTATGGTAATGCAAGACTTTTATAGCACACTAGCGCGATAAAGTTCTGAATAATGTCCGCATTTTGCCATCAACGCTTCATGACTTCCCTCTTCATCAATCCTACCGTCATCAATGAGCACGATTCTGTCTGCATTTTTAATAGTACTGAGTCTGTGGGCGATGATGATAGACGTTCTTCCTTCAGCCAGCTTATCAAAAGCCTGCTGAATCTTGGCTTCTGTGATCGTATCCAGCGCCGATGTGGCTTCGTCGAGTATCAGTATCGGAGGATTTTTAAGGAATATCCTTGCTATTGCCACCCTCTGCTTCTGTCCGCCGCTAAGCAACACGCCTCGTTCACCAGTATATGTGTTGAACTTATCAGGCATCTCCATTATGTCATCGTAAATCTCAGCCTTTTTAGCCGCCTCCATGACTTCTTCGTCAGTAGCATCAGGTCTGCCGTATCTGATATTTTCCATAATAGTATCAGCATAGAGAAAAACGTCTTGCTGGATGATACCTATGACCTTGCGAAGCTGTGCCTTTTGCACATCACGGATATCTATGCCGTCTATCTTGATAGAGCCTTCCGTCACATCGTAAAATCTCGGGATCAGCTGACAAAGCGTACTCTTGCCGCCGCCGGAAGGTCCGACTATGGCGATGGATTTGCCGCCTTCGATATTAAGATCGATGTTATGCAGCACTTCTACCTCTTCGTCATATGCAAAGCGCACTCCGTCTAAAGTTATGCTGCCTTCTTTTATGCAAAGGTCTTTCGGCTCCGCCGGATCCTTGATTTCAGGTTCCATTCTCATCACATCGATAAATCTTGTGAGGCCTGCCCATCCGTTCATGAACATTTCTGCGAAATTGCTGAGCTTTCTGAGAGGATTTATGAATGTGCTTACGAAAAGATAAAATGTGATAAGATCCACATAATTCATCTCGTCTCTCATGATCAGCCATCCGCCGCACGCAAGTATAGCTACCGGCATAATGCAAAGGAAATATTCCAGGCTGGAATTGAACTGACCAAACGCCTTATAAGTGTCACATTTAGCGATCTTGAACTGTTCGTTGGCGTTGCTGAATTTGTTGTAATCAGCCTGCTCATTGGCGAATGCCTTGGATGTTCTTATACCTGAAAGTCCCGACTCAATCTCACCATTGATTTCTGCCATCTTCACCTTAGCCTTCTTTGAGGTCAACGACATCCTTCTTCTGCAAAGGATCACTATGAACAGGAATATCGGAATGATGATTATTATCAGTAAAGCCAGCTGCCACTGAATCGTTGCCATAATAATAGCCGATCCGATTATTGTAACGGCTGCTATGAACAGATCCTCAGGACCGTGATGCGCCAGCTCCGTGATTTCAAATAAATCGCCTGTCATTCTATTCATCAGCTGACCTGTCTTGTTCTTGTCAAAGAACTTGAAATCAAGAGTCTGGATATGGGAAAACAAATCATCTCTAAGATCCGCTTCTACTCGCACGCCAAACATATGACCCCAGTACGTGATAATATAGTTCATCGCGACTCTAAGTAAAAATGCGATCGCTACGATGATCATTACAGTAAAGAATGTATGATACTCTTTTCCCGGGAGCATGTCATACATCGCCCGCCTTGCCACCAGCGGGAACGTCAGATCTATGAGCGATGCTATGAGTGCACACGATAAATCTAGGATGAATAGCTTGTAATGCGGTTTGAAATAGCTTATGAAGACCGTAAGAGGTCGTTTTTTGAAGTTTTTAGTGTTAGTGTTCATAACTGGTATTATACTTGACTAAAGATAATAATGCAATTAGCTAAGAAATCCGATATCTCGATTCACCAGAATATCTACTTGCAGCGGTTTACGGGGATTTTCATTAATAAAACTCACACAAATACGAGGTGTAGTTTGATTCCTAGAGTAACGAGTTAAAGGTTTTTTGATTTGTGGGAGTTTTGAGCGTCATTATCCCATAAATCGAGGAGTAGCATGATTTCAAGAGACAACTAACCTTTGAACCAATGGCAACTTATAAAAGATCCGGTAAACCGATGCCACCTCACAAAACAAAACTTCAATCCACGCCATAAAAATACCCTCACGATAATCCGTGAGGGTGTTTTAAATATCTGTATCTTAGTCTTCCAAATCAATACTGCAGTTATGATGAACTTTCTGTACGTCGTCGTTGTCTTCCAGTACATCCAGCATTTTTCTCAGGTTCTTGATCTGGTCTTCTCCGCTTGGAGCAGCTTCCATTGATGGAACGAATTCGATATCTGAATCAACCAGTTCGTAGCCTGCTTCTGTCAGAGCGCCGTGAACGTCTGTGTAAGCAGCCGGTTCAGTCTGGATTTCGAAGCTGTCGTCATGAACGATCATGTCGTCAGCGCCTGCTTCCAGTGCTGTTTCCATCAGAGTATCTTCGTCGATGTCATCAGTCTTTTCGATGATGAGTACGCCTTTTCTTGCGAACATGTATGATACGCATCCCGGAGTTCCCAGGTTGCCGCCGTACTTGTCGAACGCAGCTCTTACTGATGATGATGTTCTGTTTCTGTTGTCTGTCAGAGTTTCTACGATAACAGCAACTCCGCCTACTCCGTAACCTTCAAATGTCAGTTCTTCGTAAGTTTCACCGGCCAGTTCGCCTGTACCTTTTTTGATAGCTCTCTTGATGTTGTCATTTGGCATGCCGATGGCTTTTGCCTTTTCTATAGCAACTCTCAGTGTAGCATTGTAGTCAGGGTCTCCTCCTGCTTTAGCTGCTACTATGATAGCTCTTCCGTATTTTGTAAACATTGCTGCACGCTTGGAATCCTGTGCCGCTTTTCTACCTGCAATTGTACCGTGTCTTCCCATGGAGACACCTCCTCACCTTTTAAAAATTTTCCTCAAGTATTATACACCTTTGAATCTATGAATTCAAGGACATATATTTTCTTAATAAAGGACCTCGTATTCTTCACGCAGCAACGATAGCAGATGTACGTCATATAATACGCCGTTCTTGCGACAATTGTTTCGCAGGCAACCTTCAGGTTTAAAGCCCAAGTTCAGATAAAGATATCTTGCGGGATTACCTGTGTAGTGGTCGAGATAAAGTCTTTCAAGTTTCAGTTCTTCAAAACAATACTTCATCACGGCTTCCATCGCCTGTCTGCCGTATCCGCATCCTCTCAGAGCAGTATCTGCAATATATATTCTCCAGATTTCAGCCTTCCACCCTTCAATGATATCGCCTATAACGATACGACCTATGACAGTATTCTCACATTCACCCTTAAGCTCGATAGTAAACTGGCGAGCGGCAGGATCCTGTAGATCATTAAAATACTTTCCATAAAGTTCATCTCGTGTCTGGTCGTCGCCTATACTGAAGAATTCAGTGACGGCCGGATCTCTTTCCCACACATAGAAAAGCTCCAGGTCATCCATTACAGTCGGACGTATCTTAAGGTCCTTTGTTTCTAAAATCATTTATCTGCCTCCTGCATATTCTTGTGGGCAGTAGCCATCATAAGCTTGATACGGTTAAGCTGGTTAACGTCAGAAGCACCCGGGTCGTAGTCGATAGCTGCAATGTTAGCCTTAGGATTTCTCTTTCTCAGCGGCTTCATCATGCCCTTGCCTGTAACGTGGTTAGGCAGACACGCGAACGGCTGCATGCACACGATGTTTTCAACGCCGTCATCGATAAGGTCAACCATTTCCCCTGCAAGAAGCCATCCTTCTCCACACTGGTTACCCAGAGAAGCTACCTGCTGCGCCTTCTTTGCAATATCTTCTATATGCATAGGTTCATGGAATCTCTTACTTTCTCTAAGAGCCTGTCTGAGAGGCTTTCTGAAATGCTCAACGACCTTAATGGCCATAGCATTACCGATAGCCGCCTGATATGAACCTGACAAGTTGTTGAAGTTATACTCCTTGCTGTACATTCCGTACATGAAGAAGTCGATCAGATCAAGAACAACAGCTTCGCCGCCTTCCTGTTCGATGATTCCTACGATGTCGTTATTGGCATTAGGGTGATATTTAACGAGGATTTCGCCTACCACTCCTACCTTAGGCTTCTTGATATCTCTAAGCGGCAGCTCATCGAAGTCTCTTACGATGCCTGCGATAGTGCTCTTAAACTTTCTCATGCTGCCTGTATAAACATTTCTTCTGGCAACTCTTGACCACTTCTCAAACAGTTCATTGGCAGAACCCGGAACGACTTCATAAGGTCTTGTCTTATAAAGAACTCTCATGAAAAGGTCGCCGTACATGAATCCCATAAGGGCTCTCTTAATAAGCTTAGGTGACATCAGGTTGAAGCCAGGATTAGTTTCAAGGCCTGACATATTTACAGATACGACAGGGATCTGTTCCATGCCCATATCCTTAAGAGCCTTACGCAGAAGCGCCACGTAGTTACTTGCTCGGCATTGTCCGCCGGTCTGGCTCATGAAAATCGCCACCTTATCCAGATCAACTTCGCCTGACTTAAGGTAAGATATGATCTGACCAAGAGAAACAATAGTCGGATAACAAGCGTCGTTATTTATGTATTTCAGACCTTCTTCCACCGCATTTTTATCAACGGTAGGAAGTCTTTTAGCCTTATAACCCGCTTTGCCGAGTGCAGTTTCGAGGAACTGGAAATGCATAGGTGCCATTTCAGGAATAAGCAGAGTATAGTCTTTTCTCATCTCCTTGGTGAACAGCTTTCTTTCATAAGGAGAATTGTCGTCAATATGCTTAACCTTGTTCTTGGCACGCTCATCCATCGCCGCCTTAAGCGAACGTATTCTGATCTTTGCAGCGCCCATGTTAGTACCTTCGTCTATCTTGAGTACTGTATAAAGCTTATTGTTTTTCTTGGTGATTTCTTCTACCTGATCGGTAGTTACGGCATCAAGTCCGCATCCGAATGAGTTGAGCTGAACGATCTCAACATCATCTGTAGTTCCGACATAAGTTGCCGCCTTATATAATCTCGAGTGATACATCCACTGGTCGAGAACTCTGATAGGTCTGTTGAGCTTACCCAGGTGAGCTACCGAATCTTCAGTAAGCACGACCATATCAAATGATGTGATGATCTTATCGATACCGTGATTGATTTCAGGATCGAGATGATAAGGTCTTCCTGCCAGTACCACTGACTTTTTCTTATGTTCCCTTGCCCATCTTAATGCAGCCTCACCCTGCTTTTTGATGTCGCCCTTGAAACGCTTATCTTCGGCTCTTGCCATCTTAATGGCATCTTCAAGTTCAAGTCTGCTTACACCTGTTCTTCTAAGCATCTTATAAAGCTCACGTGCCAGGAATTCGTCGTTATCATAAGGCAGGAACGGATGTGAGAATATAACATCGTTATCAGCGAACACATCATCCATATTCCCTGCGATAACTTCCGGATAAGTAGCGACGATCGGACAGTTATAGTGATTAGGTGCAGTTGCATCTTCGATACGTTCATAATTTATGCTTGGATAGAATATCCACTTGGCACCGTGTTCAACCAGCCACTTGATATGTCCATGTACCATCTTGGCCGGATAACAAGCTGTATCTGAAGAGATGGTTTCCATACCTCTCTCGTATATTTCCTTATTTGATGGTGGAGAAAGCAATACAGAAAAACCAAGTCTTGTAAACAGCACATGCCAGAACGGATAGTTCTCATACATGTTCAGAACTCTCGGTATTCCTATAACGCCTCTCTTCGACTGCTCAACAGTAAGCGGCTTATACTGGAAAAGTCGCTGCAGTTTGTATTCAAACATGTTCGGAAGCTTATTGGCTTCGTCAGGAGATTTACCCTCGCCTCTTTCACATCTGTTTCCTGTGAAGAATCTTGTTCCGTCATTGAATTTATTGATAGTCATCAGACAGTTGTTTTCACAGCCCTTGCATCTGATATGACTGGTTTCAACATGGAATTTCATCATTTCATCAGGAGTGATGATGGATGAAGTAGTATCTTCAACATAGTTTTCCCTGGCAATAAGTGCAGCACCGTAAGCACCCATAAGTCCTGATATGTCAGGTCTTACGATGTCCTTGCCCATGATATTTTCGATAGCTCTCAGAACTGCATCATTTAAGAATGTTCCACCCTGAACAACGATTTTATTTCCTGCTTCTTCAGGATTTCTCAGCTTGATAACCTTGTAAAGAGCATTCTTGATAACTGAATATGAAAGTCCCGCGGAGATATCTCCTATAGTCGCGCCTTCCTTCTGCGCCTGCTTAACCTTAGAGTTCATGAATACTGTACATCTTGTTCCGAGGTCGACAGGAGATTTGGCAAAGAGCGCCTGTTTAGCAAAGGACTCAACGTCCATGTTCACGGACTTCGCATAAGTTTCGATAAATGATCCGCATCCGGAAGAACATGCTTCGTTGAGCATGATGTTATATATAGCACCATCTCTGATTCTCATGCACTTCATGTCCTGTCCGCCGATATCGAGTATGAAATCAACGCCCGGCAGAAATTCTTCTGCAGCCTTGTAGTGAGCCATTGTTTCGATTTCACCCATATCTGCCTTAAAAGCGGCCTTAACAAGACCTTCACCGTAACCTGTGGCAGTAACGTTGGCGATGAACGCCTTTGGCGGAAGCAATGAATAAAGCTCTTTGAGCATATTCATAGTAGCCTCGAGCGGCTTTCCTTCGTTACCTGTATAGTATGAATAAAGCAAGTTCTTGTCTTCGTCGATCAATGCAGCCTTAGTAGTAGTTGAGCCGGCATCGATTCCAAGGAACACCTTACCTCTTGCTTTCTTGATATCTTTTCTCTTAATTGTGTCTTTGAGATGTCTGTCTCTGAACACTTTGTATTCTTCTGCATCCTTAAAGAGCGGATCCACATGCTTAGTATCGGAAAGCGCAGATGGATCTGCGTTATCGATTCTTGAGATGATTTCGGAGAAATCTACAGCATCGTATTTAGCTGCATTCATCGCAGCACCGATAGCTACGAAGTATTTAGAGTCTTCAGGGAAGATTATCTCATCATCCTTAAGCTGCAGAGTGTCGATGAATCTTTTTCTAAGTTCGCTCAAGAATGACAGCGGGCCACCTAAGAACGCCACCTTGCCCTTGATTGTATGACCGCATGCAAGTCCGCTGATAGTCTGGTTAACTACAGCCTGAAATATGGATGCAGCAAGATCCTCTACAGGAGCCCCTTCATTGATAAGCGGCTGGATATCAGTCTTGGCAAATACTCCGCATCTGGCAGCTATAGGATAAATCATATTATGTTTCTTAGCTGCTTCGTTAAGTCCCGATGCATCTGTATTGAGCAGCACGGCCATCTGGTCAATGAACGCTCCTGTACCGCCGGCACAAGTTCCGTTCATTCTCTGTTCTATGGTCTGACCGTAAAAAGTTATCTTGGCGTCTTCTCCGCCAAGCTCGATAGCAACGTCTGTCTCAGGGATCAGAGCCTCTACTGCAGCACTGCAAGTTACTACTTCCTGTTCAAACGGTATATGTAATACATTTGACAATGAAAGACCACCTGATCCTGTAATAACAGTTCTCAGGCTGATGTTTCCTACTTCTTCATACATCTTACGAAGAAGGTCTACTACTGTCTCAAAAACGTTAGACATATGTCTTTCATATCTGCTGTAAACGATCTTATCTTCATTGTCCAGTAGTATAAGTTTTACTGTTGTCGAGCCTACGTCTATTCCCAATTTCATAATGAGTCGTCCTTTCTTATTAATACACCCTTTTAATTAAATTTAGTCAGACATATATATAAATATATATATATGAAACAATTTTTCTATTTTTATTAACTAGTGTTTATTGTATAATACCTTTATGAAAAGTTCAATCAAAAAACACACATTTGAAACGATATACAAACTCCTCGATGAAGTCTCTCCTATCGACGGTGATTGCGGTAAATTATGTAACGCTATCTGCTGCACTTGTCAGGATCCGGATATGGGTATTTATCTGCTTCCGGGCGAAGAAAAAATGTTCACCAGAGAAGAGGATTGGCTATCATGGGGATGGACGATGGCCGAGGATTACGAGTTCCCCGACAGCTGGCATGGCAAGGTATATTTCCTGCAATGTATGAAGGCTCCTTTTTGTGATAGAAAAAATCGTCCATTACAGTGCAGAACGTTCCCGCTCGCACCGCATATGGACGATGATGGTCAGTTATATATGATTTATCACAGCGGAGAGCTTCCTTACGAATGCCCTCTCACAACAGGTGATGTGCCTCTTAATGAAGATTTTATCAAAGCAACATATGAGGCCTGGTCTATACTTATTCAAGACCCTTTGATCTACGATCTTGTTGAGCTTGATTCTCAATACCGTATAGAAGACGAGGAACCTATAGTGATTCTCTACCCTTAACTTGCACTTTGCATAAAGCGTCAGGATATCTCATCCAGGCGCTTTATTTCATTGTTGTAGATATGTCTGAGCATGATTACCAAGAACAATGTTCCGAGGATTTCAGCCAGCGGAAATGCATACCATACAAGTGAAACTCCGCCGATTCTTGAGAGTATCCAAGCCAGCGGAAGTATTCCGACCAGCTGTCTTATAAGTGAACTCCATAAGCTGATGAATCCGTGGCCTGTTGCCTGGAATATTGACGATGTCATTATACCGAATGACGCCGGCAGGAAACATATACTTATGCCCCTTAATGCAGGTATTCCGATATCGAACATTTCTTGGCTTCCCTGTGCATTGAATGCGCTGAGAAGCTGGTATGGGAACAGCTGGAATATCGCAAGTCCGACGCACATGATACTAAAGGCTATTATGAAACCTTTGACGTAAGTTTCCATAAGCCTTTTTTTGTTTCTCGCACCGTAATTATAGCCCATTACAGGAAGGACTCCCTGATTGAGTCCGAATACAGGCATGAAGATAAATGACTGAAGTCTTCCGTATACGCCCATGACCGCAACCGCTGTTTCTGTAAGGCTTCCGAGGATCATGTTCATACCGAACTGCATAACGGAACCGATAGATTGCATCAGTATTGACGGTGCTCCTACAGCGTAAATATCCTTAACGATCTGCTTATCGAACTTCCACCCTCTAAGCTTAACTTCTACCGAATGTTTCTTTGCAAACAGCAAGTATTGTCCCAGACACATTGATAAAAATTGACCGAATACAGTTGCTATGGCAGCACCTGCTACACCTACTTCAGGGAACGGCCCAATACCGAAAATAAGAAGCGGGTCGAGTATGATATTTGTCACTGCTCCAACGATACTGCATATCATCGGAAGTGTCATGTTTCCTGTAGCCTGAAGTATTTTTTCTGATGATATTTGAACCATTACGAACACACAGCCGATGGTAACAATCTGCATATAAACAGTTCCGCTGTCGATAATATATTGGTTGTCAGACATCAAATTCATGATTGGTTTTGCGAAGAATAATCCCAATATCGCGAAGAATCCCCAGTTAAAAAACGATAATCTGTAACCGTGACATGCTGCCAGGTTGGCTTCTTCGAATCTGCCGGCTCCCAGTCTTCTTGAGATAAGAGAGTTTATACCCACTCCGGTGCCGACACCAAATGAAATTATAAGAAATTGTATAGGGTTTACATATGTTAATGCCGCAAGCGCTTCTTCGCCTAATCTTGACACGAAAAAACTGTCTACGACGTTATAAAATGCTTGTATCAGCATCGATAACATGGCAGGCCACGACATGTGTAATATGAGTCTTCCCACAGGCATCTCGCCCATTTTATTGTGTGTTGGTTTCTTTTCCGGCTTGTTCATCGTTTTCCTCAAAATCGTCTGTTATAGTCATTTATCTAAAGCATAAAAATTTGCCTAATGAAATTAGGCAAATTCTTAAAACTAGTATTTACTTAAATAATATTATCACTATATGCTTTGAAAATCAAGGCATATCAGTCTTTTGACTTATAATATAACCTGCAGTGACAATACCCTTCGAATTCAGGGTCTGCTATCTGAGCCTTGAATTCTTCACAGATACACTTATTCTCATCTTTAATTTCCAATCGACAAGGACAGTATCCGTTTTTCTTCTCTAATCCTTCTTTTATCATTTTGACGATGTTTTTATCGTCGTTTAATCTAACAGCCATAGCGATTAAGCTTTCCAGAGTCCGTGGAGGTTGCAGTATTCATATACAGCTACCAGCTTATCTCCTGCCAGGTCGAATACAGCTTCAGGTTTTTCGCCTGCCTTCAGATACTTGATCTGGCTGCCCTTTTCAGTTTCTACTGCTACCCACTGGATGTAATGTTCTTCCAGCATCGGATGCTCAACTGAACCAACCTTTACTACTACCTTGTCACCGTCCTGTTCAACTACAGGTACGTGCTTTTCCTGAGCAGCATCTACAGTGTTTGGTACCAGTTCAGTCATTTTCTGACCACAGCACATTACAGGTACGCCCTTGCTTTCTACGAAAGTTATTTTGTTTCCACAGTGTTCACATACATAAAACTTCATGTTAAATTCCTCCTTGATATTTCTTATTATTTTCGTTTTCCTTTAGAATTATTTTATCAAATTTTATTGTTTACCTTTTTGGTACACTTTGATTATACCACTTTTGTCCACTATGTCAACATGTATTTTAAATTTTTTTTAATTTAGTTCTTAAGTGCATTCACCAGTGCTGCAAATATCAATCCTGCTATTGGAAATATGAGCCACGATCTTGCCCACGCATCACCGATAAAACTCCATGCAAGGTATATGGCAACTACTGCAGGCCAATATATGCCCCCTATTCTTTCTTCCATTTCAGCTTTAGCTTTATTTGCCGGCTCAAAATCTTCCTGTTTAAGAAGCTGCATGTAACCGTCTCTGATAAGTCCAAGTTTCACAAACTTATTTACAGCAATCGCAACTATGATCAGAAGCACAGGTACCATCAGGATAACCGTAACATCACTCATTTCCATTACTGCAGCTATTATCAAAGGCACTACACTGAATATGCAAAGTCCTACGCCTAAACTGATACCTTTACCGAATCTCGGCTCGAATTTCGCAAACTCATTCTCAAGATCGATTATCTGTTCTTTGATGAGAGAGAATTCCCCTTCTTTAATAAATTTATATCTGTTCATATAAATGCTGTTTCCGATAAATATCTTAACGGCTGCTGCCACCATTATGATAAGAGCAAGCATACCGATAACAACAAATGCAGTTTCTGATAATCCGCCCTGGCCATCTTCTGTAACAAATCCGGCCAGGCCTATAAGAAGAGTCGGAGATAAAATGCAAAGAGAAACACCGATAGCCATCTTATATCCAAAATGTGCTGTGTCGCTAACAAAGCTTTTTATCTGTTCGTCAGAAAGCACCTGTTCTTCAGCAAGTAAACTTTCCGGCACAGTATATCCGTCTCCTTTAAGCAGATAATCTGTAGTCACACCAAAAATTTCTGACATCTGAAGTACTCTTGTAAGGTCAGGTACGCTTGCACCGCTCTCCCACTTTGAAACAGACTGTCTTGACACATCGAGTTTTTCCGCCAAGTCTTCTTGTGACCATCCTCTTTGTTTTCTTAGTTTTATGATTCTATTTGATATATTCATAATAACCACCCTTTCGTTTTCTTTGGCTCATCTTACCAAATTCGCCTAAAAAAACACCACCAACCAAACTTGGAAGTTTGTCAACCGGCAGTTGCATCATTGAAATTTCAATATTTATAAACATTATTAAAACAGAAAAAGGCAAATACTTCAAGTATCTGCCTTGATTATTTCTTATACTGTTGCCTGTAATGCAAACTATTTGATACGTTCAACCACTACTGCATATATCTCATCAGCAAGTCTGCAGTATTTATCCAGCATCTCGTTAGCTTCTGCTTCCAGTACTTCTGCTTTGGCTCTGTCTTTCATCGATTTAGTATTGATGAACACGTTGAGTGATGCACCCTGCAGTGCTGCTTTGCAGCATACTGCACCGACGCCTGCGTCGGAAATAGCCAGCGCAGAACCCTTTGCAGCAAAGCCTTCGATAACGTCCAGCGCTTTGCATACTGTTCTCATTATGTCAAGAGGTGCTTCGCAGGCTACAAGCAGAGCCTTCTCCATCACTTCTTCTCTTGACGGATCGTCTTTAGGTATGCCGTAAGCCTTAGCGAGAGGTGCGAAAGCTTCAGCGTCCTTATCCATCAAGGCAAGCAGCTCTTTGCGGAGGGATTCTCCTTCAGCCATAAGGGCCTGAATATCTTCTTCGACATCTGCATATTTTTTCTTACCTGTAGTGAGAGATCCCACCATGTTTCCAAGGGCCATGCCGACGGATCCTACGAGAGCTGATGCTCCCCCGCCACCGGGAACGGCTTCTTTGGAAGCAAGGACTTCTGTGAACTCATTTATCTTATATTCTTCAAAACTCATTGTGCTTTGCCTCTTCTTTTCTTTCTTCTGACTCTCAAGATCTGTCTTCTGAACAGTATGATATTCATTACTGCGAAGAATGCAATCAATATAATGAGACATGTTATCGGCTCTCTAGGTGCGAAGGTTGCAAGCAGCATCATAGGGAATCCGAATGCTATCGCAGGGAATGTCTGATATACCAGATTGTCAGCGGCAGGTGTATCGAAGTTAGGGTCGATTTCTCTAAGCAGAATTACACCTGTACTTGCTGTACCTGTAAGCATACCGTACATTGCCAGGAACTGTTCTTCAACATATCTTGGGAAGAGTTTCTTTGATACCATTCTTACATAGAAGTATGTAGAGAATGCTGCCACAACACCGAGAACCAGCATGATTCCCCAGTATTTTTCAAGAACGCTCAGTCTGATAGCTGCGATACCTGCAACGATCATGATGTCAAAGAAGAAGTTGCTGCATCTTGTCAGCAGGAAGTTGTTGGTATATCTTCTCTTGACGATGCTCTTCTTGTTGAGGAATTTAAGTACTGCCTTGACCATTACTGCAGCCAATACGCCAAGGATAAAGTTGAAGCCGTAAATAGTTGCCTTGAATCCCGGTACCGCAATTCCCAGTGCGAACATCATCGCATAAGCCAGCAGATATGTACCGCAGATAAATCCAACCTGTACAGTCATCTTATCCATGCTGCCCTGCATTGGAATTTCATTTTCTTCTTCAATTTCATCAGGAAGGATCCTGTCTTCCAGAACTGCTGTATTGGCAACGAGTTTGCCGCGCTTTTTAAGTATATTAAGGTGAATTACACCACCGATACTTGCCGATAAGAATCCGAGGGCTGCTATAGTAAGGCCGAAGCTCTTACCTCCTACGAAACCGAAATCCGCTTCGAAAATGCCGCCGAAGTTCATAGCCTGTCCCGATCCTTGTCCGAATCCGAACGGTACGAGTATACCTGCAGCAGGGAAGAAATCAAATATGAACATCGCTGCAATTATAGTGATTCCCATGCCTAAAATTGCCTGTACAAGATATACTGCTACTGTTGTAACACCGGAATCGAAGATTTCCATAGTACGACGTTTCGTCATCTTGGTATTGGTGGATTTTAATGCAGATGCAGTAAATCCGAGAGCCAATGCATGATAAGTTATGGTTTCGAGTGCCGCCATACCTTGTCCTGCGAAAAATGCCGTATCAAAGAAAAAGTTTCCTGTAAGTGTTTTATAAATCCCTGCAATTATGAGAAGTATAAAACCACCCAGTACTGATGTTGGTATTAATGATTTGTGAAGTATAGGCACAAGATTCTTTAATACTGTTGCTACGATAAGGCTTAATAGAAGAACCGCTACGATATTGATCGTTCCCCAGTTACTATAGTCCCAAAAATTTGACATCGCTGTTTCCCTCTCTGATGTTTTTGTATCTGTTGAAGACGTTAACGTACTTGAGCGCGTTGAAACGCTCGTCCCCCTTCAGCTGGTAAACCTTACCGCCATGGTAAATGTTCAGCTTGTTCTTTCCCAATATCGTTACTGCATCTGTCTCCTCAAACGGGAAGACATATTCACCTGCAGTAATCTGGTCTCCTTTAAGTGTAACCTTGAGATTATCACTGATTTTATATTTATTTTTATAAACTATTACTTCCCAAAGACCTGCAGTTTCCGTATAGTCCACCTTGTCTTTAAGATCGTCTATGTCCATGCTGTTTATAGTATCGCACTGATATGAATACCATCCGTCAACGAATTTATACGGGAATTCACATCCGATGCCTTCAAGTTCCTTGGTAGGCGTATATCTTACCTTCAGCCCGCAATTCTTACATGTGACGATATCCCCGTGACTTTCGAACGTACTGAAGCCGCATTCAGGACAAATGTAAATTGCTCTTTCCAGGTATTCGGCAAGATTCTTGTGGTGAAACTTCGCATCTGCGACAGCTTCGTTAACATAAAGCTCATTGCAAATAACTTCATAAAGCTCATCGTTGCTCATAGCCTTAGCTTCTTCCGGCTCTATGACTCTGCTTACATAGGCTCTCATTTTACCCTTACGAACCACATCGCTCCATCTCGGCATAACACCGTAACCGCCTTCTATTCTGTAAATGGCGATCGGAAGCTTCAGCTTCTTGATAAGGCTTATGATGCCCGGCTTGATATATTCTGTCTTACCACTATATGTACGATTACCTTCAGGTGCCAGCGCTATCGTTCCGCCTTCCTTGGCAACCTTAAGGCAATTCTTGACTGCCTGGATATCCATGGTCTGCTTCTTGATAGGAATCGGAGCCACAGCCCATCTTAATAGCGATGATAACCATCCAAGCGAGAATATATCTTCTGTCGCTATGTAGTAAACAGGACCTCTGAAAGATACTCCTACGAAGAACTGGTCGAATCCTGTCTGATGATTCATGAGGATCAGATACTGTCTGTCGCCTTGTTCTTTAAAAAGCTCTGCATCTACGTTGTATGTCAATTTCATATATGGACGCAGGATGGCTCTGGCAATGACAGTTACCACCCGATGTCTGAATTTCATCCATGTTGTGTTTTTTTTCATGCTTTATTTCCTTTTATGTTGTATCAATTATTCAATAATACGACGGTTTATTTAAACATACTTTTGTGAACTAAACATGAAATAGGCCTCCATATATGCCTATATGGAGGCGCTTATTCTAATGTTTTTCAAAACTGTTTTAGCTGAGATTCTGCTGTTCTACGAGTCTTTCAGCTCCGTATTTCTTACGCAGTGCAGGCTTTTCGATCTTGCCTGTAGCGTTTCTAGGCACGTCTGCGAATATGATCTGTCTAGGTCTCTTGTATCTAGGCAATTCCTTGCAAAATTCGTTGATTTCTTCTTCTGTACATTCCATGCCTTCTTTTATGGCAATTATCGCACCTGTGATTTCACCGAGGCGCTTATCAGGAAGCCCTATAACAGCCACATCGCGCACCTTTGGATGAGCTGCCAGGAAATTCTCGATCTGAACAGGATAAATGTTTTCACCGCCTGAGATGATAACATCCTTCTTACGGTCTACCAGGAAGAAGAATCCGTCCTCGTCCTGCATCGCCATATCTCCCGTATAGAGCCAGCCGCCCTTAAGAGTTGCGGCAGTCGCTTCAGGATCGTTGTAATAACATGTCATGAGTCCCGGTCCCTTAACGCAAAGCTCGCCCACTCCGCCTTGTTCCACTTCGTTATCGTTTTCGTCTACGATCTTACACTTCCATCTGTATCCCGGAATACCGATAGCTCCTACCTTGTGAACGTTCTCGAGACCCAGGTGTACACATCCCGGTCCTGCAGATTCCGAAAGCCCGTAGTTAGTATCGTATTTCTGATTAGGGAAATAGTCGTGCCAATGATTTATCAGCGATGACGGAACAGGCTGCGCACCGATGTGCATAAGTCTCCACTGATCCGTATCGTAATCCTCAATATTCATTTCACCTCTGTCAAGAGCATCCAGCACTGCCTGTGCCCACGGCACCAGAAGGAACATTATGGTTGCCTTCTCATTGGAAACAGCCTCAAGAATGATCTCAGGTGTGGTTCCTGTCAAAAGAACGGCTCTGCTACCTGCACAAAGGCTTCCCATCCAGTGGAATTTAGCTCCTGTATGGTAAAGCGGAGGTATGCAAAGGAACACGTCATCTCTTGTAGTTTCGTGATGCTTCTGCTCCATCTGAGCTGCCTGCAACAAGCTCTCGTGGTTATGTAAAATAGCCTTCGGGAATCCTGTAGTGCCTGATGAAAAATAAATGGCTGCATTGTCTTCTTCATCAAGTCTTACCAGCGGCGCCGCACTTGAACAGTCTGCCACCAGTTCTCTGTAGCTTTCTGCGAATGTCGGACATCCGTCTCCTACGTATATGAGCAGTCTTCCCCTGCTGAGTTCTTCTTCTATAGATTCGATTCGGCCGATGAATTCAGGTCCGAATATGAGAACCTGTATTTCTGCCAGATCCGCACAGTATTTGATTTCATTTGCATCAAATCTGAAGTTAAAAGGCACTGCGATAGCGCCTGCCTTCAATATACCGAAATATATCGGTAACCATTCGAGACAGTTGAACATCAATATGGCAACTCTGTCGCCTTTTTTAACGCCTCTTGAAAGCAGCATGTTGGCAACTCTGTTAGCTTTTTCGTCAAATACGCTCCATGTGATTTCTCTTCTGTATGGTGTCGCAGATGTCTGCTGTACCAGGTCATATTCCTTCCATGTCTTTCTTCTGGCGTCCTTGATAAGCGGGTTGAGTTCAACCAGTGCGACTTCTTCTCCGTATAATTTATGATTTCGTTCAAGTAAGTCTGTAATCGGCATTTTCGCGATGTCCCTTCTTTGTGTATTAATGGCATATATTATACATTATATTGAGTCTTTCGTCTATCCTTTTTATATCTTATAAAGCACCCATCTGCACTCCGGAATTATGTATTTAAGCTCATATCTCTTCTCCATATCTCCGAAAAAGCTCTGGCAATAATAAACGATGCTCTCCTTGCCTGCTATCCTCGATCTGTCACACCTCAAAACATTTCCCACAGTAACGGTGATCTCTTCATCCGGATCGACACCCACTCCCTTCACTTTGAATTTATAAGGCACAGGTGTCCCGTCGTCGTATTTAAAAACTGCCAGCGTCTTGATCGGCTTGGCTACTATCCTCATATATAAAACCCCCAATTCACGTCTTATATCCTCCCATCATCAAGTAATTGCCGTCATTGACTCCGCCCTGCACCGGCGAAATATCCGAATTGGCAAACGTCCCCCTGAATATGCTTCGTTCTCCAAAGGTCCGCCTTATCTTATCAACTGCACTGTCGAGCCTCTCATTTCGCTCTCTGCCGATTTTATCGAACATGCAAAGTTGCACTTCGTTTTTGTCGCAAAAGTCGCTGAGAGCGACGCTCATGGCCCTCACAGGCTCTCCTCGCCACATCTCATGGGCCAGCATCCTCGCCGTCTCGTAAATTTCATCCGTCGAATCGATATATCCCGGCAGCCGCAGCTGATGGCTGTATCCTCTAAGGTCACTGCTTCTTAAATGCACGGTAACAAGTCCTGCCATACGCCCCATCCTTCTGAGCCTTCCTCCCACTCTTTCGCAAAGCGCCAGAAGTTCCTTGGCTATCTCTTCTTTCGTCCGAAGGTCGTATGCATACGTCAAGCCGTTTCCCAGACCTTTCTGTATTATCTCGCTGTTTACCGTTACGGACGATAAATCTATCCCATTGGCATATTCATGTACGAGAAGGCCGTGACTGTGCAGAATGCTTTTAAGAAACTCCGGCTGCGCCTTTGCAAGATCCCCTATGGTATTTATTCCGAATTTCTTCAGTTTTTTCTCGGTGGCCCTGCCTACCATAAACAGCTCTCGCACCGGCTGCGGCCAGAGCTTGTCCGGGATTTCATCGGGCCACAAGGTATGGACCATATCAGGTTTCTTCAATTCTCCCGCCATCTTGGCGCAAAGCTTATTTTCTCCGATACCGATATTGACCGTAAATCCCAGCTCTCTCTTGATGCGTTCCTTTATCTCATGCGCCGCCTTTATCGGATCTTTTACCGCATCGAGGCATGCACTCATGTCACAGAAATTCTCATCCACGCTGTAACGCTGAATGAGCGGAGTGTATTCGGACAGTATGCTGTACATAGCATCACTGCAATCAAGATATAGATCGTAATCAGGTGGATATACAATAAGCTCGGGACATTTCTGCCGTGCCTCAAACAGCGATTCTCCTGTACTTA
Organism: Bacillota bacterium; assembly: GCA_030529015.1. Classification (GTDB taxonomy): domain Bacteria; phylum Bacillota; class Clostridia; order Peptostreptococcales; family Anaerovoracaceae; genus Lentihominibacter. The sequence goes on along the minus strand of JAUMXT010000011.1, from coordinate 144 downwards.
TTCCGAATTTCTTGGCAGGTATAGATTTGGTAAGAATGATCCCGTGCCTGCTTTCCGGGTCTCCTGCAATGGCCGAAGAAATCGTCCTAAGGTCTGTTCGATGACCACCTTCCAGCAACGCCGCCGCAGTCCAGCTGAGGTACG
>JAUMXT010000211.1 GCA_030529015.1 Bacillota bacterium | reverse complement strand
GGCTGTATACGAAGCTTTGAATTTCGTTGTCGGGTTTTCATTCATGATGAGCCAGCAGCACACTTCTCTGTCGTGATCACGTTTCATCGCACATAGTCTGTCAGGATCAAATAATGATCCCCCGGCGAAGCCGGGGGTTTTTCTTCGACGGGCATAGCCCTATGTTACTGGCCACGTGTCACGTCACGTTGGTACGATCTGGCATCTGCATAAGCTTGTCACTTGCTGCCCGTAAACGGGCTTAGCTTATTCAGATGTTTCCCATCGTCAGTTGTTCTCCAGCTTGATCTTCGTCCAACTGATGTTTGATATATTCTTCGATTTTCTTGGCGTTCTTTCCTACCGTGTCTACATAGTATCCTCTGCACCAGAATTCTCTATTGCGGTATTTATACTTTAGCTCTGGATACTTCTCGTAGATCATTAAGCTGCTTTTTCCTTTCAGGTATCCCATAAAGCTTGACACTGCAATCTTCGGCGGTATCTTTACAAGCATATGTACATGGTCTTTACATACTTCCGCTTCTACAATCTCTACTTTCTTCCATTCACACAGCATCCTCAGAATCTTTCCAATCTCCGCTCTCTTTTCTCCAAAGAATACCTTTCTTCTGTACTTCGGCGCAAACACAATATGATATTTACAATTCCAACTGCTGTGTGCTAAACTGTTCATGTCATTCATTCGAATGTCCTCCTTTTGTTGTTTCTTTTTGCAGTTGCCAGACCGCATTTTGATTATACAACAAAAGGAGTTTTTCCATCTACAGGATCGCCAATAGGCTTTTTTTGAACCACTCGCCCAGCGAGTGGTTTTCTTCATAGTCGCTCCCACCCGTAAAACGGGTGGCTCGCTCAGGGGGTGTAACCCCCTAATGCTAGGCCAGCGCCTAAAGGCGCTGGCTTTCGCTTTGCTCCAGCCACTTTGCGTTTGTCTCTTTAGCCGCCCTTAAAAGGGCTTCAACTTACTTCTTGGCTGCATTGTTTTTCTTACTCTTTGCCGCCGCATCGCTAAATGGGTCTTCATACTCCTTCACACTAAGTTTATCTTGCATTATATCGTCTCTCTCCTGCTCTTGGATGTATTTTCTTATGGTTGCTTCATTTAATCCAACTGTACTCACATAGTATCCTTCCGACCAGAAATGACGATTCCCAAATTTGTATTTCAGATTTGCATGCCTGTCAAATATCATTAGGGCCGATTTTCCTTTCAAATACCCCATGAAACTTGATACAGAATACTTCGGCGGGATTGTTACTAGCATATGGATGTGATCCGGCATTAAGTGCCCTTCCAATATTTCTACCCCTTTATACTTACACAGGTCTCTCAGTATCTCTCGAATGTCAACTTTCAATTGATTATAGATCACTTTTCGTCTATACTTAGGAGTGAACACGATATGATACTTGCACATCCACTTCGTATGCGCCAGTTCGTAATTCTTGTTTGCCATAAAATCGCCTATCCTTTCTTACTTTAGTGGCTGGACACCTCTATTGTAATGGATAGGCGATTTTATTTGTATAACTCTTTGTCTCCACCCGCATAGCGGGTGGGTTTCTGTTTCGCTTCGCTCAACTGCCTGAAGGCGTACAGAAAACCACCGTGCAGTTGGCCCCTGCACGGTGGTCTTTACCGATGTAACCTGTATAAAGGTTGCGATAGAGCCGCAGTCAAAAGGCTCTCTACCTGCCTACATTGTACGCTATCCTCCCGTCTCTGTCAAGTCAGGGACGGGAAGTCTTTTTATCATTCACGACTCAAATGTCACCTGTACATCACCATTGTTCT
>JAUMXT010000210.1 GCA_030529015.1 Bacillota bacterium | reverse complement strand
CTCGACAGATAAGATCAATGCGCCCATCTCCAAAGGATCATCATGTACTTCTATGCTGGCATCTGGAAAGAGCGTTTGTGCTGTTAACAGTGCCTCCTCAAATTCTTTCTTTCGCTCTTGAACTACTTCAAATTGCTTCTCTTCCTTCAGATAAGCTCCTAGCTCCTTTAAAATCTCCATAAACTCTGCATTATTCATTCTTGTAACTCCTTTCAGTATGTGAAGCGTGCCATTACCAACGAAAACTCACTTGTCTTCCTATGTCTATTATAGTCTTTATAACGACTATAGTCAAGATGCAGACCATAGCATAGAATTATACCATCTTTGCTGTGGAAGGTGAGAACGTGATTATCTACGATAGATTCTGGGCAACGTTAAAGCGTTCGAGCCAATCAACCTATACCCTCATCAATAACCACAACATCTCCAGCTCAACCATCGATAAACTTCGCAAAAACAAACCATTGAATACAACCACTCTCAACGACCTTTGTCGCATACTACATTGTAAACTTGAAGATATCGCTGAATATATCCCATCGGATGATGATCAGGCATTATAACAAAAACAGGCAAACGTGATTTTATGAACAGCTCCCCATTTGTTAGACAGTATGGTATACTGAATAACAAGTGGGGAGTGATTTTTATGCCCAAGGGAAAGCCGAACAAGAGATATACGGGTGAATTCAAGCAAATGGTGATCGAAACGATGCACCGAGAGAAGCTGAGCCACAAAGAAGTAGAACGGCAGTTTGAAATCACAAGTCATAGTTGTGTTCCGAACTGGGAGCGAATCTATCTGACAGAAGGGGCGGAAGGACTGTACGAAGAACGACGAGGACGCAGCAGCAAAGGCAGACCAACCCAGATGCCTAAGAAGGTTGAGGAAGATCTGCTGGCAGAGGTGCAGCGGCTCAGAGCGGAGAATGCATACCTAAAAAAATTGAAGGCCTTGGTTCTCGAAGAGGAACGCCAAAGCAGAAGGCGCAAGTGATTTGGGAACTGAGGCATGAATACAAGCTGGAACTATTGTTGCTGGCAGCACAGTTGCCGCGTGCAACCTACTACTATCATGTGAAGCGTATGAAGTCAGAGAATAAATACGCGGAAGTTGAAGAGCAGATCGCGAATATTTTCCATGAAAATCGTGGAAGGTATGGCTACCGTCGGATTACCATGGAACTGCACAATCGAGGATACTGCATCAATCATAAAACCGTACAGCGACTCATGAAGAAGCTGAATCTGGTCTGTAAGGTACGCATGAAAAAATATCGGTCCTACAAAGGCGAAGTCGGAAAAATCGCGCCTAATTTGCTGGAGCGCGACTTTGAAACGAAAGCTCCAAACCAGAAATGGGTAACTGACGTCACAGAATTTTCTCTCTTTGGGGAGAAACGGTATCTCTCTGTGATTCTGGATCTGCACTCAAGCGATATCATAAGTTATACGCTATCTGACAGACCTAATCTTTCTATGGTGACCGATATGATTTCCCAAGCTGTGCCTGCGCTGCCCCCGGGGGCAGCACCCATTCTTCACTCCGATCAGGGGTGGCAGTATCAGCACAAGCAATATCAGAAATTACTCAAAGACAATGGTATTCGTCAGAGCATGAGCCGGAAGGGAAACTGTCTTGATAATGCCGTTATGGAGAACTTCTTTGGTCTTCTTAAAAGCGAACTGCTTTATTTACAGGATTTTGAATCCATGGAGCATTTTTGCAGCGAACTGGTTGAGTATCTTGATTACTACAACCACCGTAGGATTAAGGCAAAACTAAAGGGATTACCTC
>JAUMXT010000209.1 GCA_030529015.1 Bacillota bacterium | reverse complement strand
TCGGAGTCCAACTTAATGCTGGTGCAAATGTATCCCAATTATTTGCATTACCTTTGGTTTCGCTCTGCCATCACGGGTAAGCGTTTCCCCGAATTGCAGGAGGGCGATGTTCTTATCAGCGACGTCCTGAGCGAAAAACTCTTTGGTAAGGGCACAGACCCTCGTGGTTTCACTCTCCTGGATGAAATCGATGGAAGCCAACATACCATACGCGATGTGGTCAATGTTTCGGAGCGTGTAAAGAACTTTGAGAACAAAGCCATTTACTATATTAAAAAGAATATCACGGAAGGTGAATGGGCTCAGCCGGTTGGAACCTTCAGTATTGAAATAGCAGAAGGGTGTACCAAGGATGAATTGCTCAAGCAGTTGCAAGCAGCCTTTCCCGAATACACTATTACAATGCCGGATTTGTCCATAAGTTTGAATCAAAGAATTGTTAACATTGGTATGATTCTGGTTGTGCTGATACTTGGTGGCAGTGTGCTCACCATCGGTTTGATGGGATTCATGAAGATGGAATTGCAGATATTCTCGCTCCGTGCTCGCGAGATGGCATTGCGCCGCACCATGGGTGCCAAGCCCCGCCACCTGTTCATGCTCCTGGGCATAGAGGTGCTTATCGTCTTTGCTCTCACTGCCTTGGGTGCGGTGACACTGACTTCGTTTCTGGCAGAATATGCCATCCCCATTGTCCGCAACCTAAACAAAGACATGCTGTTCGATGTAGCCCTAATCATGCGCATTGAGTTGTGGTTGGCTGTCATCACCTTCGTCCTTGCCATGCTTATGGCATACGTCAGTGTTCATCGTCAGTTGCATGCCCCAGTGGGCCTACGTGTGGGGCGTAGCCAGAGCGTAAACACCAAGGGGCAGAGCTTTATGCTGGGCACACAGTTTGTAGTGAGCATGATACTGACCTATGCCGTGCTTGCTGCCTTCCAGGTTTTCAGCATTATTGAAAAGGATGAGAACGGAGGCATCAAGGACAATCCATCTATCTATAAGGATGTGATCAAGGCACCTCTAAGCTTAGTCCTCATTACTCCTGATTTTGTACAGGAACTTTCTCTCAATCCCGACGTGGAGGATGTGGCATTCTGCATCTTTAACACTTGTCAGACCGATGGTACCAATCGCGATGAAACCCTGGTGCGCAACTATTGCAATTTTATGCTTACAGAAGATATTGTCATTAGTTATGGCTACAGTTACCTGGCCAGCGGAGAGAACCTTATTGACCAGCTTCAGATAGAAGTTACTCCCAACCTGCCCAGCGACACTGCCGTCCACAAGGATTACACCGCCATATATGCGCGCACCGAGCAGGCAGAGCGTCTGCGCCGGAAGTGGAACCTGGATGTGAGCCGCGATGCCGTAACACGTCCTCTGTACCAGCAGCGCTCATACACGCTCATCGGCTATGCTCCTTGTCTGAAAGGATACCGTAGTAAATTCCCTGCCACTCCTTCATATTGGATGCTGGACGAGGAAGTCGATTGGAAAGACTTTGCGGAAGGTCGCGAACGTAGCGACTTTGGTTCCGAAACCTTCTACTACATCTTCCCCAAGGATGGTAAATATAATAAGGTAAAGGATGCCATCACAGAAATCTTCCGCAAGGCGCAACCCGGCAATATGGACGAGCCGCCCATTCAAGACCTCTATGAAGAGTGGTTCAAAGGCGTGCGCATGATTGATATGATGCGCCAGCTCTGCCTGATTCTCGTCATCGTCTCCATCCTCTGCATCGTGGCAAGTGTGTATTCCGCCATTGCGTTGGAGAGCCGTGGCCGTCAGAAGGAAGTGGCCC
>JAUMXT010000010.1 GCA_030529015.1 Bacillota bacterium | reverse complement strand
GGTAGAGCAGGGGACTGAAAATCCCCGTGTCCTTGGTTCGATTCCGAGTCTGGGCACCACTTATTTTTTAAGATATTCCCTTGCTGACATTGTCCGAGGGTTTATTTTTTTATTAACGGAGGTTATTTATGGCACAGTTATACTACAGATACAGTACTATGAACGCCGGTAAGTCTATCGAAGTGATAAAGGTGGCATATAATTATGAGGAAAGAGGTAAGCGAGTGCTCGCCCTCGTACCCGGAATAGATGACAGATTCGGCGAAGGAATGATCACATCCAGAGTCGGACTTAAGAGGGAAGCTACCATCGTAAACGATGATACGAATATACTTGAAATTTTCATGCGCGAAAACAACCGCGAGCAGATTGACTGCGTAGTTGTAGACGAGTGTCAGTTCCTTAAAAAACATCACGTAGAGGAATTGATAGAAATCGTAGACAGTTTCGATATACCGGTATTGGCATACGGACTTAAGAACGACTTCAGGAACGAACTTTTTGAAGGATCGTATTACATGCTGGTATACGCAGATAAGATCGAAGAAATAAAGACAATCTGCTGGTGTGGCAGGAAGGCTACCATGGTTGCCAGAGTAGTTGACGGCAAGCCTGTTAAGAGCGGAGAACAGATCATGGTTGGCGGAGACGACATGTACGTATCTCTTTGCCGCAAACATTACAATGAAGGAAGACTCGGCCCGAGAGAATAGAATTTATGAAAAAAGAGCCTTCGCATTAGATAAAAACTGATGCGAGGCTCTGTTTTATTTTTTGTGTTTTCCCTGCCATGTATTCCTATCGCGCATTTCCTTATGGATGGCATTTAGGATGCTTCTCTTCATGTAACTCCACTCAGGTGCGATTAAAGTTGACCGCGGCGCATCGCCTGAAATCCTGTGCATGGTAACATCCGGAGGAATAAGCTCAAGCGCTGAAATTACAAGGTTTACATACTCTTCGATGCTTTCGAATGAAACGTAATCCGGGTGAGTTTTTTCCATTTGAGAACCCTTTACAAGATTGAACATATGCAGCTTCATGCCGAAGATTTTTTTCTTGCACACATGCCTTACCGAGTCGAGCATCATCTCGTGGCTTTCCCCCGGGAGACCGAGAATAAGGTGAGTAACGACCTTGATGTTTCTCGACAGAAGAAGCTCGACGGCCTTGTCATATTCATCGAGTGTATAGCAGAGATTCATAGCGTCCATAGTATCCTGATGTATAGTCTGAAGCCCCAGCTCTACCCATAGAAAAGTCTTTTTGTTGAGCTCATCCAAAAGCTCCAGTACATCTTCGTTAATACAGTCAGGCCTGGTGGCAATGGCTATGCCTGCCACAGCAGGATGCGACAGGGCTTCGTAATATTTTCTGCGAAGCTCTTCTGTAGGGGCATACGTGTTAGTGTGGCTTTGAAAATATGCCAGATATTTAGCATCCGGCCATTTGTCTGACAGCAGCGATATCTGAGAATCCAGATCGGCCGCAATATTCCCCGTACCTGCCGCCATGTCGCCTGAACCGCTTGCCGAACAGAAAAGGCAGCCGCCTATACCCTTAGAACCGTCTCTGTTGGGGCAAGTGAAACCACCATCGATGGACAGCTTAACAACCTTAGCTCCGAAGTGTTTTTTAAGATATGTATTTATTGTATTGATCCTTAGTTCTTGACCGTCGGAAGTGTCAAAAATAAGGGGTTTTGCATCGCCTGACATCTGAGATATCCTCCATTTTTCAGTATATTTTATGGGCTATATATGGTATAATACTCTATTATGATTACTAACAGCAAGCATTCATGTGAAAAAGAAAATAATTTCATGTCTGATGGCGGATTTCAGGAGATGGTAAGGAAGCCTTCGCTGCTTCTTCACAGCTGTTGCGGACCTTGTAGCACTGCTGTAACAGAGAGGCTCGTAGATGAATTTGACGTTACCGTTTTCTTCTACAATCCATGCATTACCGACGAAGAAGAGTATCGCAAAAGAAAAGAAGCCCAGCTTTCTTTTATTGACAAGTTCAACGAAGAAAAGATGGGTGAAGCCAAGCTCAGATTCAAGGAAGGCGATTACAGACCATCGGAATTTTTCAAAGCAGTCACAGGCCTTGAAGAAGAACCTGAGGGCGGAGCAAGATGCACCGTCTGCTTCACACAGCGCCTGGAGAAGACTGCGGAAATCGCACGCCTTGAAGGATATGATTATTTCGGGACGACTCTTACTGTCAGCCCTCACAAGAATTACAAGCTGATTTCCGAGATAGGCAGGTCCATCGCACTCAAGTACGGACTTTCTTTCCTTGACAGAGATTTCAAGAAAAAAGACGGATTCAAGAGATCGATAGAGCTGTCAAAAAAATATGAGTTATACCGACAGAATTACTGTGGTTGTGAATATTCAAGATGAAATACGTAAACGTTGTTATAGACAATAAAAGCGATAGCACAGACAATCTTTTTACCTACGGATGTGCGGACGAATCCGTTGCCGTAGGCAGCAAGGTCTATGTGCCCTTTGCGAGAGGAAATCGCCTCAAGGAGGGTTATGTGGTATCGCTTGAGGAAGAGCCGGATGCAGAACTGGCAAAACGCCTCAAATATGTTGAAAAGGTAGACGAAGAAATTTCCCTTTCTGCCGAAATGATACGAACTGCTGCCTGGCTTAAGCAGAGATACCTTTGCAGATATATCGACGCTCTGGGCCTTTTCACTCCTGTAGGTCAAAAGGCAAAACGCAGAGAGAAGAAAGATGATCTGGTAGATGCAAAGGGCGAAGCGTCTTCTGTCGAGACGCTTACGGAAGAACAGCAAAGCGCGCTTTCGCAGATTGCAGGCTCCATAGAAAAAGGCGAGCATGACAGATTCCTTATCCATGGGATCACGGGAAGCGGTAAGACCGAGGTCTATATCAGAGCGGCAGAAAAATGCATTGAACAAGGGAAAAATGTGATAATCCTCGTGCCTGAAATTTCGTTGACGGGACAAATCATAGACAGGTTTGTCGGAAGATTCGGCGGCGAAGGAATGGCAGTGCTTCACAGCAGACTTTCTCTTGGAGAAAGATACGATCAGTGGAAGAAAATCAGAGAAGGCCGCGTCAAAATAGTAATCGGCGCCAGATCTGCAGTATTCGCACCGCTGGAAAATATCGGCATGATAGTTGTTGACGAAGAACATGAATCTACATATAAGTCGGACTATACGCCTAAATACGATACGATAGAAGTGGCGTTAAAACGACTTCAGGATAAGGACAACAGCGGCGTTCTCGTAATGGGAAGCGCTACTCCGTCTGTAGTAAGCTACAGCAGGGCGGAGGAAGGCATATACAAGCTGATAAAGCTTACGAAACGATATAATGAAGTGCCTTTGCCGAACGTCTCGATCGTGGACATGAGACAGGAATTGAAGGATGGCAATAAGTCGATAATAAGCAGAGAGCTGTATTCGGAGATGAAGAGGCAACTTGAAGCGGGAAGACAAGTGATGCTCTTTCTAAACAGGCGAGGCTATTCGACATTCGTTTCATGTCGTGAATGTGGATACGTAGCCAAGTGTCCGCATTGCGGGCTTTCCCTCACATATCACAAGAAGGGACATAAGGCAACGTGTCATTACTGCGGATATGAGCAGGATGCACCGACAGGCTGCCCTGAATGCGGCAGCAGATACATAAGATATTTCGGAAGCGGGACAGAGAAGGTTGAAGAAACCATCGCTGAGCTTTTTGAAGGATATACTGCGGAGAGGCTCGACCTGGATTCCGTAAAGAAAAAAGGAGAACTTCAGCGAAAGCTCAAGTCTTTCCAAAAGGGCAAAACACATATACTGATAGGAACTCAGCTTATTGCCAAAGGGCTCGACTTCAGAAATGTCGGCCTTGTAGGGATAATATCGGCTGATGTGTCCTTGAACATACCGGATTTCAGATCGCCGGAGAGAGCTTTTCAGCTGATAACTCAGGCTGCGGGAAGATCCGGCAGAGGCGATGAAACAGGCAAGGTCATCATTCAGACGTACAGCCCCGAACATTATGCCGTTAAATATGCGGCAGATCAGGACTACGAGGGTTTTTACGGAGAAGAACGGCTGCTCAGGCAGTATATGAGCTATCCGCCGTACAGTGATCTGATTCAGATAATATTCATGTCGGAGATCAAAGAAGCAGCGGAACGTGCTGCCGGCGATTGGCATGACAAGATAGAAAAACTTCTTGAGGATGAAGAAAAGGCGAATCTTTTCAAACCGCAGGAAGCATACATGAGTAAGATCAACGACAGCTACAGATATTCGCTGCTGATAAAGTGCCCGAAGGGCAAGAGACGTCAGTATACGAATTTGTTGGCAACGATCAAGGAAGAGGAAAAAAGGAAGAAAAAGAAGGACTATACGGCAGTTGTGGATATCAACCCGTACAGCTTCAGCTAGGAGGAAAAAATGGCACTTAGAAACATCGTAGTAGAGGGAGACGAAATACTCAGAAAAAAATGCAGAGAAATTACGGATGTCAACGATCGCATCCGTCAGACTCTCGATGATATGGTAGAAACTATGCATGAGGCAATGGGTGTTGGTCTTGCTGCACCGCAGGTGGGCATCATGAGAAGAATGTTCGTTGCGGAGCCTGAACCGGGTGGCACTATCTATTACTTCATAAATCCGGAAATCACAATGAGAGAAGGCAGCGTTGAAGGTGAGGAAGGCTGTCTGTCAGTACCGGGTTTCGCAGGACTTGTTGACAGACCGCAAAAGATTACCATCAAGGGTCTGGACAGAAACGGAGAGCCGCAGGAATTCACATTCGAAGATTTTGAAGCCAGAGTAATGTGCCATGAGTACGATCATCTGGACGGGATTCTTTATAAGGACAGAGCTAAGGAAATGTATGATCTGTCAGAACAGTACGAGGAAGAGTAATGAGAATAATTTATATGGGAACGCCTGATTTCGCAGTTCCGTCCTTGGAAGAGATCCATAAAGCAGGCCACGAAGTGGTTTATGTAGTCACTCAGCCGGACGCTGTGAGAGACAGAGGTAAGAAAGTAAAATTCTCTCCTGTTAAGGAGAAAGCGATAGAGCTGGATATACCGGTGCTGCAGCCTTTAAAAGTCAGAGGCGATGAAGAGTTTATCGAAACTTTAAGAGCTGCGCAGCCCGATGTGATAGCTGTTGCGGCTTATGGTCAGATACTTCCTAAGGAAGTGCTGGACATACCGAGACTCGGCTGCATCAACGTGCACGGTTCATTGCTCCCGAGATTCAGAGGGGCAGCTCCTATTCAGAGATCCATCATAGCGGGAGATGAAGAGACGGGAATAACTATCATGTACATGGAAGAAGGTCTCGATACTGGAGACATGCTCGCCAAGAGGTCTACGCCGATAGGAATGAAGACAGGACAGCAGCTTCATGATGAGCTTGCTGTTATGGGAGCTGAACTTCTGGTTGAAACACTTCCGAAACTTGAAGAGATAACAGGTGAGAAGCAGGACGATGCACTTTCCACATATGCGCCTATGCTTTCCAAGAAAGAGGGCCATGTGGACTTCAGCAAAACGCCTGAAGAAATCGAGCGCGTCATAAGAGCGTTTGACCCGTGGCCGGGCACTTATTTCTATTATGGAGACAAGATGGTGAAGCTGCACGCAGGGGCTACGCTCAAAAGCGGTGAGTATGATGAAGAGGTGCTGAAGGGGGCATCGGCAGGCACTGTTTTGGCTGCTGATGTTAATGGCCTTGACATAGCTTGTAACGGCGGCGTTTTAAGAGTGACCGAGATACAGATGCCGGGCAAGAGACGTGTTGAAATAAAAGAATATTTAAAGGGCAATTCCATTGAAATTGGTACGGTTTTAGGATAAAATTATAGTTGGGGTGATTTTATGTATTTTGGATATTTCGATCCGACGATCATAGTGCTTATTCCGGCGATTATTTTCGCCATGTATGCGCAGAGTAAAGTTAAGAGCGCATACAACAAATACAGCCGTGTGCCTTCAAGAAAGGGCATGACCGGTTATCAGGCCGCAAGACTGATCCTGGATAACAACGGGATGGGACATGTGCCTATCGAGATAACACCGGGAACGCTGTCAGATCACTATGATCCTAAGAACGACATAATGAGATTATCAAATGACGTATACAACGGAACATCTATAGCATCCGTCAGCATAGCGGCCCATGAATCGGGACATGCGCTTCAGGACGGAAGTGCCTATGGATTTTTGAAGTTTAGAAATGCCATAGCGCCGGCAGTCAATATCGTATCGGCAGCCTCATGGCCGCTGCTGCTCATAGGACTGTTTATTATATGGCAGGGCAATTACACTACAGGGAATCTGATATTTAATCTCGGGATACTTTTCTTCTGCGGCGTGGTACTGTTTCACACAGTTACGCTACCGGTCGAACTTAATGCCAGCAAAAGAGCTGTAAGACAGCTTATAGATCTCGATATTATAGATGCTGCTGAATCAAAGGGTGCCAAGAAGGTGCTTTCTGCAGCGGCAATGACATATGTGGCGGCACTGGCAACCGCTGTAGCCAATCTGATCCGAATCCTAATGATTAGGGGGAGAGACTAATGGATATCAACAGAAAAACAGCATATCTGGCACTGCTCGATGTGGAATCTAAGAAAGCTTATTCAAATCTGGCACTCAATCATCAGATTGCAGTAACAAGACCAAGCTCACAGGGCTTCGTAAGAGAAATCGTATACGGAGTTCTCGAAAACAAGCTTACACTGGATTACTATATCGATCTTTTAGTAAAAGACGGAATAAAGAGTCTTAAATACCAGGAACTGACAATACTGAGAATGGGAATATATCAGCTTGGATATATGAACTCGGTTCCTGAATATGCGGCAGTTAATGAGAGCGTATCGCTTGCCAAGAGATACTGCAGATATAAGGCGGGTCTTGTAAACGGTGTTCTCAGAGAATATCTCAACAAGAAGATCCAGCTGAGACTTCCTGACAGAAACGAAGACGAAGTCAGATATTTGTCAGTCAAGTATTCATACGCTCCATGGATAATAGAACTGTGGCTTGAAACATATGAAGTAGAGTTTCTGGAAGAACTGCTTGCGGCAGGAAATGTTACTCCGCCGACCACTATAAGACTCAACTGGCTCAAGGTGATGAAGGATGACCTTATCGCCAAGCTGAGAGAAAAAGGCTTCGCAGCAGAAGAAGGCAAGGTCAGCCAGAACGCAGTGCATGTTAAAGGCAGCGGCCTTTTAGATACTGAACTTTACAAGATGGGAATGTTTACTCCTCAGGATGAAAGCTCAATGCTTGTTGCAGAGAAGCTGGACCCTAAACACGGGGACGTTGTTATCGACGTTTGTGCAGCTCCGGGAGGCAAGACTACAGCCATCGCCGAAAGAATGAACAATACAGGCACAATAATCGCATCTGACATATACAGACGTAAGCTGGATCTTATAGACAGAGAAGCGAGAAGACTCGGCATAACAAACATCAAAACTCGTTCATGGGATGCGACAAGAGTAGATTCATCTCTGCTCCAAAAGGCAGACAGAGTTCTTGTAGATGCACCGTGCTCAGGTCTTGGTGTAGTTAGAAGAAAGCCTGAAATAAAATATAAAGAACGCACATCGGAAATGGATCTGCTTCCTAAGAAGCAGCTGGCGATACTTTCCGCATCAGCTGGATATGTTAAGCCGGGTGGTACGCTGGTATACAGCACATGCACAATAAACCGTGAAGAAAACGAAGAAGTAACCGGTGCGTTTCTCAAGAAAAATCCAACCTTCAAATTGGTGGAGAAGACCCAACTGCTGCCGAATGTGGATGGTACAGACGGATTTTATATATGCGTTATGAAGAAGGAAGACAGTCTTATAGAAAACGTATAAGAATAATAAAAAGCAGAAAGGTCAATTGAAATAATGGTGCAAATAGGATTTAAATGCCATAAAGGCATTGTACGCGAAAACAACGAAGATGCTTGTTTCGTGATTCCTAGCCACGATGTGTATATTGTCGCTGACGGAGTAGGAGGTAACAGATCCGGAGAGGTCGCAAGCCGAACTGCCGTCAGTGAAATAGCAGAATTCGTCAATAGAGAAAACCTAAATGACTGCAGGAGTGCAGATGAGATATTCGGTTTTTTCTATGAAGCGCTGGAGAATGCGAACAACAGCATTTACAAAATAGGATTGGAGAATGCTTCCAATCGAGGAATGGCAACGACGGCAGTGACCGCTTACGTAAGAGATGATGTCGCATATGTTTCCAATATCGGAGACAGCAGAGCATATCTGTTCAGAGAAGGCAGACTTAACAGAATCACTACAGACCATACCTATGTGAACGAACTTATAAGCAAGGGACTGATCACAGAGGAAGAAGCGGAGAATCACAGGCAGAAAAACGTGATAACCAAAGCGTTGGGCACAGAGTCGCTTGCAGACCCTGATTTCTACAAGGTAAGCATGTTAAAGGGAGACGTGCTCATGCTTTGCTCTGACGGCCTTCACGGAGAGGTTCCTCAGGAAGTGATGGAGGAAGTCTTAAGCAAAGGCAAAGGTATGAATGATACTTGCACACTTTTGGTTGAAGAAGCCATAAAGTTCGGCGGGAGAGATAATATTACAGTAGTTTGTATAAAGTTATTAGGAGGAGAACATGGCCAATAAAGTACTCGCAGGCAGATATGAACTGTTTGAAAGAATAGGCGAAGGTGGTATGTCAGTAGTGTATAAAGCTAAGGACAAGCTTCTCAATCGCTTTGTGGCAATTAAGATTTTAAAGCCGCAGTTTATTAACGATCATAAGTTTATCGACAGCTTTAGAAGAGAATCTCAGGCGGCTGCCAGCATGTCGCATCCAAACATCGTTAACATCTACGATGTAGGAAGAGAAGGAAACATCCACTACATAGTAATGGAACTCATCGAAGGAAGAACTCTCAGCGATTATATCAAGGCTCAGGGTGCCATGTCATATCCTAAGGTGATAGCACTTTCCAAGCAGATTGCAGCAGCGCTGTCATTCGCTCATAAGAATCACATCATCCACAGAGATGTGAAGCCGCACAACGTTATGATAACACCTAACGGAACAGCTAAGATCACAGACTTCGGTATCGCTAAGGCTGTAAATGCGGCAACTATCGTAGACAATACAGACGGAATAATCGGCTCCGTTCATTACTTCTCACCTGAACAGGCAAGAGGCGGATACGTAGACGAAAAGTCCGATATATATTCACTGGGTATCGTAATGTACGAAATGCTCACAGGCAGAGTTCCGTTTGACGGAGACAATCCTGTAAACATCGCACTGATGCACATCAACGGAGAAATGGTTCCTCCTTCAAGACTCATAGGAGGAGTTCCGCCTGCACTTGAGCACATCATCATGAAGTGTACAGACAAATATCCTGTAAACAGATATGCGTCTGCAGATGAGCTCATCGAAGCGCTCAACAACCTCGAATTTGTGGGAAGCGTAGTGGGCAAATCCGTTCTCATGGGAGGCAACGGAAACGGCAGAGATGCTTATGGCGGCAGAAACCCTATCGCTGAAACAGATTACGATGACGGTGAAGAGTACGTTGAAGAAGATCCAAGAGACAAGAGAAAGCACAAGAAGCCGATGGACAAGAAGAAAAAGATTGCCATCATCGGCGGATCTGCTGCAGCTGGAGTAATATTACTCGTAGTGGTGCTCGGACTTATTTTCGGTTGGTTCGGAGGCAAGGAAATAGAAGTTCCAAGCTTTAAGAACATGACATATGAAGAAGCGCAGGAAGCTGCAGAGCTTCTTGATCTCAAGATAAAGAAGGGTGAAGATGTCGTAAGTGAAGACGTAGAAAAGGGCAGAATCGTATCACAGGATCCTGAAGCCGGAACTACTATCAAGACAGGAAGCACCATAAAAGTAAATATAAGCATCGGACTTGGAGAAGGGTCGGTACCTGACCTTACGGGCAAGATGGAAAATGAATTGAGCTCATATCTTGATGCCGCAGGCTTCAAACTGGGAAGCGTTTCCGAAAGAGCAAGTGATGAGCCTGAAGGAACTGTAATAGATCAGGATCCTAAGCCTGGCACAGAAGCAGAAAAGGGAACTGAAATCAACGTTGTAGTCAGCGACGGTTCCAAGGCTAAAGCCAGCATGCCGTTCGTTACAGGCATGACACTTAATGAAGCTTCATCAGCAATCCTCAACGCAGGCCTTACAGTAGGCACAGTAAGCTATGATTACAGTAACACTTACGCTAACGGCGAAGTAATGTGGCAGCAGTATGAAGGAAATGCTCAGAAGGAAAGAGGAACATCCGTTAAGCTGATCGTGAGCAAGGGCAAGAAGCCTGAGGAAACAGCAGCGCCTTCAGAAACTCCAGAGGATTAACCATGACGGAGATGAGAAGGACGGACTCTTTAGAAGGTTTGATAATTAAAGGAATCGCCGGATTTTATTACGTAAAGTCCGGCGATGAAGTATTTAGATGCAAAGCGCGAGGCATTTTCAAGCAGAGGGATATGAAGCCGGCTGTAGGAGATAAAGTCATCATGGAAGTCATCCCTGAAAACGATGACAGTCTGATAACAGACATCCTCCCCAGAAAAAACAGCTTCATTAGACCTTTCATAGCTAACGTCGACTGTTTTGCCATAGTAATGGCAGCGGCAAGACCGGATCCTGTACAGGCAGTGCTTGATAAATTTCTTGTGATGGCCGAAAAGAACGATACGGAAGTCGTTATATGCATAAACAAATGCGATTTGGCTGAAGACACAAGAAAAGCTAAGGGCAGGAAGGCTGCCGAAAACATAGAGCAACTCAAACGCATCTACGAGCCTATTTATCCTGTAGTATGTATAGACAGCATCGCAGGGACAGGCTTCGAACAATTAAAAGACATGATAAAAGGCAAGGTGACAGCGTTAGCAGGCCCGTCAGGAGTAGGCAAGTCAACTATACTTAACAGACTTATTCCGGAAGCGTTGGCAGAGACAGGCAATATAAGCGAGAAATCTCAGCGAGGCAAGCATACGACAAGACACTCAGAGCTTTTTACAATAGACGAAAACGAAGGCACCATGATATTCGACACTCCGGGATTCACATCATTTGACATTTTGGAGGCAGAAGAAGATGAGCTTCAGCATCTGTTCCCTGAGATCGCCGAACATCTAGGCAAGTGCAGATATAATGACTGCAGGCATGTGGCAGAGCCGGAATGCCAAGTCATAAAAGCTGTGGAAGAAGGAAAAATCGACAGCAGCAGATATGCATCATACAGAGCCTTACTCGATGAGATAAGGTCTTCAAAGCAGTATTAGGAGGAAAATAAAATGACACAATTAGCCCCATCCATATTATCAGCTGACTTTTCAAAACTGGGAGACAGCGTTTCTCAAATCGAAAGAGGCGGTGCACATCTTATACATGTTGACGTTATGGACGGACATTTCGTTCCTAATATCAGCTTTGGTGCAGCGGTTATGAAGAGTCTTGTGGGTAAGACCGACATGCCGTTTGATGTACATCTGATGATAGAAGATCCTGACAAGTATCTGGAGGATTTCGTAACAGATCAGACTGAATATATAACAGTCCATGAAGAAGCTTGCGTTCATCTCAACAGGACTGTTCAGCACATAAAATCCCTTGGTATCAAGGCCGGTGTAGCAATAAATCCTGCTACATCACTCACAACACTCGATTACATTCTGGAAGACATAGATATGGTACTGATCATGTCGGTAAATCCGGGATTCGGAGGACAGAAGTTCATAAAGTCAGCCCTTGAAAAGGCGAAGGCTCTCAGCAGCATCAAGAAAGACAACAACATGAACTTCAAGATAGAAATAGACGGCGGTATTACTCTTGACAATGTTAAGGAAGTTACCGACGCAGGCGTAGAAATCGTAGTTGCCGGTTCATCGGTGTTCGGAGCCGAGGACCCTGAAAAGAGGGTAAAGGAATTTCTGGATATCTTCTAGATGTTTAAAAGACAGGAGGAACGCATGAGAATAGTTTTAGACGGAATGGGTGGAGACAACGCCCCTGCTGAAATCGTAAAAGGTGCAGTTCAGGCCGCAGCAGCGGTAGACCACGATATAATCATCGTAGGAAAACAGGAAGCAATAGAAGAAGAACTCCGAAATTGCAAGTACACCGGAGACAAGATAACTATCGTACCTGCCAACGATATGATTACTATGGAAGACAGTCCTGTTAAGGCCATCAGACGAAAGAAAGATGCGTCAATGGTAGTGGGACTCAATATGATAAAGAACGGCGAAGGAGACCTTTTCATTTCCGGCGGAAATACAGGGGCCCTCGTTGTAGGATCAAGACTTCTGCTAGGAAGAATCAGCGGTATCGACAGACCTGTTCTGGCAAGCATATATCCATGCCTGGGTTATGAACCGTCACTTCTGGTTGATGCAGGAGCAAGCTCAGAGTCCAAGGCTAACAACCTGCTTGAATACGGACTGATGGGAAGCATATATGTAGAAAAGGTTTGGGGACGCAAAGCTCCGCGCGTAGGCCTTGTGAACCTCGGTGTAGAAGAAGGCAAGGGAACAAGCGTTACTAAGGATGCATACCAGAGACTTAAGCTTACAGACCTTAATTTTGTAGGAAACGTTGAAGCCAGAGAAATTCCGAAAAGCGCATGTGACGTTATCGTATGCGATGGCTTCGTAGGCAACGTTATTCTTAAGCTCACAGAGGGACTTGCCTGGAACATACTCAAGACTGTTAAAGGCAAGCTGATGACTAACATCAAAACTAAGCTGGCGGCAGTTATGCTCAAAACACAGCTTATGGAGCTTAAGGGTGATTTTGATTATGAAGAATACGGCGGCGCACCTATTCTGGGCGTAAACGGACCTGTAATAAAAATACATGGATCATCTACCGCAAGCGCAGTTAAGAATGCTGTTATCAAGGGCATTCCTTATGCTGAAGAAAACGTGGTGGAAACCATAAGAAAAGCTATGCTCGATGTGGCAGAGACTATCGAGATAGACGAAGAGGAGTAATCGATACATGGAAGATCTGAAACGTTTGGAAGAGAAGATTGGATATGTTTTCGGCGCGAAGGAGCTTCTCATTAATGCTGTGACTCACGGTTCTTATATCAAAGAGCATGACGGTGAAGTCAAAAGCAACGAGAGACTTGAGTTTCTGGGAGATGCTTTTTTCGATGCAATAATAGGAGAAGAATTGTACAAAATCTTTCCTCACAAAGAGGAAGGATTTTTGTCACGAGTGAGGGCATCGCTTGTATGTGAGAAATCTCTGGCAATAGCAGCAAGATCAATAGATCTGGGCCCCCATATACGCATGGGAAACGGAGAAGAAAAGACAGGCGGCAGAAATCGTGAATCCATTCTGGCAGATACGATGGAAGCCATCATAGGAGCCGTTTATCTCGACGGCGGATTTGAGGCTGCCAAAGCATCGGTTCTCAACATCTTTCGTGATGCTATTGAGGACGCTAAAAATGGCAAATATATAATAACCGACTACAAGACAGCTCTTCAGGAAAAGCTACAGCACAATGGTATAACAGATATCAAATACGTGCTGATAGGTGAGTCGGGACCGGACCACGACAAGACATTCAAGGTGCAGCTGGTGGTGAACGGTAAGCCGGAAGCCACAGGCGAAGGCAAAAGTAAAAAACAGGCTGAGCAGAATGCTGCGGAAGCCATGATCGAAAGGTAACACAGTAATGTATTTTAAGAAAATCGAGATGCACGGGTTCAAGTCTTTTGCTGAACCGGTAGTGATAGAATTCAATGAAGGGATAACCTGTATCGTAGGACCTAACGGCAGCGGTAAGAGTAATATCAGTGATGCCATCAGATGGGTACTTGGCGAGCAGAGCCCTAAAATGCTGCGAGGCGGCAAGATGGAAGAAGTCATATTCTCAGGGACATCCAGCAGGAAATCAAGGGGTATGGCTGAGGTCACACTGGTAATAGACAATGAAGACGGAAGCCTTCCAATAGATTATAAAGAAGTAGCCATAACGAGACGTATGTTCAGATCCGGTGAAAGTGAATATCACATCAACGGCAATCAGTGCAGACTGCGTGACATACGTGAACTGATCATGGATACAGGTATCGGTGTAGACGGATATTCTATCATCGGACAGGGAAAAATCTCAGACATCATCAGCAACAAGACAGAAAGCAGACGTGAGATTTTTGAAGAAGCGGCCGGCATCGTTATGTACAGGACCAAGAAGGCCGAATCGGAGAAAAAGCTGGCGAACACAACTGCCAACATGGAACGTGTCAGAGACATAGTCGGCGAAATAGAAGGTCGTATCGACGGTCTTCGTGAAGACAGCATCAAGGCTAAGGAATACATTGAGCTGAGAGACAGATATAAGGAACTTGAAATAAATATAGTTCTTAAGAACATCGAAAATCTCGAGCTTAAAAATGAGTATATGAAGGACGACCTTGCTGAACTTCAGCTGGCCATTACTAATGCTCAAGGCAAGAAGGCTGAGATCGAGAAAACATTTGCCGAATACAGCAGCAGAAGCGAAAGCCTGGAAGCTATTTCGGTTGAAACAAGAGAAAAGCTGCTTACAGCTATAGAAGAGCTGAACACTATGGTAAATAAAGGTCAGGTAGACAGAGAACGACTTACAGCCATAGAAAACAATGCAGCAAGAATAGAAGAAGAATTAAAGCAGCTGGCAGACAAGCGTAATAAAGAACTTGAAGACGGCAGCGGATATAAAGAAAAGCTGGCAGAACTTGAAACAAGATTTGTTGAAACAGAGAGAACTTTAAGAGAAAAGATCTCAGGCTATGAACAGCTTTCGGAAGAAATGGCAGATCTCCTTGCTCAGTCGGACAAGTTCAAGAGCGACATGTTTGACATTACGGGAGAAATCAATTCTGCTACGGCTGAAATCAGCAGCCTTAAAATGCTTCAGGAGACTCTTGAAAAAAGACAAGCATCGCTCCTTGAAGAAAAAGGTTCTGCAGGCGACAACAACAGAGAAACTCTCGATAAGCTCAATAACATAAAGAGAGAAAAGAAAGAAATTGAAGAGACGCTGGAAGACTTGAGAGAGCGTGCAGACGCAAGACGCACGGACTTTGCAGAAAAGCAAAACCGCGAAAGAGAACTTTCAAGAAGAGTTGAAGAACTCAGAATATCACTGGGACAGCTCAGCGCCAGAAAGAAAACCATCGAAGAGATGGAAAGCAATTACGAGGGCTATAACTATGCAGTTAAGCACGTGATGAAATCCGGACTTTCGGGAATTCACGGCGTTGTTGCCGAACTCATAGAAGTGCCGGCAGGTTATGAAACAGCTATTGAAACTGCATTAGGCGCAGCTCTTCAGAACATAGTCTGCGATGATGACAGAAGTGCTAAGGAGGCTATACGTTCCCTCAAGGCAAACAAGGCCGGAAGAATGACGTTCCTTCCAATCAGCTCTGTAAAGGGCGGGTCGAGAAAAGATGCCAACCTCACTTCAGAAGCAGGCTTTGTGGGCTTCGGTCCCGAATGTCTGAAATATGATGGTAAGTATGCCAATATCATAGATTATCTGCTGGGAAGAGTAGTATTGGTCGATGATATGGATAATGCCGTGAAGATGTCGAAGAAGGCATCAGGCTTCAGATTCGTTACTCTTGAAGGTGAAGTAATAAACGCAGGCGGAGCAATCACAGGCGGTAAATACAAAAATAAGAGTGCGAACATCCTGGACAGAAAGGCTGAAATCACAGCCCTTCATAAGGAAATAACAGATAAGACCGAAGAAAAGCAGAAGGCAGGAGATGAGCTGACTGCTTTGCGTGACGATATAAACGGATTCGCAGAAGTCATCAAGTCGATAGATGAAGAAATAAGAAACGCCGAGCATCAGAAGATGGCTAAAGAAAACGAAGAGCGTTTCACTGAAAATATCTTAAACGATATTAAATCAAGCGGAGACAAATTGACAAGAGAACTTGATGCCATCAAGGCTGAGAAGGACAATTCTCAGGCGATGATCAAGAGTCTTGAAGAAAAGATCGTCAGCGATAAGGCCCTTGTTTCCGAGGCAGAAGCAGCATGTGAAGCTAAGCTTGCCGAATATAACAGCAGAAAGGCTGAGTTCGATGCTGTAAATGAAGAAATCACTGCAGCGAGAATCGACGTCAACAGCTGTGAAGGTGAGAAGGAACATATCGAATCAATGGTAAGACGTATCACAGAAGCTATCGAAGAAATAGACCGTGATATCGAAGAGAGAAATACAAGTCTCAAGAGACTTGCCGGCGAGAAGGATTCGATAACTTCGGGTCACGGCGACATAGATGCGCTTATCGACGCCAAGGAAGAAGAAAAGAAAAACTTAGAAAGTTATCTTGAAGAGGTTACTGAAGAAAAGGCTGAAGTTTCACGCAGCATAATAAAGCTCAATTCCGAAAAGGACGATGTGGATAACAAGATGGGCAGTCTTCAGAATCAGAAGTATGAGCTGGAAATCAAAAATGCCAAGAATGAAACACAGCTTGATACATATAAGGATAAGCTTTGGGAAGACTTTGAAATATCATATATTCAGGCGATGGAATTCAAGAGTGAAGAATTCGTCATGTCTACAGCCGTTAAAGAAAACAGACAGATCAAGAACCGCATGAAGGAACTGGGTGAAGTCAACGTAGGCGCCATCGAAGAATATGAAAAAGTTAAGGAAAGATATGAATTCCTGACTGCACAGCAGGCAGATATTCAGGAAGCCATGGATAACCTTAACAGCATAATCGATGATATGGATAAAACTATAAGAACTAAGTTCAAGGAAAGCTTCGACCAGATCGTTGTAAACTTCGAAAGAAAATTCGGAGAGCTTTTCGGAGGCGGACATGCCGAGCTGAGACTTTCCGATGAAAACGATCCGTTGAATTCAAATATCGATATTATCGCACAGCCGCCGGGTAAAAAGCTGCAGAATATAAACCTGCTTTCCGGTGGAGAAAAGACGCTGACAGCGATCGCGCTGATGTTCGCAGTGCTTGAAGCCAAGCCTACACCTTTCTGTATACTCGACGAGGTTGAGGCGGCTCTCGACGATGCCAACATCGAAAGATTCATAAACTGCCTGAGAAAACTGCTGGGCATCCAGTTCACACTGGTAACTCACCAGAAGGCGACTATGGAACATGCCGATGTACTGTACGGTGTAACAATGCCTGAAAAGGGCGTATCAAAAGTATTATCGCTTAGTCTCGAGGATGATTTCGAGATATAACAGGGAGAGACATTAAATGCTGAGAGAAGAAAAGAAATCTTTTTTTGGAAAGCTTTCGCAGCGCGTAGGCGATGCGCTTATGGCGAGGACGACTATCGATGAAGATTTTCTCGATGAACTTGAAGAAATCCTTATAACATCCGATATAGGGATGGAAACAACGATGAAGATCGTTGAAACATTGAGAAATGAGATACAGTCCAACAACCTCACTAAGCCTGAGGTAATAAAAATAAGACTGGGCAAGATCATCGCAAGCCTCATGGACAAAAAGGAATCCCATGGACTTGTTGATGAAACACCGCTTGTTATACTTATGATAGGTATCAACGGAGGCGGCAAAACCACATCAATAGGCAAGATCGCCCATAAACTTAAGGGAGAAGGCAAGACAGTAATGCTGGCTGCAGCCGATACCTTCAGAGCTGCGGCAGCCGAACAGCTCAGCATATGGGCTGACAGAGTAGGCATAAACATCGTAAAGCATAAAGAAGGCGCAGATCCTTCAGCAGTTATTTACGATGCCATCCAGTCTGCCAAGGCTAAGAAAATAGATGTGCTTATCTGCGATACTGCAGGAAGACTTCAGAATAAGAAGAATCTGATGGATGAGCTCAACAAGATGAATAAAGTTATAAGCAGAGAATTCCCTGAAGCTGCCAGAGAAAATCTTTTGGTACTCGATGCGACAACCGGTAAAAATGCCGTTTCGCAGGTAAAGGAATTCGGAGAAGCTGCTGATATTACAGGAATAGTATTAACTAAGCTGGACGGAACAGCTAAGGGCGGCATCGTAGTTACCATCGCTGATGAGTTCGATATGCCCGTTAAGTTTATCGGAGTAGGAGAGGGGATCGATGACCTTAAGGAATTCGATCCGGTAGGATTTGCAGAAGGGATTTTCAATGAGTAAACCTTTAGTGGCCGTAGTAGGAAGGCCGAACGTGGGTAAGTCCACATTTTTCAATAAAATAGTAGGAAGAAGAGTATCTATCGTAGAAGATACTCCCGGCGTAACTCGTGACAGAATATATGCTGAAGCAGAGTGGTCAGGTACACATTTCGCGATGATCGATACAGGCGGTATCGAGCCGGATACTAAGGATATTATCCTTTCACAGATGAGAGTTCAGGCAGAAATCGCTATGGATACTGCTGACGTGATACTCTTTATGTGTGACGGCAAGGAAGGTGTTACAGCTTCTGACAGAGAAGTTGCATCCATGCTGATGAAGACAGGTAAGAAGGTAGTGCTGGCTGTAAACAAGATAGACAAGACAGAGCTTCCTGATGATTTCTATGATTTTTACGAGTTGGGACTGGGAGAGCCTATTCCGATTTCAGCAGCTAACATGCTGAACCTGGGCGACCTTCTCGATCGCATAATCGAAGAGTTCCCTGAAGGTGCGGGGGCAGAAGAAGATGACTCTATCAAGATTGCCATGATAGGTAAGCCTAACGTAGGCAAGTCATCTCTCATAAACAAGCTGCTTGGAGAAAACAGAGTTATAGTTTCACCGATTGCAGGAACTACAAGAGATTCTATAGATACTCCGTTCGAGCATGAAGGCGAAAAATACTTATTGATAGATACTGCAGGCATCAGACGTAAGAGCAAGGTAAATGAAGACATCGAGAAATTCAGTGTTATCAGAGCCGTTGCAGCCATCGAAAGATGTGATGTATGCCTCTTGATGATCGATGCACAGGAAGGTATCACAGAGCAGGATAAGAAGATAGCAGGCATTGCTCACGAAGCCGGCAAGGGAATCGTTGTGGTAGTAAATAAGTGGGACCTTATCGAGAAGGAAACCAACACCATGAACGAATTCAGAAAAGAAATCGCAAGAGAGCTGACATTCATGTCATATGCTCCTAGCGTATTCATTTCAGCCCTTACAGGACAGAGAGTAAGCCACGTTATCGATATGGCTAAATACGTTGCAGAAAACAGAGCTATGCGTGTACCTACAGGTCAGCTCAACAACCTTATTGCAGATGCGACTATGATGAAGCAGCCGCCGTCAGATAAGGGCAAGAGACTTAGAATATACTATGTGACTCAGGTAGGTGTTAATCCGCCGCTCTTCTCGTTTAAGATAAACTCAAGACCTCTGATGCATTTCTCGTATTCCAGATACCTTGAAAATAAAATCAGAGAGGCCTTCGGATTTGAGGGAACTTCACTGAAATTCGTATTCAGAGAAAAAGGAGAGAAGGAGGAAGAGTAACATGGGTGAAATAAATGTAGGCATGACGATACTGTGCATAGTAATAGCATATTTGATCGGCTGCATTTCTCCTTCGATCATGCTGGCCAAGGCCAAGGGGATAGACATCAAAAAAGAAGGCAGCGGCAACGCGGGAACTACCAATGCCCTCAGAGTTATGGGCAAGAAAGCAGGAGTTATAACTCTTGTGGTAGATATCCTTAAAGGCGTTATTGCCGTAGCTATAGGATTTGTTGTCGGCGGATCTGTCGCAGGAATGTGCGCGGCAGTAGCAGTGTTCTGCGGACACGTTTGGCCGGTATTTTACAAATTCAAAGGTGGCAAAGGCGTAGCCACTGCGTTCGGAGCATTGCTCGGTATAGACTTGCTGATGGCGCTTATTTGCTTGTTGATAGTAGTAATCGCGGTAGTATTATCTAAGCGCATGTCCGTAGGATCCATCTTAGGAGCAGCATGCTTTCCGATAGTAGCATTTTTTACGCAGCCGGCATTTATCATTCCGGGAAGCGCGCTTGCGCTTTGCATAATAATAAAACACAAGGCAAACATCGTAAGGCTTATCCATGGAGAAGAGCCTATAATGAGCATTTTCGATAAGAATAAATAGGAGGGTACATATGAAGAAAATTGGTGTTATTGGAGCCGGAAGCTGGGGAACAGCATTGGCAACAGTAGTTGCAGGCAAAGGTAATAAGGTTAAAATTTGGGACATCAATGAAGCACATCTCAAATCCATGCAAGAAAACAGAGAAAACGTGAACTTTCTTCCGGGTGTACCTCTTAATGACAATATAGAGATTACATTTACGACTGAAGAAACAGTTAAGGATGCAGACGTAGTGCTTTTCTCAGCACCTGCACAGCACTTCAGAAGTGCCCTTTCATCTGCAAAGGCGCACATTAGAGAGGATGCTATCGTTATCAATGTTGCAAAGGGCATTGAGCAGAAAACTCTGGCAAGAATGTCAGAAATAGCAGAAGAGCAGCTTGATATGAACAGATACGTTGTGCTTTCGGGGCCGTCACACGCAGAAGAAGTAGGAAGAAGACTTCCGACAACTGTTGCTGTAGCTTCAAGAAATCTCGCTGCTGCGGAAGAAATCCAGGATCTGTTCATGACAGATCGTTTCAGAGTATATACTACAGAAGACGTTGTAGGTGTAGAGCTTGGCGGAGCACTTAAGAACATCATCGCTCTCGGAGCAGGCGTTTCCGATGGAATGGGATTTGGAGATAACGCGAAGGCAGCTCTCATGACAAGAGGACTTGTTGAAATCAGCAGACTCGGACTGAAACTTGGAGCTAAGCCTGAAACATTCGCAGGTCTTACAGGAACAGGTGACCTTATCGTTACATGTACAAGTATGCATTCCAGAAACAGAAGATGCGGTATCATGATCGGCGAAGGTCTGAGCCCTGCAGAAGCGACAGAAAAGGTAGGAATGGTAGTTGAAGGCATGTTCACTACAGAAGCCGCATATGAACTGGCGAAACGCGAAGGCGTAGAAATGCCTATTACTGAAGCTATCTACAGAACTATTCAGGGAGAAATCAAGGCTTCAGAGGCAGTTGACATACTGATGGGAAGAGAAAAGAAACATGAGCAGGCTTAAGGGCAAAAAATATAACATAATAACGTTCGGCTGTCAGATGAACGAGCATGACTCTGAAACTATAGCGGGAATGCTAACTGAAAGAGGATGCACGGAAGTTCTTGATCGCAGAGATTCCGATATAACGATAATCAACACATGCAGCATAAGAGAAAATGCTGATAAGAGATTTTTCGGAACGCTGGGACAACTTAAGAAAATCAAAGAAAAGAATCCTGATTACGTGGCATGCGTGTGCGGATGCATGATGCAGCAGCAGCACATCATAGACACTATCAAGGCTAAATATCCATGGGTGGATATTATCTTCGGAACTCATAATATACATAGATTCCCTGAGCTTTTAGAGAATGTTTACAGTGAAAGACAGAAGGTGATGGAGGTTCTTCCTGACAGAGAAGAAATAGTCGAAGGGCTTCCTGCCAAGAGGCTGTTTAAGCATAAATCTTTTGTCAATATCATGTACGGATGCAACAACTTCTGTACTTACTGTATCGTTCCGTACACAAGGGGACGAGAAAAGAGCAGAAAGCCTGAAGACATCCTCGAAGAAGTAAGGAAGCTTGTTGCCGACGATGTTAAAGAAGTCACCCTCCTGGGTCAGAATGTCAATTCATACAGAGGGATTTCAGATAAAGAGTGGGACTTCGCAGATCTGATTTATGCTTTAAATGATATCGAAGGGCTTGAAAGAATCAGATTTATGACATCACATCCTAAGGACCTGTCGGATAAGCTTATACAGGCATTCGTGGATTGTGAGAAGCTTTGCAACTATATTCATCTTCCTGTACAGGCCGGAAGCAGCCGTGTTCTGAAGCGTATGAACAGAAAATACGACCGCGAAAAATATCTTGAGCTTGTTAGGAAACTGCGCGAAGCAGTTCCGGGAATAACCATGAGTACAGACATCATCGTAGGCTTCCCGGGAGAAACTGAGGAAGATTTCGAAGAAACCTTATCGCTTGTCAAAGAAGTCGGCTACGATTCGGCATTCACGTTCCTGTACTCTGTAAGAAAGGGAACTCCTGCAGCTGAATACGAGGATCAGATTCCGGAAGACATCAAACATGAAAGATTCAACAGGCTCGTAGATCTGATAAATGAAGGCAGCGCTGCAAAAAATGCAGCCTATGTCGGCCGCATAGAAAAAGTCCTGGTAGAGGGCATGAGCAAGAAAAATGATGAAACTCTTACCGGACGTACCGAAGGCTTTAAGCTGGTAGATTTCGAAGGTCCGAAGGAACTGATCGGAAGCACTGTTGACGTAGAGATAATTGAGGGCAAGACCTTCAGCCTCACAGGTAAATTGGTGTAAAAATAAATAAGAATAAATACAAACCTCTCTAAATATACTGTATTGATTTATAGTACGGATATGGGGAGGTTTTTATTTTGGGAAACTTGAATATCTACGAAAATATAGGGAAACGCACGGCAGGCAATATATATATAGGTATAGTTGGTCCTGTGAGGTCAGGAAAATCAACGTTTATCAAGAGATTCATGGATTTGCTGGTACTTCCCGATATTGACGACATATATGAGAGGCAGCGGCTGACAGACGAACTTCCGCAGAGCGGAAGCGGCAGAACGATAACGACTACGGAGCCTAAATTCATACCGGCCGAAGCCGTTGAACTAAAGCTTGACAGCATATCCGTCAAAGTACGCCTTGTAGATTGTGTCGGCTACATGATCCCGGGAGCTTTAGGTCATTTGGAAGATGGCGAAGCCCGACTTGTAGCCACACCGTGGAGCAGCGACAAGCTGCCCTTTGAACAGGCGGCAGAGATCGGAACAGAAAAAGTGATAAAGGAGCATTCTACTGTAGGAATAGCCATTACTACTGACGGGACAATAGGTACCATAGGAAGGGATTCGTACCGAGAAGCCGAGGAATTGGTGATAAGACAGCTTCTCGACATGAGAAAACCTTTTGTGGTAGTTGTGAATTCTACAGAACCCAAAGGCATCTTAGCCCAAAAGTGCGCTTTGGAGCTTACCGAGAAATTCGGCGTGCCGGCAGTGGCGATGGATTGCGCCACTGCCGATGAAGATGAGCTGGGAGAACTCATGAGGTTGCTTGTCGGAAGGTTTCCTGTCAGAGAAGTGGCATTTAGAATACCGGCATATCTAGAAGGTCTTGAAGGCGATCACTGGCTCAGGGAAGAGCTCGCTGAGCAGATAAAATATTGGGCTCATAGTTTTGAGACTGTAGACGATCTCATCGGGGCAGTCGAAACTCTGGCAGGCGGTCAGATAGTTCAAGCAGCGGAGCTTAAAAGAATTGATATGGGAACGGGAGAAGCCTTAGTTAATATAGAGCTTGAACGCGGGCTGTATTACAATGTGGTGACGGAGCTTATGGGAGAAGAAGTGGCCGACGACCACAAATTCTTTAAACTCCTGAAGGAATTCGCAGAAGCTAAGGCCGCTTACGATAAACTGAAGTATGCCATGGAGCAGGTAGATGCTTACGGCTACGGTATCGTTGAGCCGGATCTTACGGAAATGGTGTTGGATGAACCTGAACTTTTTAAGCAAGGTAGCAAGTTTGGCGTGAAAATCAAAGCCAAAGCTCCGACATTGCACATAATCAAGACAGACATAACCACGGAGGTTTCTCCGGTAGTGGGAAGCGAGACGCAGTCGGCAGACCTTGTAGCAAGCCTCAAAGACCAAATGTCGGATGATGCGGGCGGAATATGGCAGACGAACATATTCGGCAAGACGCTTCAGGAAATGATCAGCGAGCAGATGGGGAGCAAATTATCATCTGTGCCTGAGAACGTCAGAGGCAAGATGCAGAAATCTCTTCAGAAGATAAGTGACGAAGGTAAGGAGTATTTCATCTGTATTGTGATATAATACTCCTATGAAGAAAAATACAGAACAGATAATAACGATAACAGTTGTAGTGATAACTGCATTCATAACTACTTTTACGGGAAGTGCTTTGAACTTGTCTATCCCCGATATCGGGCAGCAGTTCGAAGTAAGCGCAGGACTTGTCGGCTGGATTGTGACGGGGTACACTCTGGCAGTGGCGGCATTTTCTGTGCCTATAGGAAGACTTGCCGACATAACATGCAGAAAAACGGTTCTGATAACAGGTCTCATCGTGTTTGTGGCCTGTTGTATCGCAGCCGTTTTTTCGGTGTCTATGACGATGCTGCTTGTGATTCGTGTGATACAGGGTGTCGGTGCCGCTATGATTTTCAGTACGAACACGGCTATTCTTGTCAGCTCGTTCCCGGGCAGTATGCGCGGCAAGGTTTTGGGTTATTCCATTGCATCTACGTATGTGGGACTTTCGGCAGGACCTGTAGTCGGCGGATTTTTGAATCATAATCTTGGCTGGAAATCCATATTTGTTTTAACGGGTCTTTTAGGGGCAGTGGCTCTTATTATAGCGGCAGCCAAGCTGCCGAAGAAGGTTTCTGAAGATCCCGGCCGTTCGTTTGATGCAAAGGGCAATGTCCTGTTTGTAGGCTTTATCGTGCTTATTATGTATGGACTCTCTGAATTCGGTAACGGAGGAGGGGGAGTCGCTGTAACTGCAGGAGTTTTGGTTGCAGCAGGGCTTTTGCTGGGAATACTGTTTATAAAACACGAGCTCAGGACAGACGAACCGGCAGTAAACCTAAAGCTTTTCAGAGAAAATATAGGATATGCTTTTTCGAATCTATCCGCACTGCTCAACTACAGCGCGACCTTTGCGATAAGCTATTTGATATCGATATATTTGCAGGTCGTGATGGGATATTCGTCCCAGACAGCAGGGCTGATAATGATATTTCAGCCTGCAATAATGGCTGTGCTTTCTCCTGCAGCGGGACGGCTGTCGGACAAGTTCTCGCCGTTTAAGATGTCGTCCGCCGGCATGGGATTATGCGCAGTCGGAGCAGCTATATTCATATTTATAAGCGAAGACAGCAGCTTGTTTATGATAATCACGGCGCTGGTAATAACGGGACTTGGCTTCGCATTGTTCTCATCGCCTAATACCAATGCGGTCATGTCTTGCGTAGACAAGGAAGAATACGGAGTGGCATCATCTATACTTGCGACGATGCGATCCATAGGTCATACCTTGAGCATGGTAATAGTGACTATCATAGTAACACGCTTTATGGGAAATGCACCTCTTGAAGTGGCAGACCCTGAGGTGCTGGTCAACGTTATAAATGTATCATTTATAGTATTTACTGTTATATGTGCAGGCGGGGTGTTCATATCGCTGAAGAGAAAATAGGGCGAATGCCTAAAACAAGGCTACGAATTGCAATTTTTGGGAAACGATTTCCTAAAATTGATGTGCTCGTTTCGGATTTAGGCATAAAGAAAATCCCGCGCCAGACGCGGGATTCGTTATTTTGCAAGATACGATCTCAGATACATTTTCTCTCCTTCGTGGTGGAAACTGAAACCTATGTTGGCACCGGAACTGGTGGTGAACCCACAGTCCTCTTGATCTATAAGCTTATCATTCATATTGCTGAGAAAATATGAAAGATTAAAATTGTCATCGGAGCAGGTAGGATATTCTTGCAGCAAAGTGTCCATGGATTTCTTGCCGTTTTCGAAATAAAAGTAAGTTCCCAGCTTAAGAGCATCTTTGCTGAAATACTGTTCAAGCTCATCATATAAGAAAGTATTATGATAAAAATTGTGTTCGTTTACCGCGAAATAATCGATATTGAGATCAACACAGCCTTTTTTCAGCGGAAGCGATGTGCTGCTGTCGGCAATGAACATTATATCAAGCCCATAACCTTGCTTTTCCATCAAGTTTTTATACATGCTGAGCATTTCCGGATATTTATCTACGACGATATACTTGCCGCGTGGATCAAGATGTTGCTGATGATTATGCATAAAAAACCACGCATTGATATACGTCTCAATTATGACCTTTCCCGAAAGATCCATATCGCTGAGTTTTTCCACCATCCAGTTATAAGATCGCTGGAAAAGACTGATCAGCGAAGGAGGCAAATCCTTATACAGTTTGCGCTCAAGGTCCGGAGTATCATAACGGTCCTTGTTTTTATTAGGAGTCAACAATATCCCATCTTCTATATTGGCAG
>JAUMXT010000208.1 GCA_030529015.1 Bacillota bacterium | reverse complement strand
ATTCAAGTCCTTCACCACACGGTTATAATCAATAATGGTCAATTGATTTGCCGGGAAACAAACAGCCATGAAGTAGTTGTACTCTTCATCTCCCTTATGATTGGGATTCTGTTGTGCTTTTTCAGCTCCAACCAATGCTGCTGCAGCCGAACGATGATGACCATCCGCAATATATAAAGCAGGCATTTCTGCAAACAAGGCAGTTATACGTGCAATATCTTGATCTTCATCAATGACCCAAAACGTATGACCAAAACCATCTCCTTGTGCGATAAAGTCATATTCAGGTACACGAGACGTATATTTAGCCACAATCTGATCTAACTCTGCTTGATCCGGATAAGCAAAAAAGACAGGTTCTACATTGGCATTGTTAATACGCACATGTTTCATTCGGTCTTCTTCTTTATCACGTCGAGTCAACTCATGCTTTTTGATTACGCCATTCATATAATCAGGAACGTATGCACCTACAACCAAACCATACTGCGTCTTACCATTCATGGTCTGCGCATAGACATAATAACATTCCTTTTCATCTTGGACTAACCAACCTTTATCCTGAAACATTTGGAAATTAGCAGCTGCTTTCAAATAGACAGCTGGATCATGTTCATCTGTTCCAACCGGGAAATCTATTTCCGGTTTAATGATATGATAAAGCGATTTCTCATTTCCCTTAGCCTCCTCACGTGCTTCCTCTGAATTCAGCACGTCATAAGGACGAGAAGCAACCTGCTCTATTAAATCTTTAGGAGGACGAAGTCCTTTAAAAGGTTTTATCTGTGCCATGATATACGATTTAAATAGTTCTTATTTGTTCACTCGGAATCTCTCGCATCCCTCTTTCAAGAAGCCTTCAATCTGCTTAGCAGCCGCAATACCGGCATTGATATTTGCTTCAGCTGTTTGTGCACCCATCTTTTTAGGAGTAGAGAAATAGCGACCTGCAAACTTAGTAGCAAATTCTTCGTTTGCAACCGGCATAATGTCTGTTACATACTTCAAATCTGCACGTTCTTCCATTAATTGAATCAATTCAGCTTCATTGATAACCTCTTTGCGGGCAGTATTCACCAACAAACCACCTTTCGGCATTTTATTGACCAATTCATAATTGATCGAGTTCTTTGTTTCTGCTGTAGCAGGAATATGCAAAGAAATCACATCACAAACTGTATATAATTCTTCTGCAGATGCAACTGGTTTTACACCATCCGCTTCGATAACCTCAGCCGGACAGAAAGCATCAAACGCAAAGATTTCCATGCCAAAACCTTTGGCAATACGAGCTACATTGCGACCAACATTACCATACGCATGGATACCTAATTTCTTTCCTTTCAATTCTTTTCCGGATGTACCATTATAGAAGTTACGGTAAGCCATCACCATCATACCAAATGCCAATTCAGCAACAGCATTTGAGTTCTGACCCGGTGTATTCATCACACATACATTATGTGCAGTGGCAGCAGCTAAATCTACATTGTCATAACCCGCTCCGGCACGAACAACAATCTTCAACTGTTTAGCAGCATCCAATACTTCGGCATCAATCACATCACTACGAATAATAATGGCATCAACCTCTTTTACCGCTTCTAACAATTTAGCTTTTTCACCATATTTTTCTAACAGAACCAACTCATCACCGGCTTGTTCAACGACTTCACGAATACCATTCACAGCTATCGCTGCGAATGGTTTATCTGTTGCGACTAATATCTTTGCCATAATCAATGTTTTCTTTCAAATTCTTTCATACATGCTACTAACGCTTCTACACTGCTCTTCGGCATAGCATTGTAAAGAGAAGCGCGGAA
>JAUMXT010000077.1 GCA_030529015.1 Bacillota bacterium | reverse complement strand
GAAGCTTTCTTAAGAAGATCTATAGCCGGGAACTGATAATCATCAGCTGATGTTACGGTTACATTGAAGTCTTCTTCTTTAAGTGAAGCCTTGGCAGCCTCGGACTTAGTCAGCTTTTCTTCGGCAGCCTTCGGTGAAAAACCGCCAATGATTACAGGTTCGTTCTTGAATGCATCTGCTTCAGGTGATGCATCCTTAGATGCCAGGCCAGCTTCAATATCTGTCTTTCGTCTTCTTCCGCGCTTAGGCTTTTCTTTATTTTCACCAAGTGAGAAATCAAGCTGTTCTTCCCTTCTGCCGTCTCTTCCGGAAACTCTGTCCTCGCTTGACATGTATCCCATGATTTTACGCTGTCTGTCAGACATGTTTGAAGCTGCAGCTTCTCCGAATGCATTGGTACTGTGAGTATCTTTTTCCATCAGCATCTGCATCTGTTGATTTCTTATCTGTTCTTCTTTTTCTCTTTCTATACGTCTTTCTTCCTTAGATGCTTCTCTTGCGAGCTTTCTTTCTTTAGCCTTCTCGAAGAATCTGGAAACAGGCGTGTTCATCAGGAGCAACATGCATATTATAATAGCAACGGATGCCAGTATATATAATCCTGATATGCCTAACAGCTTTACTATAAGCTTGCCGCAGACCATGCCAAACAAGCCCCCGTCATCGAGATTCATGCCGTTATTATAATGTGTCGCAGCATTCAATAAGCCATCGGTTATCACTTCATCGGTTATAAATCTGCCTGAATTGATCAGGGAAATCATCAGGAATATTATAATAAGCAGTATCACTGACTTAGTTCCCACATGGATCGTCTTATTGGTGAACAACAAAATGCCGTATATTATGAAATAGTACGGCAATATGTATGCAGCAAAACCGAACACTCCCTTAAAGAACTGTGAAAGTGCTATGCCGACTTCCCCGGCAAGCTCCGTATGGAATGCTATAGCAAGAAAAGCGCCTAAAGCAATGGTCAAAATAGCAACGATTTCGTCTTTTACTCTGCTGTTGATCTTTCCTTCGGAAGCTTTGGTACTGCCCTTTGCAGTTCCCTTGGCAGTGCTTTTAGCTGTGCTCTTTGAAGAAGATTTACTGTTTTTATTTTTACTTCCCGGAGGTCTTCCGGGCTTTCTTTTGGTCTCTGTCATTTCTAACCTCATCTCATATATTCATACATAATAAATTATATCATAAATATATATCAAAAGACACCTTTACTTTTAGAGGGTCTCGGTGGTACAATGAACAATGTACAGCATTTTGAACATTATTTAATTTAACATACAGGAGGTCATTATGAACAGAAAACCAAACATTGCAGTAGTAGGAGCAACAGGTGTTGTCGGCTCAACTTTCCTGAAGGTGCTCGAAGAAAGAGATTTCCCATTTGAAAATATCTACTTCATGGCATCAGCTAAGTCAGCAGGTAAAAAGCTGCCTTTCAAGGGTAAGGAATATGTAGTTGAAGAGCTTACTGAAAACTCATTTGATAAGCCTATCGATATCGCACTTTTCTCAGCAGGCGGCGGCACAAGTGCCAAGTTCGCACCTATCGCTGCTTCAAAGGGCGTTGTTGTTGTTGATAACAGCAGCCAGTGGAGAATGGATCCTGAAGTGCCATTAGTAGTTCCTGAAGTAAATCCGCAGGATATCGAATGGAACAAGGGCATCATCGCTAACCCTAACTGTTCAACTATTCAGGCTATGGTAGCACTGAAGCCTCTCCAGGATAAATACGGAATCAAGAGAGTTATCTACTCAACTTATCAGGCTGTATCAGGTTCAGGCGTTAAGGGTATCTCAGATCTCAAGAACGGTCTTGAAGGCAAGGATGAACCACTTCAGGCTTATGCACACCCTATCGCAGGAAACTGCCTGCCACATATCGATGTATTCACAGAAAACGGATACACTAAGGAAGAAATGAAGATGATCAACGAAACTCACAAGATTCTGGGCGATGATGACATCAAGGTAACTGCTACTACAGTTAGAGTTCCTGTATTCGATTCTCACAGTGAATCCATCAACATCGAACTGGAAAAGCCGTTTGAAATCGAAGACATCTTCGAACTGTTCAAGAACGCTCCGGGAGTAGTTCTGCAGGATGATGTTGAAAACAACGTTTACCCTCTGGCTCTTGATGCTGCAGGAACAGACCCTGTATACATCGGACGTATCAGAAGAGACTTCTCAGTAGATAACGGACTGAACATCTGGGTAGTTGCTGATAACATCAGAAAAGGTGCAGCAACAAACGCGATCCAGATCGCTGAAGAACTGCTGAAAGTGCTGGAAGACTAATATAAAAAATAATAATTAATTATAACAAAAGAGACCCTTGGAGAATTCCTTCCTTCATCTGTCCTCAATGCTCCTGCTGACGCATTCTGCGTCGCATCTGCGGAGGCTTCATACAGGATTTCTCCAAGGGTCTCTTATTTTATATCTATATTTAACCCCTTATTATTTTTTAATTTTCATCTGCACCCACTTGATCAGCTGGATCACAGGTATATTTAAGAATGCCAGTCCGTATACTGTCAGAAGCTGTGCAAATCCCAAAGTTTCAACCTTGAAAACGTGATCGATTGCAGGTATGCAGAGTACCGCAGTTATAAGCACCATTCCCAGAATGAACGCTCCCCACAGCGCCTTGTTGTTGAATAATGCTTTGCTGAAAACTACAGGTCTGTCTGACTTGCAGTTGAATCCATGGAACAATCTGCTGATACAAAGTGTTCCGAATGCCATTGTGCTGCCAAGCAATGCGCTTCCGCCAATAGCATCTGCCGTGAACCAACCGTTGAGACCAATCAAAAACGCGATTACAGTCATGATACAGATAGATAATCCCCCAATTCCTATCTGTGATAAGAATGATTTGGTCAATATCGACTCGTTAGCAGGACGCGGTTTTTCTTTCATCAATTCCTTGCTGTGTGGTTCCAGTCCCAGCGCGATAGCAGGCAAGCTGTCTGTCAGCAAGTTGATGAACAACAGGTGTACCGGTGCGAACGGTACAGGCAATGCGAACACAGATGCATATAATACTGTAAGTATCGCCCCGAAGTTACCTGAAAGCAGGAACATTATTGAATTCTTGATGTTTTTATAAATATTTCTGCCGTTTTCTACAGCCTTGACGATCGTAGCGAAATTGTCATCTGTCAATACCATCGCTGCGGCATCCTTGGAAACTTCGCTTCCCGTAATACCCATTGCAACTCCGATATCGGCCTGCTTCAGTGCAGGTGCGTCGTTTACTCCGTCTCCTGTCATGGCTACGATGTTCCCTTTATCCTGCCATGCTCTTACGATCCTAATTTTATGTTCAGGAGATACTCTGGCATATACAGATATCTTTTCTACATATTCACGAAGCTCTTTATCGCTCATGTCGTCGATAACAGCACCTTCAACTGCCTCTGACTCGTCCTTGAGAATGCCTATCTTCTTAGCGATGGCTGCTGCTGTAACCTTGTGGTCGCCTGTTATCATTACAGGTTTGATTCCTGCACTGATACAGTCTGCTACTGCTGCCATTGATTCTTCTCTAGGAGGGTCCATCATCGAGATAAGTCCCAGGAATACCAGATCGTTCTCATCATCTGTTCCCGGAGTAAATCCTTCAGCCACCTTTTTATATGCAAAGGCCAGTACTCTGAGTCCGTTACGTGAAAAGTCGCTGTTGCACTCTTCTATAGCTTTCTTATCGTCTTCAGTTATATCCTTGATGCCTTCGGCCGTCTGTATCTTGCTAACTCTGTTAAGAAGCACGTCTACAGCTCCCTTTGTAAGCATCACAGTTTCTCCGGCTTTAACAGCTGTACCGAAGTCTGCAGCCAGTTTGTTACAAGTCGACATCAGCTTTCTGTCACTGTCGAACGGGATCTCCGAAACTCTCGGATTCTCGCTTCTGCACACTTCATATGAGTAATCCAGCTTCATTCCTACATTGATAAGTGCAGTTTCCGTAGGGTCGCCGATTTCTTTACCGTCTGCGATCGATGCATCGTTACAAAGCATGCTGGCATCGAGTAATTGCAACTGTTCCGGCACACTCATGTCGATTTCGGCTGCCGATATCCTGTTGCCATGAACGTAATAATCTTCAACGGTCATCTTATTCTGGGTAAGAGTTCCTGTCTTATCAGAGCAGATTACCGATACACTTCCAAGCCCTTCTACAGCCTGCAGCTTTCTAATGATAGCATGTTCTCTTGCCATCTTCTGTGTTCCGAACGAAAGCACGATAGTAACGATAGAGCTTAACGCTTCAGGAATTGCCGCTACTGCCAGAGCGATAGCGAACATAAAGGCATCCCCTATAGGCTCTCCTCTGAATACGCTGATTCCAAACAAGATTCCGCAGAATATCAGTATTAAAATCGAGAGCTTTTTACCGAAGTTGTCTAAGTTCACCTGAAGAGGAGTCTTCTTTTCTGACGTTGTCTTCAGCAATGTCGCGATCTTACCAACTTCAGTTTCCATGCCTATCGAAGTTACTATGAATTCGCCCCTACCATAAGTTACAAAGCTTCCGGAGTATACCATATTGAGTCTGTCACCAAGAGGTGCGGTCCCTTCGATAACAGCCATATCCTTCTCAACACCAAGGCTTTCGCCGGTAAGAGCACTCTCATCTATCTTCATACCTGCATTGGCAATAATTCTGCCGTCTGCCGGCACGAAATCGCCTGCCTCCAGGCTTACGATGTCACCAACTGTTATCTCTGCTGCCGGGATTTTTATAAACTGTCCGTTTCTATATACCTTGGCTTCCGGAGCTGACATCTTCTTAAGGCTGTCAAGAGATTGCTCTGCCTTAAGAGTCTGTACCGTACCTAAAATAGCATTAATGGTTATAACTATTAAGATAACCAGCGTACTTTCGACATCTCCCATTGCACCGGAAACAACTGCTGCGATTATAAGTATGATTACAAGGAAATCTCTGAACTGCTCAAGAAATATTCTGAGTGTGGATTTCTTCTTGCCTTCCGCCAGTTCGTTCGGGCCGTACTTTTCTCTGTTGGCCTTGACTTGCTGATCTGTCAACGGTTCCTGCGAGCCATTGATCTGCATTCTGACATCCTGTTCGGTCATTTGATAAAATTCCTTCATGGATCGTCTCCTTTCACAATATATTATCTACTCAAAACAGGTTTATTACGCAATTTAGTCTCAAAAATAAAATAAGAGACTTTCATTGCACAAAATAAACGTGCAACAAAAGTCTCGCAGTTTCATTACGTACCGGATGATTTCTCATCGCGCTGACGATAGCGTAAACACTATTCGTGCCTGCTACTCCCTTTATGTTGGTATTATAGTATACCTCTTTCATCCAAATGTCAACAATAAATTATGATCGATTTTCTCTTAATCTGTCCGATTTTTTTCTGTCCGGAAGCTGAGAAACCATTATGGCTATAAACATCAAGGCACATCCTATATATTCGGGACCGCTTAATACTTCCTTAAAGAATATCCATCCTGCAAACAGTGAGAATACAGTCTCCAGCGATAAAATCAGACTTGCAAGGCTCGGGTCTGTTTCGGTCTGCCCAATAATTTGAAATGTGTATCCCAGCCCGCATGATATAAGTCCTGCATAAAGTATAGGTATGGCACATTCCACAATAGCTTCTATAGATATTTCCTCGAATACAAACATCGGTATAACGCAAATCAAGCCGGTGAAAATAAATTGATATGCCGATAGCTTTACCGGATCGATTTTTTGTACGAAATAATCGATAACGTGAATATGAGCGGCGGCCATTACTGCGGCACATAACATCATGAGATCTCCGAACGTCAATCCGGATACTCCCTCATAAAGACACAGCATGTACATGCCTGCAAGCCCTATAACTACACCGATCCATAAATTCTTACCTGCTTTTTTCCCAAGGAAAATCCCCATAACAGGTGTAAGCAGTATATATAATGCAGTAATAAATCCTGCCTTCCCTACTGTAGTATAAGGAAGTCCGAACTGTTGAAACAAAATAAGTGATGTCAATACGAGCCCGCACCATACGGAGCCGATTATCGTTTCCTTGGTTCCTGCTTCCTTCTGTTTTTCTTCCGTAGATTTCTTTTTGTCGAGATGCCATATCAAAGGCAAAAGTACAAGGCCGCCTATCGTACATCTTATAGCTGTAAATCCGAACGGACCCAGATGAGACATACCGGCCTTTTGCGCAACTAATGCACAACCCCATATAATGGCTGCCATGAATAATAGCATATTCCCTTTAGCGCTACGCTTCATCTCTACCTCCACATATGATAAAAAGCGGTATCAAATGATACCGCTTTCCAGATTGCTTTTTTGATTTCCGATTTAGCCTCTAAACTACATTTCTGAAGCAACGATTTCTTTACCGTTGTAGTAGTTACAGTTAGGGCAAACTCTATGCGGAAGCTTTGGCTCGTGGCACTGTGGACAAATTGAAAGTCCGGGTGCTACTTTTTTCATGTTAGGAGATCTTCTCATATCTCTCTTTGCCTTTGAAGTTCTTCTCTTAGGTACTGCCATTTCTACACCTCCTTTTGCTCCTTAGTGTATATGTTTCTTCCATTCGGATGGCATCCGAACAGATAATTTGCAACCTCTAAAGTATAACGTTGACACCTATATCTTGTCAACAATTATTTTAAGTTTGCAGTAAAAACTTTAATTACAGAGCTTTAACGATCTCGTAAGTGTCTCTGGCAATCATCAGTTCTTCGTTTGTAGGGATCAGGATGATCTTAACCTTTGAATCGTCTCTTGAGATGATCATTTCCTTACCTCTTACCTTATTCTTAACCAGGTCAAGCTTGATTCCCAGGTTGCCCAGGTCGTTACAGATGATGTCTCTCATAGCGATGTCGTTTTCACCTACACCTGCAGTGAAGATGATAGCATCAACGCCGTTCATTTCAGCGATATATGCTCCGATGTAGAATCTTACCTTGTGAGCAAATACCTTCAGAGCCAGCAGAGCTCTTTCGTTTCCTTCTTCAGCAGCTGCTTCCAGGTCTCTGAAGTCACTTGAAACGCCGGAGATACCCAGTACACCTGACTTCTTGTTGAGGATTTCGTTAGCAACACCCTGTTCCAGGCCTTCTTTTTCTCTGATGAAAGTAACGATAGCAGGGTCGATATCGCCTGATCTTGTTCCCATTACGAGACCTTCAAGCGGAGTGAATCCCATTGATGTATCGATACATACGCCTCTCTTGATAGCTGATACTGATGCGCCGTTACCCAGGTGGCAAGTGATCAGCTTCAGATCGTCTAAGTTAACGTTCAGAATGTCAGCTGCTCTTTCTGCTACATACTTATGGCTTGTTCCGTGGAAGCCGTATCTTCTGATACCGTGCTTCTGATAATATTCATAAGGAATAGCGTAAATGTATGATTCAGGAGGCATTGTCTGATGGAACGCTGTATCGAATACGCCTACCATTGGTGTATTAGGCATCAGTTCCTGACAAGCTGCGATACCCAGCAGGTTTGGTGGGTTGTGGAGAGGTGCCAGATCTACACACTCTTCCAGAGCTGCCTTAACAGCATCGTCGATCAGTACGGAATGAGCGAACTTTTCACCTGCGTGAACTACTCTGTGTCCTACTGCTCCGATTTCATCCATTGACTTAACTACACCATGGTTAGCATCCTGGATAGCCATCAGTACATGTGAGATAG
>JAUMXT010000076.1 GCA_030529015.1 Bacillota bacterium | reverse complement strand
TGTGATTTTTGTTACCCGGGTTTTTCATTGTCTACTTGTTGTTGACAACTTCACAAAAGCCCGGGGATTTTTTATTGAATTGGTGTTGTTAGAATCAATACCCCAATATCTAGTGGGAAGACAAGCGCTTAAAAATATGTTATAATAACGGTTACGTATAAACACTTTTAGGAGAGACTAGATGTACCTTACAGTAATATTTTTACTAACATTGATAATACCGTTTTTAGTAATGCCGAAACACATAAAATTAGGCATACTGCCACCATATAGAGTAGTGCTTTTATCTATCATAGGAATAGGCGTAATGGCCGCTGTAATCATGATGATGGCATCACTTGGGGGACAGGGATTATATGCACAGATGCATGAAATGGTTAAAGTCGTTTCAGAGGC
Source organism: Bacillota bacterium (assembly GCA_030529015.1). Taxonomy (GTDB): domain Bacteria; phylum Bacillota; class Clostridia; order Peptostreptococcales; family Anaerovoracaceae; genus Lentihominibacter. The sequence goes on along the minus strand of JAUMXT010000076.1, from coordinate 7,371 downwards.
AGCTGCTAGCAACCCTGCTATTGTAGAGGCGTTATCCGCAGGGGATATGAGCGAGGCAGAGATAACTGCAATGCTGGTTCAGTTCTACGATGCAGGCCTTCTGAGATTACCGGTGACTATACTGTTCCTCGGAGCAATAGTTTCATATGTGGCATATATAATACTGAGCAGAATTATCGGAAGAAAACAGGAAGTCAAGAGAATGCCTAAGTTCAGAGAGTTTACTTTCGGACACGGCACAGCAATGGCAATGATGATTATGTATGTTGTTTCTTGGCTCATGATGAACGCCGAAGCCGGCATCGGAGAGATGATGTATGCCAATATCAATATGTTATTTGACTTGGTATTCGCATTCCAGGGAATCGCTGTAGTAATGATGTTCTTTCATTTCAAGAAGATTCCTCAGGCATTGGCAGTAATAGTAAGTATCGTGATGTGGGTTACTTCAATAGGTAAAATGTTCCTGGTTTTGATGGGAATAGCAGATTTGATTCTTGGTTTAAGAATAAGAATGGGCGGTAAGTAAACATGTACGCAGGAAGAATAGAAAAATTACTGGCGCATTATTCCATAGTACCTACCTGTATAATCAACCAAAACGGTAAGGTTACTAAGGCGAACAGCAAAATAGCCAACGTATTTAAATACGACGGTATTGTCGGGAATGATATTTTCGCCCTGACAGGCATTAAGCTGCCTGAAATCATAAGATTGGCAGAGGAAGGAACTTTCGAGGTTATCAAGAGAAACGATAAGGCGTTTAAGATCCTGGCCGGTTTTATAGGAGAAGGCGAAACAGCAGCGATCATGCTATACTTTGTCGACATCACATCCTTTGAAAATCTTAAGGAGCTTTACATTGATGAGAAAACATGTATTGCCCTTATTAACATAGACAACTTCGACGAACTCATGGCAAGCGCAGGCGAAGGCAACGAGCTTGAGCTTTCCACAAAAGTGGATAAGCACATAAGAAAATGGGTATCGGCAATGGGCGCAGCAACAGCGCGCTACAGAGATCATCTTTATGAAGTGGTGCTGACGCATAAAAGCTATAAAGCGCTCGTGGCAAATAAATTTGAGATTTTAGACGAAGTCAGACAAATAGCGACAGATACAGAGTTCCCGGTCACATTAAGTATCGGGATAGGTATTGGTGGCAAAACGATCAGCGAGAGTGAAGAATATGCACAAGGCGCTTTGAACCTGGCGATGGGTAGAGGCGGAGACCAGGCAGTAGTGAAAAATGTAAGCAATTTCGAATACTACGGTGGCAAATCTCAGAGCGTTGAGAAGGGCTTCAAAGGCAAGTCGAGAATCATCGCACATGCGCTCAAGCTGTTGATGAGCCAGTCATCGAAGGTGTTTATCATGGGTCATAAAAATCCTGACCTCGACAGCTTCGGAGCGGCGCTCGGTGTCCATAGAATGGCCAAAATAGTAGGCAGGGAAGCATATATAGTGCTGAACGCATATAACAGCAGTATGGTAGACATGGTGGAAGACGCTAAGGCTACAGGCGAATACGTATTCGTGTCCTCAGAAAAGGCGCAGACGCTTGCTGATGACCATGCACTGGTTGTAATCGTAGATACGCAAAGGCCGGCACTCGTAGAATCTATGGAGCTGGTTGAAAAGGTGAAGAGAACAGTAGTGATCGATCACCACAGAAAAACAGAGGACGCTATCCCTCATCAGATTCTTTCATATATGGAATCTTATGCGTCTTCAGCATCGGAGCTCGTATCAGAAGTGATGCAGTATGTTAATGAAAAGAGCAGCAAGAAGGTGCTTACTAAGCTGGAAGCTGATGCTCTTCTGGCAGGTATCATGGTAGATACCAACAGATTTGCAGTAAAGGCAGGCGTCAGAACCTTCGAAGCGGCTTCATGGCTTAGACGCGCAGGCGCAGACCTTACCAACGTGAAGAGATATTTCCAGGCGGATTCTGAAAGTTTCCGCGTAAAGGCTCAGTGCATAGCTAATGCAAGCTTTATGGACGGAGGCATAGCAATGTCGGTTTGCCCGGGTGAAAACATAAATTCGCCGATAATAAACTCGCAGGTTGCCGATGAGCTGCTTACCATAAAGGGTATAAAGGCCAGCTTCGTTGCAGGAAAAAACGAGATTGGCAAGACGGTTATAAGTGCCAGATCTCTCGGCGAAATCAATGTCCAGGTAGTAATGGAAAAACTGGGCGGAGGCGGACATCTTAATACCGCAGGAGCTCAAGTAGACGAAAGTCCACAGGAAGCCCTGGAAAAAATCGGCGAAATCTTAAAAAGCATTAATTCGTGAGAACTACACATTAGGAGGATATAATCATGGTTGTAATATTATTAAAGGACGTTAAAGGAACCGGTAAAGCAGGCGAAGTTGTAAAGGTTAGCGATGGCTATGCCAGAAACATGCTGCTGCCAAAGGGCCTTGCTAAGGAAGCAACACAGGGTAACGTAAGAAACCTTGAAAAGCAAAAGGCAATAGCTGCAGAAAAGCTGGAAGCTCAGAAGGAAACTGCTAAGAAGCAGGCCGAAGAAATGAGCAAGATTACTGTAGTTATCAAGTCAAAGGGCGGAGAAAACGGCAAGCTGTTCGGATCCATAACTTCTAAGGATATTGCAGATGCCCTTGAAAAGCAGGAAGGCATCAAAGTAGATAAGAAAAAGATCGACCTGGCAAGCCCTATCAAGCAGACAGGAGATACTCAGGTAACAGTGAAGCTTTTCCCTGAAGTATCAGCAACACTTAAGGTAACAGTAACTGTTTAATCCACAGGAGAGACAAATGGAAGGAAGAATTCCTCCGCACAGTATAGAGGCGGAAAAATCAGTATTAGGTGCAGCGCTCCTTTCTAAGGATGCTCTCTTTGACGTGGTAGAAGTCGTTAAGGCAGAAGATTTTTACGACGAAAACCATAAGGAGATATTCAGGGCAATACTGGATCTTCACAGAAAGAGCGCGCCTGTAGATGCACTCACAGTAGCAGAAGAATTGAAGAAAAGAAACAGTCTTAATATGGTGGGTGGCAGAGCATATGTCGCATCTCTTTCGGCAGGAACTCCTACAACGTCAAACGCTATGGAGTATGGTAAGATCGTAGCAGAAAAAGCTGCTATAAGAAAACTTATCGGTACAGCCGACGACATAGTTGTCAAGGGTTACGAAGGAAGTATGGATGCGGGCCAGATGCTTGACTATGCAGAAAGCGGCATCTTTGAGATTTCACAAAAGAGACAAAAGGGACAGTACACACATATCAAGGATGTACTTCTTACAAATATAGAAATAATAGACAAGGCATCTAAGCTGGATGGCGGTCTCACAGGCGTGACAACAGGATTCAAATATCTTGATGGCATGACATCGGGACTTCAGAGATCCGACCTGATTATCCTGGCAGCAAGACCTGCGATGGGAAAGACTGCATTCGCGCTTTCCGTAGCACTGAATGCAGCGGTCAAGGGCAATGCATCAGTTATGGTATTCAGTATGGAAATGTCTAAGGAGCAGCTGGGGCAGCGACTTCTCAGTATGGAGTCAAAGGTTGGCATGCAGGCTCTTAAGACAGGACGACTTGAAAGAAGAGACTGGGACGACATCAATATCGCCTTAGATATATTGTCCAAGGCAAGAATACATATCGATGATACGGCAGGCATCAGCATCATGGAGATGAAGAGTAAGTGCAGAAGACTTAAGGCAGAAGAAGGCCTTGATCTAGTCGTAATAGACTACCTGCAGCTGATGAACCCTGAAGGCAAATCGGATTCGAGAACTCAGGAAATTTCGGTTATTTCCAGAAACCTGAAGCTTTTGGCAAGAGAATTGGACTGCCCTGTTTTAGTGCTTTCACAGCTTTCGCGTGCACCTGAACAGAGAACAGACCATAGACCTATGCTTTCAGACCTTAGAGAATCGGGATCTATCGAGCAGGATGCCGATATCGTAATATTCCTCTACAGAGACGAATATTACAATGAAGACACAGAAGCTGTAGGTGAATGTGAAGTTATAGTAGCAAAGCAGAGAAGCGGACCTACAGGAACAGTTAAGGTGGCTTGGCTTGACAAGCTGACTAAGTTTGTAGACAGTGCCCACGGCAGCAATGTGCCCGGGTTTTAATGATATCGATTTGGAGGACAGATGAGCTTCAAGAAGGGAAAAGCCAACGACTATTTCCTTATGGATACAGGCGTTGAAAACATTTTCATAAATGAGCATATGGCGTCGGCGCCGGGGGAATTTGTTAAGGTATATCTCCTGGCACTTATGTATGCCAATCTTGAGCTGGACATCACCAATGAAGAAATAGCAAGACATCTCAGTATGGAGCATGAAGATGTTCTCAAGGCATGGAATTACTGGGAGAAAATCGGAGCTGTAAAGAAGCTGAAAAAGAACGCCGATGACAAGTTTGACTATGACATCGAGTTCATAAGGCTCAAAGAGCAGCTTTACGGCAAGAGCAATAAGAAGACTCATGTCGTAGATCAAAACACGCAGTCCTTAATGGCAGACAAAGACATCAAGGATATGTTCGCAGCCATAGAAAATATAACAGGCAGAGTTATAAGCGGCACTGAACTTATGGAAGTTCTTTCATGGATCAACGATTTCGGTGCTACGCCTGAGGTTGTGGTATATGGCTATTCTTACTGCGCGCAGAAGAAGAAAAAGGACATCAAATACATAGCCGCAGTTATAAAGGCGTGGGCAAGCGAAGGCTTGAGAGATGTTATATCAGTAGAGAAGCATCTTAGCGAAAACGAGAAGAAGCAATACTTATACAAAAGAGTTTTCCAGGCACTGGGCTTTTCGAGAAATTCCACAGAAGAAGAACGTCGCATCATGGATACATGGTTCGAAACTATGGGATATACTCTCGATAAAGTTCTGGAAGCCTGCAGCAAAACTTCAGGGATAACAAATCCTAATATTAATTACGTAAATAAAGTCTTGATAAATTGGTATGAGGACCAGAAGGGCGGCAATGCCGAGTCCGGCGGCAGTAAGAGAGAGTTGAGCGTGGGAGAAATCATGAAGTACTATGAAACTCTTCAAAAGCTCAATGAATCTGCGGCTGAAGAAAGACGGAGAGCTGTTTATGATGCGGTTCCGAGAATCAAGGATATCGAGAATGAAATAAAAGAAATCAGCTCTGAAATGTCGAGAATAATAATATCCGACAGGATTGACAGAAAAGAAGCCATGGCAGAGCTGAGGGATAAGATGGATGCACTCAATACAGAAAGAGCGTTCCTACTAACAGACAATGGATTCGAAATAGACCATATGGATGTAAAATACAGATGTTCCGAGTGCAAGGACACCGGAATACTTGAAACGGGAGAAAAATGTCAATGCTTCGAAGAAGTAACAAGAGAAAAAATCAATCTGACAAATCAATAGTAAATGCACCTGAAACTGTTGCGGAAACTTCAGAGAAGATTGCTGAAGAAGGTTCATACGAAAGCGAAACCATAAGCAGAGAAGAACTTATTCAGCAGAGTGAAGATGCTAAGAGAGTCTACGAAGATATAATGAGACTCAGACAAAGTGTCGCAGGACTCAAGCAGACAGGCCTTGAGGAAATCACTGAAGAAATGAAGAAGATTCCGGACAAGGCAGAGCTTACTGAAACTGAGGCTATAGTAGCTGCAAAGAAGGCAATTCTTGAGCAAGCTAAAAAAGATGCACTTGAAGAACAGGCTAAGAGAGAAGAATTTTTAAGAAAAGAAGAGGAAGCTCGTTTAGAACGCCAAAAGGTTTTGGAAGCGCAGAGACGTGCCGCTATGATTGAAGCCGAAGCTGAAGAAAAGCGCAGACAGGCAGAAGAGGCAGAGCGAATCGCCAAGGAAATCGAAAGAAAAGTAGCGTTTGAAGCGATAGAAGCAGAGCGTAAGGCCAAAGAAGCTCGTGAAAGAGAAGAGGCGGTAAGGCGCGAAGCGGCTGCTGTGGCGGCGCTGGAAGCGGCAGCTTTATCTCATACGGCTGAAGCGGATGCGTTCTTTGAAGAAAGCAGAAGCCAGGAAATTGCAGAGGAAGAATTAAGAAAGGCGAAGCAGGAACTTATTCACGCACAGATATTGCAGGAAACCAGGCTGGATATGATGTCAAATGCTACCGAAATGAACACCAGCAGATTGGCGGTAGAACAGCAGGAAAAACTGACATATCAGCAGGAAGTACTGAAAACACAGCAGCAGGAAGTAACAGAAATCCTGGAACAGCAGAAGGAAGAAAGAATAGACAGGCTGACTGAAGAAGCGAAGGAAGAGCACATCAAGATGCAGCGCGCTTTGGAAGAGAAGCGTAGAAAAGAAGCTAAGCTTGAAAAGGCTCGTCTTGAAAAGGAAGCTAAGCTGGCGCGTGCAAAGGCCGAAAAAGAAGCTAAGCTTGCCAGAGCTCAGGCAGAAAAGGCAGCTAAACTTCTCAAACTTCAGGAAGAAAAGAAGGCAAAGGCGGCCAAGCAGCTGGCAATAAAGGAAGCAAAGGCAGCGAAACTGCAGGCGGAAAGAGAAGCCAAGATTGCGAAGGCGTTAGCAGACAGAGAAGAAAAGAGAATAAGAGAAGAAAAGAAAAAGCTCGAGCGCCAGAGAAAGGCAGAAGAAAGAGAACTTATCAAAAGAGCCAGAAAGGATGCTGAGGCAAGAGCTCTTCTTGAGAGAAGAAGACTTGAAGAAAAGAGCAAGGCGGACGCAGAAATCGGCGGAGGTATCGTTAACGTTCAGGGTTTAACAATCAATACAGAGATAAAAGAAGTTGCACATATCAGTTGGCGAGACTTGTTCAGCTTAAGAAGTAAGAAAGAAAAAACCACAGAATCTGCCAACGAAAAGAAAAAGCTGGAAAGAGAACGTAAGAGAAGAACTGAAGAGTCCAGAGCTTTGCTTGAGTTCATCTTTAGAGATAAGCGAAAGAATTACGAAAATACGGCATTTGCGAAGAAGTTTTCTTCGTTAATGAGATATTGCGACAAGCACAAGGTGGCGCTTCTGTCGGTATTCGCGATAGTTCTGGTAACGATGGTTACAGCAGCAGGCATAGCGAACTACTATACGGCATACGCGTATTCATATAACGGTAAGGAACTCGGTCTTGTTAAAGAAAAGGACGATGTGCTTCAGATAACCGATATGGTACAGGGGGCGCTTACCGAAGATAAAAATGTTGAAGTAGTTATCGATGCCAGAAAAGACATTAAGTTTGACAGAGTTTGGACCGGCGGAGATGCTGACATCGACACTTCGGACGATGTTCTTAAGAGACTTACGTATATGGGAGATCTGAACGTCAAGGCCTTCGGTGTTTATATAAACGGTAAGAAGGTGGGCGCCGTTGAGAGCGAAGCAGTTGAAGCAGAGGTTC
>JAUMXT010000207.1 GCA_030529015.1 Bacillota bacterium | reverse complement strand
CCGCCGAGGGTGCCCAAGCTACATTCAAGCCGCTCAGGAGACTTCAAATGATCGAAACAACGCAGCATCTTCAAATCAAAAGGCTCAATAGACTCATTCCATACGTTCATACCGGATGGGATATAATGAGCAGCCTCGTCCACCTTCGCGAAGTCGATATGCCTTGCGTCCAGCGGCACAGTGTACATGCCACAGCCGATATCAACACCTACGATATTGGGCACAACCTTGTCGATAACGGTCATGGTGGTACCGATCGTGCAGCCCTTCCCCGCATGTACATCGGGCATGATACGCACCTTGCTACCATCAGTAACAGGCATGTTGCACATCGCACGGATCTGATCTACAGCTGTTTCCTCGATGTGCTTAGTAAAGCAGATAGCTGTTGCAAAGGTCCCTTTAATTTCCACCATCAGTTCCTCCAATCTCACTATATCAACAATCACATGTGACAACTACCAGAGAGCATCACACCAGGAGGATCTCCATACTTTACTTACCCGGTCTGACAAACATAGTATAGGTCATCCGTTAATATGTTACAACATACCAACTATATAGCACGGGCAAGTTAATTTAAGCAAGGTGGAATACTAAACGATATCAACTTTCAAGCATAACAGATTGTTCGCCCCACAGTATTCTGCCAACAAGACAAAGTACGATTTCCTCAATACTCGACAAAATTATGTATGCAATTACTCCCAAGGCAACAGTTAGAGAGGTAGGGGTAGATGCATACGACATAAATTCAGAATAGTGTACACTCATACGCAGATTGATAGGAATGCAGATCAGAAAAGAATAGACAAATAGGGCCATGACACCATGATGACGCGAAGCGGGAGATATTGTGAGAAGAACATACAGAATAGCTATTGAAAGAAAGAACAAAGCATATTGTTCATAGAAACCAGACAATATTCCAAACACAACATCGCCCAGAAGAAGGATTCTCATCACAACACTCAAGCAAACCATGTCATCACCTCTATAATATTAGCAATCACCAATGCCGGTATTGCTGCCTGCATGAAAAGAATTATTACGTAGGCATATAGTGTAATTCTGCCCATGATTCCCTTTTTTTGCAGCGATGACCGCCGCTTGCGATCAAATAGCGAACTTTTAGCGATGTCGATGATGTTTCCATCTACAACACCTAATAGGGCGGACAAGATGTTGCTCCCATCATTACCAGCAATTGAGCACAAGTTGAGTGCAGCCAAGACGAAATTGACACTACCGAGACAGTAAAAGAAATCAATATGCGCCAAGCAATAACGCGCAAGAACGAAAGAAACACCACCTAGCAAGCAATTCATTTCTATTCCTGCCGCATCGAGTTGTACTCTGCGAAAGGTTGACAGATGGTCGTTGTTGTCTACTATAGTATAAGCTCCTGGAACAACAAGGTTGCTTAGCTGAACACCAGCTTCCAGCACCCTACAACCATAGGAAAGAGCAGCCACTGCATGACCTAGCTCGTGCAGGATCGACCCGAAGATAACTCCAGAAATAAGTCCCCATATTGACACCTGGTCAAGAAAAAATAACACAGTTGAAAGGCAGTATATCCCATAGATCATTATTGGAATGAAAGACAGGAGCAGGAACGCATTGAGAACACAAGGTAAGCGTGATGTTTTCTGTCTTTGCGAAGGAATGATCAAAGAATAAGCGAGCCAATTAACCGATCTACTTAGCCATCGACTTTACCTAATCAAGTGATATTCGGAGAGATTGTTGAGAATGTCTGTCACAAATGCATCAGAATACTTATCCGTAATCTGATAGGGATCATGCTTGCCATCGAGCTTACTGATGAATGAAAGAAAGGTTTCATCACCAT
>JAUMXT010000075.1 GCA_030529015.1 Bacillota bacterium | reverse complement strand
AGTAGTATACTCTATTCTCATCGTCATTGATATGACGATGCTTAGTATCGGCATGACGTCTTGCCGCCTTACCGCATATGAGCTTGGCAAGCACCTCGTATCTCTGGCGTGCATTACACTCCTCGAACGGCTTTGCCATCTCATCCATGAATTCTTCTTTATACTGTCTTATAAAATCGTCTTTTCCTAAAAACATAAGTCCTCCAATGTAGCTTTATTTCTCATCACGGACCTGCGTGATCACCATGCCTCCTATAGGAGGAACAGTAACTTCGATATATTGATCGTATCCGTGGAATTTTCCTTTTTTCGTCTTGAGCAGTTCAGGGTTTATCTTACCGCTTCCTCCGTACTCAAAAGCATCGGAATTAAATACTTCTTTATAAACGCCCGGATTTGGCACGCCTATCTTATACTTCTCATACACATCAGGCCTGAAATTAAGAAGCACGATAGCATCGCCTTCCGCAGCGGAGCTGTGCCCTTTGCGCATGAATAGCAATATGCTCTGCTCATTATTGTCTGCATCTATCCATTGATGTCCTTCCTTGCTGTAGCTTTCCTGCCATAATGACGGCGTCTGAAGGTACATGTGGTTGAGAGCTTTGACGTAAGTTTTGTGCGCATCGTGATTGGGATACTTCAGCAGGAACCACTCCAGCTCTTCGTATTCGCGCCATTCGATGAACGGAGCGATTTCAGTACCCATGAAGCTCAATTTGCCGCCACTGTGACACATCTGATAAAGCAGCAGCAGCCTTACGCCCGCAAACTGTCTCCACTGATCTCCCGGCATCCTGCCCATGAGGGACAGCTTGCCGTGAACTACTTCATCGTGCGATAACGGCAATATGAAGTTCTCATCAAATGCATACATCATCGAAAATGTAAGCAGATCGTGGCAGCCTTTTCTGTATGGGAAGTCCGTCTTGCAATACTTGAGAGTATCGTTCATCCATCCCATGTTCCACTTATAATGAAATCCGAGACCGCCCTCTTCCGGCGGGTAGGTTACCATCGGCCATGCGGTGCTTTCCTCTGCTGCCATGAAGACGTCAGGATGAAGTCTTCCTACAGCTGCATTGCATTTTTGGATAAATGCCTTAGCTGCCAGGTCTTCTTCGCCGCCGAGGTGGTTGTATTTCTTTTTTGATTCATCCGAAGTTGCGAAGTTGAGATAAAGCATGCTTGTCACGCCATCTACGCGAATACCGTCAACGTGGTATTCTTCCAACCAGTAAATCAAGTTACTCACGAGAAACGACTGGACTTCAGCCCTGCCAAGATCGAATTTGTATGTTCCCCATTCCCGGTGATCATCTATCTCATACAGCATATGGCCGTTAAATCCTGAAAGACCGTGGGTATCACGACAAAAATGACCGGGAACCCAGTCAAGGATAACGCCTATCCCTTCCTTGTGAAGTTCGTCTATAAGATGTTTGAACTGCGCCGGTGTTCCGTATCTTGAAGTCGGCGCATAATATCCTGTCACCTGGTATCCCCATGAACCGTCAAAAGGATGCTCCATCACAGGCATGAATTCCACATGGGTATAACCCATATCCTTAACATATGCCGGCAGCACCTCTGCAAGTTCCGCATAAGTATAGAAATCAGGATCTCCGCCTCCCGCGCTGTGCTGTTTCCAGGAGCCAAGATGCATTTCGTATATATTAAGAGGCTTTTCGAAATGGGATACTTCTCTTCTCGATGCCAGCCAATTTTCATCGCTCCACTCGTAATCGATATTTACGATTCTCGATGCAGTTTCCGGGCGCTTTTCCGCAGAGAAGGCATAAGGATCTGCCTTGTATATTATTTCATCTTCATCGGTTTCGATAACGTATTTATATAGCATTCCTTCTGCTGCATCAGGCACGAAACACTGCCAGATACCGCTCGAACCTACAGGCTCCATGTAATGCTTGTCACCGCTCCAGCCGTCGAACTGTCCGGTAACGCGAACGCTCTTTGCAGAAGGCACCCACACAGCAAAACGACAGCCGGATATTCCGTCTGCCTCTGTCATATGTGCACCTAATAATTTATAAATATGAGTATGTTCCCCTTGTCCGAATAAACTGAGATCCTTTTCCGCGAAAATATTGTTTTGTGGCACAGGATCACCCTCTTTCCCAAAATCAGAATAGACATGATTTACATAAATAATTATACCATAGAATTATTTATGATAATAGTGTTACTATTCATTGAATTCATTTTACCAAACAAAAAACGCATCCTACTTTTTCGTAAAATGCGTTCGTTTTTTACTTTTACAGCATACCCTTTTCTCTATGATATGCCTTCGCTGCAATGCAGTCGCTCTTGATCTGATTGCTCAGCTCTTCTACGCTGTTGAACTTCATCTCAGGTCTTGTCTTCTTAACGAATTCGACCTTGATGTTCTTGCCGTAAAGCTCCTTGTCAAAGTTGAAAATATGTGTTTCAACGTTCTTGCTGTATGTTCCGATAGTCGGCTTGACACCAACGTTGGTGATGCTCGGATACTTCACGCCATTGTAGTTGCAATATGTGATATATACACCGTTTGAAGGACTTGCCATCGTATCGTCGATCATAATGTTAGATGTCGGGAAGCCTATAGTTCTTCCCAGCTTATTTCCGACAACCACTTCGCCGCCGATGGAGTAAAGTCTTCCCATGAACTTGGCGCATTCTTCCATACGACCTTCTTCGATGAGCTTACGGATGTAAGTGCTGCTTACAACTATATCATCGATTTTGAACGGTTCCTGGATATGGATACCAAATCCTTTTTTCATACCTTCGCGCATCAACACTTCCGGAGTTCCCGATGCCTTGTAGCCGAAATGATAGTTGAAGCCGCAATACGCTTCTCTTATCTTGAATTTATCGATAAGGATCTCATCGATAAACCTTTCGGGACTCATACCTAAAATGTCCGGCGTAAAAGGAATGTTAAACAGATAATCGATTCCCATAGATTCGATTATTGCAGCCTTTTCCTCAGGATAATTGATGTTCTTAACGGTCGGCTCTTTTTCCAGCAGTGTTCTCGTATGATTTGAAAACGTGAATACGGCACTCTTAAGGCCGCCTGCTTCTGCGCTCTTTACCGTTCTGTTGATTATTTCCTGATGCCCTCTGTGAACGCCGTCAAAATTGCCCAGCGCTATGACAGTAGGCTCTATATTATTTACTTCTTCAAGTGAATTGAAAATCTTCATACCAGTATCTTATCGGCCTTCAAAAGCCGCTCCTTCTCGTCGTAATATCCCGTTCCCAGGAATTCTCCGGTATCGGAATTAAATACGCTGTAAAGCGTACTGTAGCTTCTGCCGCGCTTATTTACAAGACTGTCGTCCGTAACCTTCGGCTCCTCTACTACCTTTATCTGCTTCCATCTTATGGCGTTTCCCATACTGAAGTATTTGGCACGATCGGAACTCATCTCAATTCTGCCGAAATGAATAAGCGGCTTAGGAGTATCGATCACGAACTTTTCGATTTCATCCTCTTCCATAGTTTTAAGTGCTTCCGGATCCACACCGTCTTCAATACGAAAAATCCCGCTGGCAACTCTCGTTAAAGCAGACATGGCCGCCCCGCATCCGAGAGCCTCCCCAAGATCGCTGCAGATAGTTCTTATATATGTTCCTTTGGAGCAAGTCACCTCAAATGAGACTTCCTTTTTCTCCATATCTATATTCTCTATTTTCAGTTCCCTGATGGTCACCATTCTTGGCTTAACTTCAACCTCCTGCCCTTCTCTGGCATATTGGTAAAGCCTTTTGCCGTTCACCCTAACAGATGAATACATCGGCGGATACTGCTCTATCTCCCCTTGGAAAGCGCACAGCGCCGTCCTTACAGCTTCTTCTGTAAGTCCTTCTGTGCTTCTTTCTTCCAAAGTTTCTCCCCATATATCCAAAGTATCGGTTATGAGCCCGAAGCGAGCCGTACATCTATATGTTTTATCATCAAGGTCGGTATATTCCATCAGTCTTGTAGCCTTGCCGATATATATCGGCAGGACTCCACAGGCCATAGGATCAAGGGTCCCGCCATGACCTATCTTTTTGACGCCCTTAAGCCTCAATATGCGGCGGCACACAGCCACACAGTCATGAGACGTCCAGTCCTGCGGTTTATTAAGTATAAGTATGCCGTCTTTCATTAAGATTTTTTCTCCCGGTTTATTAACCTAGTTCTGCCAGTAATCTTCTAATGCCTTCTTCATAGTCTCTATGGCATCTTCCATAGACATTTCAAGGGTGCAGCCTGCAGCCTTTGCATGTCCTCCGCCTCCTAAAGAGGCGGCTATTTCATTGACATTAGCATATGATTTCGATCTCATGCTGACCTTTACATTGTCGCCTTTTTCCTTGAGAAATACAGCCATCTCAACGCCTTCGATATTTCTCAGCATGTCCACATTATCATCAGCATCATCTACGGTAGCAGATGCCTTTTTCAGCATTTCATCTGTAACAAAGCCCAGAGCGACCTTTCCATCATAGAGGAACTCTGCTTTATCAAGACTTGCTGCCTGAATCCTCATCTTGGCAAGGCCGATAGTCTGATAAAGCTTCACGTTTATGCTCGTATGATCTATGCCGTATTCCATCAGCTCTGCCGTTATTCTGTGGGTCTGCGATGTCGCATTGGAGTAGCGGAAACTTCCTGTATCCGTGTTGATTCCTGCGTATATTGATTCCGCTATAGTCTTGTCTATTTCGGCTCCCATTTCAACCATAAGCATGTATGCAAGCTCACATGTTGCCGCTGCATCGCTGTCTACGTAATAATAGTCGCCGAATCCATCTGCCGTAGCATGATGATCAACGCAAAGCTTCGTTTTCCCATCATTGAACTTGTCGATCAAAGTAGGGAATCTGTCGTAATCACTGCAATCCAAGCATATTGATACATCTTGATTTTTTATAAGATCAATATCCCATGTGAAATATTCATCATCGATAAAATGGAGATATTCCGGAATGTGATCGGTAAAAACCGCCCATGCGTCTTTTCCCATTTTTCTCAAAGCGCGGCAAAGGGCCGCAGCTGATCCCAGTGCGTCCCCATCCGGATTTGTATGTGTGAATACCAATATAGACTGCGCGGCTTTAAGTATGCCGGCTATTTCTTTTAACGAAGCATTGCTCTTCATCGCATTTCCTTTCAAGTCTAATGTCTATTCTTCGTCCTCATCATCATGTCTGATGTCCAGTGTGCTGATGAGCTCATCGATATGTCTTCCATATTCCAGGGACTTATCCATTTTGAAAATAAGGTCCGGAACATGTCTTAATTTTATCTGTCTGCCGATTTCCTTTCGGATGAATCCCTTTGCGCTTGCCAGTGCATCGAGAGTATCCTGCTGCTGCTTAGCTGCTTTTTCCTTATCGGAGTCCATGCCCAGCACAGAAACGAATACTGTAGCATAGCTTCCGTCACTGGTCACTTCAACAGCTGTGATGCTTACCATAGCAGACAGTCTCGGGTCCTTCAGGCCTTTGAACAGAAGATCGCTGATGATCTTTCTGATTTCTTCGCCCATTCTGCCCTGTCTGTATCCTTTTGCCATTTTGCCTCCTAGTCTCTAGCGATTTCTTCCATAGTGAAGCATTCGATAACGTCGCCTTCCTTGATATCGTTGTAGTTTTCGATACCTAAACCGCATTCATAACCCTGGTTAACTTCTCTGGCATCATCCTTAAATCTCTTCAGTGATGAGATCTTACCTTCGTGGATAACGATACCGTCTCTAACCAGTCTGATCTGTTCGTTTCTTACAACCTTACCGCTTGTTACATATGCTCCGCCGATGATACCAACGCCAGGTACCTTGAATGTATTTCTGATTTCTACTGTTCCCAGAACTACTTCCTTAAATTCAGGATCCAGCATACCCTTCATAGCGTTTTCTACGTCATCGATGATATCGTAGATAACTCTGTATGTTCTGATCTGGATACCTTCGCGTTCTGCGATAGCACTTACTGCTGCGCTTGGTCTTACGTTGAATCCGATGATGATGGATCCGGAAGTTCCTGCCAGCATGATATCTGATTCGTTTACAGTACCTACGCCTGTATGAACGATCTTAACTCTTACTTCGTCGTTAGACAGCTTTTCAAGTGATGATACGATAGCACCTACAGAACCCTGTACGTCGCCCTTGATGATCAGGTTCAGATCCTTCACTTCGCCTGCATTAATCTGGCTGAACAGTTCTTCCAGTGTAGTGCTTGAGTTTCTTGCCATCACTTCTTCTCTCAGCTTGAGAGCTCTTGCTTCAGCGATTTCTCTTGCTGTTCTGTCATCCTTAACAGCATTGAATACGTCGCCTGCCTGTGGTACTTCTGTCAGACCCAGTACTTCTACTGCTGTAGCAGGACCTGCCATTCTTACCTTCTCGCCCTTGTCATTTGTCATCAGTCTGATCTTACCGGAGCATGTTCCTGCTACGATAGACTTGCCTGACTTAAGTGTACCGTTGAGTACCAGAAGACTTGCTACAGGGCCCTTTGCCTTATCGAGACGAGCTTCAAGTACTGTACCTACTGCCAGTCTGTCAGGGTTAGCCTTAAGTTCGAGAACTTCTGCCTGCAGAAGGATCATTTCCAGCAGGTTAACGATACCGTCGCCTGTCTTAGCTGATACAGGTACGCTGATAACGTCTCCGCCCCAGTCTTCTACCAGTACGCCGTTGTTAGCAAGGTCAGTCTTAACGATATCAGGGTTCGCACCAGGTTTATCCATCTTGTTGATGGCAACGATGATAGGAACGCCTGCAGCCTTAGCATGGCTGATTGATTCTATAGTCTGAGGTTTTACAGAGTCGTCTGCTGCTACTACCAGTACAGCGATGTCTGTTGAATGTGCACCTCTTGCTCTCATTGCTGTGAACGCTTCGTGTCCCGGAGTATCCAGGAATACGATTTTCTGTCCGTTGATTTCTACTTCTGATGCACCGATGTGCTGAGTGATACCACCGGATTCGCCTGCTGTAACGTTAGTGTTTCTGATAGCGTCAAGCAGTGATGTCTTACCGTGGTCTACGTGACCCATTACAGTGATGATCGGTGGTCTTGGCTTCAGATCTTCTTCCTTATCTTCGAAATCTTCGATACCTTCTTCGATTTCTTCTTCTTCGATCTTGCCGATCGCTACCTGGATGCCCATTTCGTCAGCAAGCAGAGTTACTGTATCTTCGTCCAGGTTCTGGTTTACGTTAGCCATTACACCCATCTTCATCAGAGTCATGATGATCTGTGATACTGTAGTCTTAGTCTGTTCCGCAAAACCTGCAACAGTGATTGGAACGTTGATAAGAACTGTACCTACAGGCAGGATCACTTCTTCAACCTCAGGTTCAGGAGCAGCCTTTGGCTTGTTGCTCTTCTTGTTTCTAACCTGCTTTTCAAGAGACTTAGGAGCCATCTTGCCCGGCTTCTTGCCGCCTCTTTCCAGCTTTGAGAACTTATCGTGTTCTTTATCCTTATCTTTATCTCTGTTCTTCTTGTCTCCGCGTCCTGCGCTAGGCTTGCTTGCCATAACATCTGCAGCAGCCTCGTCTCTTCTCGGTGCAGGTCTTGAAGGTCTGTCGTTTCTATCGTTTCTGTCGTTCTTTCTTTCGCCTCTTTCAGGTCTGTCGCCCTGTCTCTTGTCTGAAGGTCTTCTCTTATCTGAAGGCTTTCTTTCACCTCTTTCAGGTCTGTCGCCGGATCTTCTGTCGGAAGGCTTTCTTTCGCCTCTTTCAGGTCTGTCGCTCTTAGCTGCGGCCTTCTTTTCTTCAGCTCTCTTCTTAGCAGCTTCAGCTCTCTTTTCTGCTGCTTC
>JAUMXT010000206.1 GCA_030529015.1 Bacillota bacterium | reverse complement strand
CCTACGAGCTGGAACATCTTTACGATGTGGCACTTGAAGGCTTCGCGTATCTTCACTGTCGCCTCATCGTCATTGAGATAGTAATCTTTCTGTCCGAGGGTGAGTCCGCTCTGCCCTACTTCAAGAATGTTGTTTTTGCTGTCCATCATGTCGGCTCCGATGTAGCTTCCGAACAGTTCCTGAGCACCTTTCTGTCCGTATTCGCCCATCATCTTGTGAAGCTCTGCACGAGTCTGCACTTTCGAGATTCGCTCCATGTCTGCAAGGATTGGCTTAACACCGTCCTTATTAAGGCGAGCCGAATCCATCATCATTGCATATACATCGCCAATCTTCTGGGCTACACTGCCTTCTGCATGTTCTGACTGCGACAGTTCTTCAATGAGTTGTTTGAGCTGTTCGCGATTAGCTTCGCTCACAGCGTCGAAACTGCCATAACGTGAATACTCTGGCTTGAGCGGATTATTCTTAATCCATCCACCACAAGCATACTGATAGAAATCTGTTCCTGGAGTAACCTCTGGATTCATGTTCTCCTCATGGATGCCGATACCTGCAGTCTCTTTCTGAGAGCAGGCTGTTCCTAATAATGCCATAGCAAAAATTGGAAATAAATGTTTTACTTTCATAAATCTGTATTTTTAGTTGTTTATGCTTTTAGAAAATATACTGTTTGCGAGTTGGAATAATATGAGTTAAAATAAACATGATAGCCAAAAGGCTTAAAAGCCCTCCAACTTCATTGATGCCTCTTCCCATTCACTGACTGCTGCATCAAGGCTTCGCTTCAATTCCACATAACGGGTTATCAAATTCATATCAGAAGCACCTTCCTGAGTTGACATCTTTGCTTCAACGTCTGCTATTTCAGCTTCAAGCTTCTCAATTTTCTGTTCGCAGTCCTTCACCGCTTTCTCCGCTTTCCTGATGAGTTTGTTCAGTTCCTTTTGTTCCTCGTATGTAAGCCTGCCTTTTGAAACTTCGTGTTGGGACGTTTCATCACGTTTAACACTGTGTTGTTCTGAAATTCTATGATTAGTTTCTCCGTCAACACCAGTCATTCCTTCATTTTCAAGACGTTTCTTTTCAATGAAATCATAGATGCCACCAATGTGTTCACGTACTTTTCCGCCACCAAATTCATAAACTCTCGACACAAGTCCATCAAGAAAATCACGATCGTGACTAACAACAATCACTGTTCCGTCAAATTCTTTAACTGCATTTTTCAGCACATCCTTGGAACGCATATCAAGATGATTGGTAGGCTCATCAAGAATAAGCAGATTGACAGGTTCCAACAGCAACCTTATCATTGACAACCGACTACGCTCACCACCGGAAAGAACTCTCACGAATTTATCACTCGCTTCTCCACCAAACATGAATGCGCCGAGCAAATCACGAACCTTAAGACGCATATCTCCCTTTGCCACACTGTCTATTGTGTCGAACACAGTAACATTGCCATCAAGCAGCTGCGCCTGATTCTGAGCAAAATAGCCAATCTGCACATTGTGTCCTATTTTCAGTTCTCCACTATGCTCTATTTCGTTCATTATACATTTGACAAGAGTTGATTTACCCTCACCATTATTTCCTACAAACGCAACTTTCTCCCCTCTCTTAATTGTAAGGTTCACATTACTGAAAACATTATGTACGCCATAATCTTTCCTTACATCATTGCATATTACAGGATAATCGCCACTACGAAGACAAGGCGGGAACTTCAATCGAAGACGTGAAGTATCAATTTCATCAATTTCAATCGGCACAATCTTCTCCAACTGCTTTATACGACTTTGAACCTGATTTGACTTTGTTGGCTTGTAACGGAACCGTTCAATGAAATCTTTTATCT
>JAUMXT010000074.1 GCA_030529015.1 Bacillota bacterium | reverse complement strand
TGAAGCAGAAGACGGAAATCCTGTAGCATAAGATGAATAATAAAAGGGGCAAGTCAAAAAGACTTGCCTTTTTTTGCATCTTTAAACATGTTTTATGCCATAGAATCTCATGGCGTTGGCCTTTGTTGCGGCCGCCACATCTTCATAAGACATACCCTTTATCTCAGCAACCTTTCTCGCTGTATATTCAACAAGTGAAGGGTTGTTTTTTTTACCGCGATAAGGCTCCGGCGTCAGATAAGGTGAATCTGTTTCGACCAGCAGGAAGTCGATAGGCACTTCCTCCACAACTGCGATAGTCTTCTTGTTGTTTTTATAAGTTACGGGACCTGCGATCGAAAGAGTCGCACCGAGCTTCACATACTGACGACCAAGCTCTGCGCTGCCTGAGTAGCAGTGGAGCAATACTCTGGCATCATCGGTAGTCGCATATCCTGTAGGATCGGGACGCTTAGGGAACCATGACTTTCTTTCGTCTGAAAAAGCACCCTCTTCCTTTAATATATCCATAACTTCCTGGTCAGCTTCTCTTGAATGAATGACGATAGGCATCTTAAGCTCGTTGGCTAAGCGGATCTGCTTACGAAAAGCTTCGCGCTGGAGGTCTCTTGGTGAACGGTCGTAATGGAAATCGAGGCCGATTTCGCCGATAGCCATCACCTTATTTTTCTTAGCAAGACCTTTGATCATGATGAGATCCATGTCGTCCATGTGCTGAGCATCGTGAGGGTGGAATCCCGCAGCTGCATAACACCAAGGGTATTTGGCAGCATGATCGGCAGCAAGCTTGCTGCTGGCAAGGTCGAATCCTATATCCATAACATAGTCCAGATCGGAAGCCTCTATAGCAGCAACCATAGCAGCTCTGTCTTTATCGGACATCTTATTGTTTAAGTGCGCGTGTGAGTCAAATAACATAATTTTTTCCCCTTATTTAAAATATCGGATTACATGATAGTAGTATATTGAAATCAGCACACAATTTCAAGTGATATACAGAGATTATGACAAGCTTCGTCAAACACGATGCGTATAATTAAGAAACAGTAAGGTTTGGGAGAGAAAAAATGAAGATCATAAACAAGTCGGCAGTTTGCCTTATCATAGCGACAACAATAATCTGCAGAACAACGTTCATGGATATCAGTTTTGCAGCGGGTCCTGCGATTATCGCATACGCCCTTATGGTAAATACACTCAATATCTATCTGATAGTACCTGCAGCTGTCGGAATGATAACGTACATACCCAAGGGTCCTGACCCCATCGCCTACATCATATCCATGATAGCATGCGGCTTGGTATTCGCTGCGATACGAAAAGTCCGCCTGAGCCTTTGGCAGAGAGGAGTGATAGCCGCAGCCTGTAATATCACGACTACCGCTATTTACAGATTCGTCACGGGAACCGTATATTTAACGGACCCCGCAATGCTTCTTACTGAAGGCGGGATAATAATTGCCCTCGTGTACATATATAATGCCTTTTATACCGCCGTGCAAAGCGCACCTGATCGGGACGCAAGCTCCTTCGAAGCTTCGCAGGAGCTTTCGCTTGCGGCCTTTGCATGTATCATTTTGATGGCGGCCTTTGGCCTGGGGCTTAAGGCAATCCTTTGGATGGTCCTGGCATTTCTCGTTTTGTGGGCACTTTCGTGCCTCGATGCCGGCTCCACGTTGGTAGTGGCGCTCGTGGGAGGGCTGGTAGCCGCAGCTTTAGGTGAAGCTCAATGGGGGCATATGGCAACCTTGCTGCTGGGAGCAGTTGCGGCGTCTTTCGCAAAGGACAGAGGAGTGATAATAAAGGCCGCTGTTTTCATATCGGCATGCAAAGCCGCAGGCACCATAGACAGCGGCGTTGTATTGGGAATAGATACTGTGAGCATTATATTGCCGGCCATAATATTTACAGGGCTGTATTTGAAATTCGGCAAAAAAATGAGACGCTGCATCATGTTGTTTTCAGCAGGAAGAAAAGAAGGCGAAGAGGAACTTAGCGAATATACAGACTCAATATTAAAAGACAGGATATCGCTTATAAGCGATATGGCGGAACTGTATTCGACATATCTCGACAGCAGGGCGCTACTTGCAGGTCAATTCAATGTGACGTGTCAAATAATAGAAAACATACGACAAAATCTTGGCAGAAGCGGCAGAAGAGAGGCTAAAAAAGATGGGGACAAGCTATCGGTCGAAATTGCAGTTTCTCAGCGTGCAGCAACCGGCATCATAAACGGAGACTGCAGCGGATGGCAGGATATAGGCGAAGGCAAGGTGGCGATGATACTCAGCGACGGCATGGGTAAGGGCAAAAAAGCTGCTGCCGAAAGCCTCATGGTGACTAAGACGATGCTGGGCCTTTTGAAGCTGGGGGTAACGGCTGAACTTGCACTTAAAACCATAAATACGATAATGATAACGAAGGAAGATGATGATTCCTACGCAACCCTCGATATGGTGATCATAGATAAGCGTATATGCAAGGCCAGGTTTTATAAAATAGGAGCTGCGCCGACATTGATCAGACGAAAATCAAACGTAGAAGAGGTGAAGTTGTCAGAGGTTCCGCTGGGCATAGTAAACGGGCTTAAGATACGATACGTGGAAGTGAGTTTAAAAAAGGACGACAGGATAATAATGATGTCAGACGGAGTAAGCGATATCGGAGGGCGCATCGGCATAAAAGATATGGTGGCATCCATCAAATCAAAGGCGCCCGAAACCATGAGCGATATCCTTGTGAATAAAGCTGCAGACAGCTATATAGGCGTCGAGAAAGACGACATGACGGTTATGGTAGCACGCATCATATAATTGTGATAAAATGTTCCCGGAGGGGATGAATATGTTACCGGATATCGCCTATAAAACAGAAGAAAAAATCAAGAAAACAATTGAAGAAAAAGGGCTTATTGCCCGTGACCAGCACATTGTTATCGGCCTTTCGGGAGGCCCCGATTCAGTGTGCCTTTTTAATGTGCTTCTTACGCTCAAGGATGAAATGAATCTCAAGATTCATCCTGTTCATGTGAATCACAAGTTCAGACCGCAGGCTGCTGAAGCCGACCAGGAATATGTGGAACAGCTGTGCAGAAAACACGGCCTTGAATGCGCCAGCTTCGTCATAGATTGTAACCTGCTTGCCGATGAACTTAAGATGACAAGCGAAGAAGCAGGAAGAAAAGCCAGATACGATGCTTTTTACAGCGTGGCAAACAAGCTGCTTGAGGACATACCCGGCCTGTCAAAAGATGGTATCAGGATCGCGGTGGCACAGAACGCCAACGATCAGGCAGAGACTGTGCTGTTTAGACTGCTGCGAGGAACCGGTACAGACGGCCTGGCAGGCATAGCTTATGAAAGAGAAGAAAGAGGATTCAAAGTCATCAGACCTATTTTAGATATATACAGAAGCGAGATTGAAGAGTACTGTGAAAGCTGTGAGCTGGCACCTAGGATCGATCATACGAACAGCTACACTATATATACGAGAAATAAAATAAGGCATGAGCTTATACCTCTGCTGGAAAAGGAGCATAATTCCAATATAATGCAGAGTCTCGTGCGCCTTTCAAACATCGCAGCAGATGACAAGGATTACTTGTGGCAACAAACAGAAAAGGCTTATCGAGAGCTTGCGAATGAAGCCATCTCGGATGATATGCCAAAAGAAGTTCTTATGGACAGGCTTCAGCTGGCAAAACTTCACCCTGCTGTCAGACACAGAGTTTTATTCAAGGCGTTTTCACGCATCGGCTTAGACAGCGATATTTCAGAAGAACGAATCAAGGCGGCCGACTCTATAATCGAGAAAAAGCAGGGCCCAAAGACAGTTCAGTTCCCTAGGGGATATGAATTAAGCGTTGCAAAGGGCACTGTGTCGATAAAAAGAACGTAAAAGCAGCCTGCTCGCTATTGAAAAAAATTGGTTTTTATGATAAAATAATTCATCTTATTTGGTATATAACAACAAAAAATGAACGACTTTCAAAAGGAGTAACAAGGAGAAATGAATTTCAAAAAGGGAAGAGGCAAAAGTATATGGATTTATCTGATCATATTCGGTCTCATTTTCGCTATGGCGTGGTTCTATAACAGCGACGCGCCGGAAGATCAGAAAGAAATCAAGACATCTACAATGGTTAAGCACCTTAAAAAGGATGAGGTTGAAGAAATCAACGTAACAGAGACAAAGCTTACTGCCGAGTTGAAATCAGGCGATACGGTATATGCTTTTGTTAACAGTGCAGTTGATATGACCTATATATATGACATGTATATCATGCCGAAGGTGGACGAAGGAGCGCTTAAGCTGTCCAGCGATGAGCCTAAAAAAGAATCGGTATTCTTAAGTCTGCTGCCTACGATAATCATGATAGGAATAATGATATTCTTCTTCATGATGATAATGAACCAAAGTGGCGGCGGCGGCAAGGCTATGGCGTTCGGCAAGAGCAAGGCTAAGCTTCAGAAGGATGGAGATCAGAAGAAGATAACCTTCAAGGATGTTGCAGGTCTTAAGGAAGAAAAGGAAGAACTGGAAGAAATCGTAGACTTCCTCAAACATCCTATCAAGTATAACAGTCTGGGCGCAAGAATCCCTAAGGGCATATTGCTTGTAGGCCCTCCGGGAACAGGTAAGACTTATATCTCAAGAGCAACTGCGGGAGAAGCAGGTGTTCCGTTCTTTACAATATCAGGTTCAGACTTTGTTGAAATGTTTGTAGGTGTAGGTGCATCAAGAGTAAGAGACTTGTTTGAGCAGGCCAAGAAAAACGCACCTTGCATAGTATTTATAGATGAAATCGATGCTGTAGGCCGTAAGAGAGGCGCAGGTCTTGGCGGCGGTCATGATGAAAGAGAACAGACTCTCAACCAGCTGCTGGTTGAAATGGACGGTTTTGCTGAGAACACAGGAATAATCATCCTGGCAGCAACTAACAGACCTGACGTATTAGACCCTGCACTTTTGAGACCGGGAAGATTTGACAGACAGATCGTTATAGGCATTCCTGACATAACAGGAAGAGAAGAAATCTTCAGAGTTCATTCCAGAAACAAGCCGCTTGATGAAAGCGTTGACGCTAAAGTGCTTGCTAGAAGAACTCCGGGCTTCTCACCTGCCGATATCGAAAACATGCTCAATGAAGCTGCTCTTCTCACAGCCAGAAGAAACGGCATGAAGATCAGAATGGAAGAAATCGAAGAAGCTATCACTAAGGTAATAGCAGGCCCTGAAAAGAAGAGCAGAGTTATCAGTGAGGAAGAAAGAAAGCTTACGGCATACCATGAAGCAGGTCACGCTGTAGTAGCACATACGCTTCCTAAGACAGACCCTGTTCATCAGATCACTATCATTCCTAGAGGAAGAGCCGGCGGATTCACAATGATACTGCCGAAGGAAGATAAATATTACGGAACTAAGGAAACCATGAGAGAGCAGATCATACATCTGCTGGGCGGACGAGTTGCAGAACAGCTTACTCTTGACGACATCAGTACAGGTGCAAGCAACGATATCCAGAGAGCTACAGATATAGCCAAGGAAATGGTAACCAAGTACGGCTTCAGCGAAAAGCTCGGACCTGTGAACTACAGCTCATCAGACGAAGTGTTCCTGGGCAAGGACTTCACATCAAAGCAGAGCTATTCGGAAGGCACTGCATCTCAGATAGATGCGGAAGTCAAAGCTATCGTAGAGGAAGCATACGAAGCTGCAACAAAGATACTGACAGAGCACATGGAACAGCTCAAGGCAGTGGCAGAGGGACTTTTGGAAGTGGAAACATTAGACCACGACCAGTTCGTACAGCTGTATGACGGAGAAAAAACACCTAAGGAACTGGCTGAAGACCTCAAGGCTCATATGGAAAAGAAAAAGGTTCTTGATGCTGAAGAAGCCGAAGAATCTGAAAAACTCCGTAAGAGAGAAGCAGAACTTGCTAAGAAACGTGAGCTGGAAGAAGCAGCCAAGGCTATCG
Source organism: Bacillota bacterium (assembly GCA_030529015.1). GTDB lineage: Bacteria > Bacillota > Clostridia > Peptostreptococcales > Anaerovoracaceae > Lentihominibacter. The sequence goes on along the minus strand of JAUMXT010000074.1, from coordinate 2,052 downwards.
AAGAAAAAGATACAGGCGGCAAGTTCAAGCCAAGACTTATGACATATAACGAAGTGACAAATACACCGGAACCTTTCGATCCGGAAAAACTGGCTAAAGACGAGCCGGAAGAAGACGATATCGAAGAAATCATCGAAGATGATGATATGCCAACAGAAGAAGAACTGGCTATCTACGATACTGATTATCTCAACGACGATGATTACATCGAAGCAGAGGACGATGAGGAAGAAAGGAAGTAAGAATGAAGTTTACAGTTGCAGACTGCCTTAGCCTTGATTCCTTCAAGGAGGCTAAGGTGTTGGCCGGAGAACTGAATTTGTCGAATGACGTGAAAGCGATATCTGTTCTGGATGCCTGCAGTGTCGAAGATATCGACCTCCGCAAGGGCGACAGCACCGAAATACTGCTTACCGGTTTTTTGGGCGTCAGAGATGATGTGGAAAAGCAGTGCAGGATCGTAGAGGGGCTGGCTAAAAGCGGTTGCGCGGCCCTGGTGATATACCATGTCGGCAAGGCAATGAAGGCTGTGGATCGCAAGGTGATCGAAACGGCAGAAAAATCCATGTTGCCGCTGATCATCATGCCTGAAGGCGCTGCATATTCGCAGGCCATCACAGAGGTCATGGATGAAGTGCTTTATGGAGACAACTTCAGCAACAGCTTGATAAGTAACACTGTTTTTCACCTGCTGAACTTTGAAAAGCACAGCAATTTCCAGGCGGCAGTAAGAGAAGCTGCCATCAATAATGATTTCCAGCTTATAATCTTAAGTGAAGATTTCAATCCGATATTAACTGTCGAAACGAGATACAAGGCAACTATCGCAGATGCCATCAAGCTGGGAAAAGAAAGAGTAGAGAACGATTCCAAAGTTTACACGATGATAGATGTAAACGGAGTGCTGACATATTGGGGTCCGGTTACAATCAATAACGACAAGTATTTCATGTTCATCGTTGACAACGAAGATTCTTATACGGCAGGAGAAATCACCAAGCTGGCCGAAATCATAGAGCTGGCAATGGGTATGTGGAAATATACTCCTGAGCGTGATGCTAAGGCAGAATTCATAAAGGCACTTATCAGAGGTAATAAGAGCCTGGCATATACTTTAAAAGATGAAGCTAAAATCAGCGGAGACGATATTCTCAGCGTATTCTTCAGCAAAGGTATAGGTCAGGAAGTCGAAAACCAGGTATTTGCCGAATTTGAAAAAGAAGAAGATCTCAATATCATGAAAGTCACCGAAGGGGATGAGACTTACGGAATGATATTGACATCTGATGAGGACGAAGCCAATCCGGCCTTGAGAAACAGCTGCGTGCAGCTTTTCAATAAGCTTAAGGGAAATAAGAAGGCCAGGATATTCCACGTTACGGGGCTTAACGGACTCGAAGGCGCGGGGGATGCATACAGACTTATAAGCGAGAGCTGGTCTTTCGTCCAGAGCGTATTCCCATATAAGAGAGTGTTCACTAAGTACGAGCTGACGCTTGTCAGCAACTGTATCAATATCCAGATACAGGGCGGCTTTGTTAAGAAGAATTATATAGAGCTTCTCGAACCATTCAAGGAAGCCGGCGAAAACAAGGGCAGACAGCTGCTGGAAACGCTTGAAACCTTCGTGCTGGATGCAGGCATGAACAGCGGCAAGACTGCGGAATTCATGGGTATACATACTAATACCGTACAGTACAGACTTAAGAAAATAAATGAAATGCTGGGCGTGGAAATCACCGGTAACAGAGTTATTCCGGGACTTACAATGGCACTGGCACTTAAAAGATTAGAAAGGGTGGTGAGCTAAAATGTACTTCAATTATTTAGAGCAGGCTGATCCGGAAATAACAGCAGCCATCAAAAGAGAAATCGGAAGACAGGAAACAAAAATCGAAATGATCGCATCCGAAAACTTCGTGAATTATGAGATCATGGAGGCTTCCGGAAGCGCACTTACGAATAAATATGCAGAAGGATATCCGGGCAAGAGATATTACGGCGGATGTGAGTTCGTAGATGAAGTTGAAACATTGGCAATCGAACGTGCGA
>JAUMXT010000205.1 GCA_030529015.1 Bacillota bacterium | reverse complement strand
CATCAGAACAGATAGGGCTGTTTACTATTCTGATGCTTGTATTCTTACTTTTCGCCATGCTTCTTGTCAAGCCTCTAAACTTGCTGTTGCTCGGAGAGAACTATGCAAGGAATCTTGGTCTTAATGTTGAGCGTGCAGTTATGCTTATCATCATATCTTCCGGACTTATTGTAGCGATAGCTACAGCATTCTGTGGTCCTGTATCGTTTATTGGACTTGCTGTTCCGCACCTTTGTCGCGGACTGTTTCGTACGAGCGACCACCGCATTCTCATGCCTGCTACAATGTTTGTAGGCGCATTCCTTGCCCTTGCCTGCAATCTTATTGCCAGATTGCCTGGAGCTGAAGGTGCACTTCCTGTTAATTCCGTTACTTCTCTAATAGGTGCCCCTGTTGTAATATGGATACTGTTCAGAAAGTAGGTTCTAAAACTTATTAATAAAATATGCACAACAACATAACCATACAAATAAAAAATCTCACAACAGGTTATAAGCATAAAGGCCATGACATTGTTGTGGGTAACAATCTTAATGCTGAGATTCATGAAGGTGAAATGATATGTATGCTTGGCCCTAATGGATCAGGTAAGTCAACGCTTCTGCGTACCCTTGCGGCCTTTCAGCCACAGCTTGGAGGCGAGATAAAGGTAATGAGCCGAAACTTGAAGAATTATAAGACAAGTCAGCTGTCGCGCCTTGTCAGTGTGGTCTTGACAGACAATTCAAGTATAAAGAACATGACTGCAAGGGATGTTGTTTCTATTGGGCGCAGTCCATATACAGGATTTTGGGGCAGACTTCGTGAAAAAGACCGTAAGATGGTGGAGAAATGTCTTTCGTGGGTGGGAATAACAGAGTTGGCTGACCGTAAGATGCAGACTCTCAGCGATGGAGAAAGGCAGAAAGTAATGATAGCTAAGGCTATTGCTCAGGAAACACCTGTTATATTCCTTGACGAACCGACTGCTTTCCTCGACTATCCAAGCAAGGTGGGTATGATGCTTTTGCTACACAGGCTCGCAAAGACACTCAAGAAGAGTATATTCCTTTCAACTCACGACCTTGAACATGCTCTTCAGGTGGCAGACCAGATATGGCTGATTGACCAGAAGCGTGGGCTTACAACTGGGATACCTGAAGACCTATGTGCAGACGGACTGATAGGCGAGTACTTCAAACATGACGGGCTAAGATTTGATCCTTCAACATCTACGTTCCATATTCAGCACGAAACAGTCAGGACAGTGCAGGTACATTCTGAATCTCCTGACTTCAGGGCAGACCTGCTATGTAAGGCGCTCCTTCGAAACGCTATCTGCCCCGTCGTGTCAGATGAAGAAAATCAGGCTACAAGGATTCTCATACCCTCTGACGGTACATACCGGATTATTCATGAAGGTGAGGAGAAGCATTGCGTAAAAAAGATAGAACATGCTGTAAAAGCTATATTTGAGTTCTTATAGACAGAGGATGTGTCAATATAAAAATAAACAATAAAAAATATGAAACTGATAATTGCATTAGCATTCACATTCATTTTTTCATCATTAAGTTCCCAAACAATGTATCAGCCTCATGATATGTTTGCGGATATGCTTGAAGGCGACAGAGCTGTTGTTGTAGCTGTACACTCAGGAGTGGCAGACCATGCAAAGCGTCAGCATACAATCGACCTTTTCAATCAGCGCCTGCGTGCGGAATTCCCCCAGTGCGAGTTCAGAGAAGCATGGACATCCCGCAACCAGATAAGCATACTTGCTCAGTCGGGTAAGTTTGTGCAGACCCCTTCTGCTCTTTTTGCGCAGCTCAGGAAAGAAGGTTTCACACATGTGCTTGTCCAGCCTTCATGTATGGTACAGTGTGAGGATATGCGCATACTAACAGCTGATGCAGAGGCCTCACGTCCTGAGTTC
>JAUMXT010000073.1 GCA_030529015.1 Bacillota bacterium | reverse complement strand
GGACGCCGGCCCCGCCGGGCCCGCCCGCGGCCACACGGCCGGGCCGCTCAAGCCGTACCGCCGGCGCGGGCAAGATGACATGAAGGGAGAATGAGGGATGACAGAAAACGTATTAAAAATAAAGGCGACGTTGATAAGACGCGTGTTGAAAAAAACAGTTGCGAAAATTCGCGGCATGCGGAGGCAGCAGGTGTTTTATATCGGAGGCAGCGATACGCTGCCTCCGCCTTTGCCGCCGGATGAAGAAAGTGCAGCCATAATTGGGGCTGCCGCAGGGAATAAGGCCGATAGAGATAAGCTGATCGAACATAATCTGAGACTGGTGGTGTATATCGCCAAGAAGTTTGAGAACACGGGAGTCAACGTGGAAGACCTCATATCCATTGGCACGATCGGTTTAATAAAGGCCGTGAATACGTTTAAGGCCGAAAAAAATATTAAGCTGGCGACGTACGCATCAAGATGCATAGAAAACGAAATACTGATGTACCTTAGAAGGAGCAATCGAATAAAAGGAGAAGTGTCATTGGATGAACCTTTGAACACGGACTGGGACGGGAACGAATTGCTGCTTTCGGATATTTTGGGGACTGAAAACGATGAGATTTACGGCAAGCTGGAGGATGAGATAAACAGGAGACTCCTTGCTATTGCCATGAAAAAACTTTCTAGCAGGGAACGTGAAATTGTTGAAATGAGATTTGGGCTTGCCGGCAGGAAGGAACTCACACAAAAAGAAGTTGCCGATAAGATGGGCATATCACAATCCTACATATCGAGGCTGGAAAAAAAGATAATCGGCAGACTGCGCAAGGAAATCAAAAAGCTAGGATGAAGAGCCAATATGTGATATCATATTAAAGTAATGTCGATGAACAAAGCATCGACGACAAATATCCTTTAAAAGAAAGGGAACGCATATGAAGACAAACGAGATAAAAGCTCTCGATAAAAAAAGAATAGTATCCACGTATGCACGTCACGATATGGCTGCTGCATCCGGTAAGGGCGTATATTGCTATGATACAGAAGGCAAGAAATACATAGATTTCACTGCCGGTATCGGTGTCAATTGCTTTGGATATTGTGACGAAGGCTGGTTGAAAGCTGTGACACAGCAGCTTGAAAAACTGCAGCATTCGTCGAATTTATATTATACGGAGCCGCAGGTGAAGGTGGCTGATATGCTGGCGGAACGAACAGGGCTCAGCAAGGTTTACTTCGGTAATTCCGGCGCGGAAGCCAATGAAGTGGCCATTAAAACAGCCAGAAAATTCGGGGCGTTAAAGGGTCGCACAAACCCTAATATTATAACGCTGAAGCAGTCTTTTCACGGCAGGACAATGGGTGCGATGACTGCGACAGGCCAGGAAAAATACCATGAAGATTTCGGCCCGCTGCCGGAAGGATTCAAGTACTGCGAAGCAGGAAATACAGAGCAGCTTAGGCAGCTGGTGGATGAAAATACATGCGCAGTCATGATGGAGTTGATCCAGGGCGAAGGAGGCGTTTTGCCTCTCGAAAAAACCTTTGTCGAGGCAGCAGCCGAGCTTTGCGAGAGCAGAGAAATACTGCTGATAATAGACGAGGTACAGACCGGGATCGGAAGGACCGGGAAGCTCTTTGCACATGAGCATTTCGGCATAAAACCGGACATCGTGACCTTTGCGAAAGGAATAGGAGCGGGACTGCCGCTGGGCGGAGCTATTTTTGGTGAAAAAGCCTGCGACGTGCTGGCGCCGGGAAGCCACGGAACGACTTACGGAGGCAATCCTGTGGCATGCGCGGGAGCCGTTGAAGTCCTCGAAAGATTAGACGAAAAATTCCTCGCAGACGTTGCTGCCAAAGGAGAGTATCTAAAGGCCAAACTCCTTGAAATTCCGGGGGTTAAGGACGTTTCGGGAATGGGGCTTATGCTGGGAGTTTCCCTCGATGCAAAGCCGGCAGCCGACGTGGTGAAGGACGCTCTTGAGGGCGGTCTGATGACGCTTACGGCGAAGGAAAAAGTGAGACTTTTGCCGCCGCTTACGATCACATATGAAGAGATCGACGAAGGTTTAGATATCTTTAAGAAATCAGTATAAAAACGGCCTTATCTGCACATAAATATATTACGACATCGAGCGTTGCTTTAAGGGGAGCAAAAAGGATGCGGGGTAGTTGTTTATGGCCGGTAAGGTTGAGATTTGTGGGGTCAACACCTCCAGTCTTCCCAGATACAGGGATAAGGAGATGCAGGAAATGCTGCTGGCCATCAAGGCCGGAGACATGGAGGTCAGGGATGAGTTTATTAAGGGAAATCTGAGGCTGGTTTTAAGTGTGATTCAGAAGTTTTCCGGAAGGGGAGAGAATCCGGACGATCTGTTTCAGGTGGGATGTGTCGGGCTTATCAAGGCCCTTGATAATTTTGATATGTCGCACGGAGTCAAGTTCAGTACGTACGCAGTTCCGATGATAATCGGTGAAGTCAGAAGATATCTGCGTGATAATAACAGCATACGAGTTTCAAGGTCCATGAGGGACCTGGCGTACAAGGCGCTGACGGCCAGAGAGCAGTTGGGGCGCAAGCTGCAGCGCGAGGCCAAGGTCGAGGAAATCGCAGCGGCCCTTGATGTGGCCAAGGAGGATGTGGTGCTGGCGCTGGATTCGATACAGGATCCCATATCGCTGTTTGAACCTGTATATAACGATGACGGAGATCCGCTTTATGTGATGGATCAGATCAAGGATATGAAAAACACCGATGCCAGGTGGATAGAGAATTTATCTCTTTCCGAGGCGATGAAAAAGCTCTCTCCCAGGGAGCAGCATATTTTGAACATGAGATTTTTTGAAGGAAAGACGCAGATGGAGGTCGCTGAGGAGATTTCCATAAGTCAGGCGCAAGTCTCCAGACTGGAAAAGAGCGCTTTGGAATATATGAAGAAGTACGTATAGAAAATAAAAGACCCGGGAATGTCCCGGGCCTTTATGTATTGGAGTTTTATTATGTTATGTAATCGTTTAATTAATCTTCTTTCTTGGTTGCAATGTATTCTTCCATGATTTCCATTGCAGCGTCAGTACCGATGATATCAGCGCCGGCTTCGATCAGTTCGTTAGCCTGTGCCAGCGTCCAGATTTTACCTGCGGCTTTGACCTGACAATTGTCACCAACAGTGTCTTTGATAAGCTTAACTGTACGAGGTGTAGCTCCGATTCTGCTGAAACCTGAGGAGTCTCTGATGAAGTCTACATTCTTGCTGATGCCGATTTCGCAGAGTCTTACGATTTCATCATCTGTCAGATATGCTGTTTCGAGGATCATCTTCAGCTTAACGCCTTCACTGTGGCAGATGTCTGCAAGAGCAGTAACTTCACTTGCAATATAGTCAAACTTGCGATCCTTGATTGCGGCTACGTTCATCATTGCATCGATTTCTTCTGCGCCGTCCTTGATAGCTTCGAATGCTTCAGCGCATTTTGAGTTTGTTCCTGATGTTCCCAGAGGGAATCCGCATACTGTGACAACCTGGATACCGCTGCCCTCAAGATAGTCCCATGCCAGAGGAATATGGTAGCCGTCCACACATGCTCCGTAGAAATCGTATTTGAGGGTATCAAGCAGCAGCTTTTCTACAATACCTCTGTTGATATCATAATCCAGAGTCGTATTTTCGAAGTATTTGTTAAAGTCTTTTTTCATAAGAGTGACCTCCTTTTTTGTGCTTGATTGCCTACTATAAATTCATCCTTTGTGTTCCATTATACTGCTACGATAATTGTTTTGCAAGGTAAAAATCAGAATTGACAGATAAATTAAACAATTTGCGACAATTTCTACATATATATAATATATTTATATTTGAACACCAAAATTACAAGATTTTATGTTAGAATTTACTAAATTAAGGAGGATGGGCAATGAGAATAGAGAATTTTCAAAACATCGGGATCAACGAATCTATGATTCCGTCGGAAATGGCAGTGACCATAGACGAGGCTAAAGAGGTCGCGAATATTTTCAGGGATCTTTACATGAGATATGGCGCGGCTATTAAGGAAATCAGCACTAAGCTTGAGGTGCTCGATAATGAATACAGACTTAAGCACGATTACAATCCTATTCATAATATGCAGTCGCGACTTAAGAGCATCGGTAGCATTATAGAGAAAATTGCCCGTAAGGGATGGCCGATGGAGGTTGAGTCGATATATAAGATCACGGACTTTGCAGGCGTGAGAGTTATATGTAACTATATCGATGATATCTATAATGTTGAAAACAGCCTTTTAAGACAGGACGATATCAAGCTTATCAGAAGAACGGACTATATCGAAGAGCCAAAAGAAAGCGGATACAGAAGTTTACATCTCGTAGTGGAAGTTCCTATATTTCTTTCTGACAGGACGTATAACATGCCTGTAGAAATACAGATCAGAACTATCGCGATGGATACCTGGGCAAGCCTTGAGCATGAGCTTAAGTATAAGAGGAAGGAATCGATTCCGGAAAGCGTAGCTGATGAGCTGAAGAGATGTGCAGATACGATGGCAGATCTTGATGCAAAGATGCAGGGCATACATAGAATGTATTTATAAATCAAAAGGAGATTTGATGATGAGAAATAAGATGTTGATTATTGCTGCGGCTGTTATGATGATGTTCGGACTTACGGCTTGCGGATCTGAAGCTTCATACGAGAAGCTTGATCTTGATGATTATATCAAGGTGGGCAAGTATAAGGGTCTTGAAGTGGACGGATTTACTATCAAGGTAACGGAGGATGAAGTGCAGGCTCAGATAGACAGTGAACTTGAAGCATCTGCTGCACCGCAGGAGCTTGACAAGGGAACCGTGTTAAAGGACGGCGATACTGTCAATATAGATTACGTAGGTAAGAAGGACGGTAAGAAGTTCGATGGAGGTTCTGCCGAAGGGTACGACCTTGAACTTGGATCCGATTCATTTATAGACGGATTTGAGGACGGCCTCGTAGGAAGCAAGGTGGGCGATAAAGTTAAACTGGAGCTTACATTCCCTGAAGACTACGGCGAAGCAGACCTGGCAGGCGAAGATGTGAGCTTTGCGGTAACAATCAACTCAGCGACAAGAAACGTAGTACCGGATTACGACCTGGACTTCGTGCAGAACACTACGGATTTTAAAACACTTAAAGAATACGAAGCTTCAGTAGAGAAGCAGATTTATAATACGAAAGAGAATGAAGCCATAAGTAATCAGCAGACTGAGCTTTGGTCACAGGTGATGGAAAACACCGAAGTCATCGAATATCCTGAGAAAATCGTGGACTATTTCATCAAGTTCAACAGCGACCAGATGGATGTCATGGCGGAAACATACGGCATGACCAGAGAAGAACTGCTGGCAACTTATGATTTCGGCGACGAGGGAGAATTCGCTGCAGTAAACGAAGACAGCAGCAGATTCCAGGTGAAGCAGGAAATGGTCATCGAGTATATCGCTGCGAAAGAAGGCCTCGATTACTCCAACAAGGAAGCGGAAGAGCTGCTGGCATATTATGAGTCAATGGGTTATGATGAAGCAACTATAAAGGCTCAGACAGGCAGACCTATGGAAGAGTATATCAGAATGGTACTGCTGCAGCAGAAGGTGTTGGAATTCCTGCTGGATAACGCTTTAATCAAATAAAATAATGATTGCAAAGGACCGTAAGGTGTGATAATATCAATTCGTTAGTTATCTATCAAGCCCTACGGTCTTTTTATAGGGCAAGAAGGAACTATGATTCTCTGGAGAGTCTCATTAAGAGCGCCGAAGGTGTACGCACTTCGGATCGTCCGCAAATACGATCTGTAGTGTAATCTCTCAGGCAAAAGGACAGAGCAGATAGTTTATATTATTTGCATTTAAGTCCTCTCCGGAAGTCGAACTATAAGTGTCGGCTTTTTTATTTTTATTTTTTCAGGAGAAGGAGAAAAACAACAATGGAAAGATTTACTGAAATCTTAGTGGCGATCGACAATGTCGTATGGGGAGTTCCTCTTATCATCCTCATCATGGGTACAGGTATCTACCTGACAGTAAGACTCGGCGTACTTCAGTTCAGAAAGCTGGGCAAGGCGCTGAAGTATATGGTGAGAAATGAAGAGGACGGTATTGGTGAAGTAACAAGCTTCGGTGCGCTTTGTACAGCGATGGCAGCGACTATCGGTACAGGTAACATCGTAGGTGTTGCAACTGCAGTAGTTGCAGGTGGACCGGGAGCACTGTTCTGGATGGTTCTGGCAGCTTGCTTCGGAATGGCTACAAAGTATGCCGAAGGTCTTCTGGCTGTTAAGTACAGAGAAGACAGAGGCGGCGGCAGATTCCTGGGCGGACCTTTCTACTACATAGAAAAAGGTATGGGCTCAAACTGGAAATGGCTTGCTAAGCTGTTCGCTATCTTTGGCGTAGGCGCAGGTCTTCTGGGTATCGGTACAATCACTCAGGTAAACGGTGTTGCATCAGCGACTAAAGGTTTCTTTGACCCTAATATGGAACACGCTGTAACAGTATTCGGAACTGATTATTCAATCGTAACAGTTATCACAGCAGTAGTAGTAGCAGTACTGACTGCACTGGTAGTTATCGGTGGAATCCAGAGAATTGCCAGCGTAACTACAATCATCGTTCCTTTCATGGCAGTAGCATACGTAGTAGTTTGCGTGGCTATCCTGTTATACAATGTAAAGGAAATCCCGGGTGCTATCGTAACAGTTATCGAAAGCGCATTCGGCCTCAGAGCAATGGCAGGCGGAGCTCTCGGAGCATTGATGCTGGCTATGCAGAAGGGTGTTGCGAGAGGTATCTTCTCTAACGAAGCAGGTCTCGGTTCAGCTCCTATCGCAGCAGCTGCAGCTCAGACTAAGGAACCTGTAAGACAGGGTCTGGTTTCAATGACAGGTACATTCATCGATACAGTTGTTATCTGTACAATGACAGGCATGACTATCATGGTTACAGGTGCATATGACATAGCAATCGCAAAAGGACTTGAAGGCGTTGACGTTACTTCAGCTGCATTTGCAACAGGTCTGCCTTGGGGCGGCGAAATCGGAGCAGCAGTTCTGATGGTAGCACTGGCATTCTTCGCATTCACAACTATCCTCGGATGGGACTACTACAGTGAAAGATGTCTCGAATACCTCTCAGGTGGCAACATGAAGGCTGTTTCAGTTTATAGATGGCTGTACATCCTGGCAGTTCTTATCGGACCGTTCCTCACAGTATCTGCTGTATGGACAATCGCCGATATCTTCAACGGCCTGATGGCAATCCCTAACCTGATCGCACTGCTTGCACTGTCCGGCGTGATCGTGGCAGAAACAAGAAGCTACTTCAAGCGTCTCGAAAGCGGCGAAATCAAGGGCTAAGTTTTAAGCCGGCATTTGCACGGCAAACTCAATACATATGCAAAACGCAGAGCGTGTTTTCGAACACGCTCTTTTTGTTTATCACAAAGATGCTGCACATTTTCCCTAGTCATCTCCGTGTCCGGTATTCGTCACAAATATTTTCTAGAACTGCTCACAGAAATTGGAGCGCTGCGTGAACTCAGTCGCAGGCTCCTTCAAACAGCACGCAGTCGCTTAGCCAATTTCTTAGTTCGCGTCAGTTCTGAAAATATGGTTGCTCCTCATAATGTCCACTGTGCTGACTAGGGAAAGTGCAGTATGCATTGTGACGAACAAAAACACTTTCAGGATCAACTTGAGTCAGAAGATTGGTCCAATGTCAGGAACTGTTTGAACATCGAAGATGTGAGTTTTCCTGACATTCCAATCTTCACGAAAGATCCTAGAAAGTGGTTGTGAGGAGCACAGCAGACGGAGCTTTTTTTAGTCAGCGCAGTGGGTTTTATGTGCTGCTTCATGGTTGCAGTCTCATGAAAATCCAAGTTAGTTGACATTTTGGGGAGAAATCAATCAAAAACTCCCATATCCAAGACCCTGAACTTTGAGTTTCTCTAAAAATAATCAGATTCCGTGCGTGTGTGGGAATTAATAGCGAGGAACTCCCCGAAACAAGTCGTGCGAGCGAGATTCAAGAGACGCTCACCCTGTAACACTTCACCGACAAAGC
>JAUMXT010000204.1 GCA_030529015.1 Bacillota bacterium | reverse complement strand
CGGGAAGATTATCTTGTACCCACGCAAGCATGTAGGTTGAAAAAGAATCGAATGTACGAATATCGACATATTGCCATTCATATCCGATACGGCCCGCTTGTGCTGCTTGGAGTAGTCTATTCTTTACTACATCAACCGCAGAGCGCGAGAAGCAGAGGACAAGAATATTTTCCGGTGCTGCTGTCTCGCTGTTTATCATCTCAATGATGCGTTCGATCAATGTCCATGTTTTTCCAGTTCCTGGTCCGGCATTTACAACACAACGCTGTTCGGAAGGAGCGAAAATAATCTCTTCCTGTGTAGATGCCACAAAAGAATGAAAATCTGCCTTTTTAGTTTGAGGCTGTGGTTCCGGAACCGCGTCTCCTCCGATCAAGAAGGGATCGAAGGACGTTTGAGAAGAACCTGACTCTTTTTCAACTTTCGAGTCATATTCCTTCTGCTGGGGTTCTTTGTCATACAATTTAGCAGCTGTATCTACATCGGCTTGTTCGAAATCACTACGAGTCTTTCTTTCTTCTTCATATAGAAAGATAGCAGGACGTGCTGCTTTGTTCTCTTCAAGAACCAGCAATTCGTCAGTAGTAAAGTCAGGTCGACATTTGTGAAAGAGCCTGCATCGAGTATTGAGGCATTTGCACGATATTCTTTCAGTCCCATCCTCATTTTGAACCGTTCCCCACGGATAATCGTCATCCAATGCGTATGCACAATGGAGAGATGCGTAATTATACTCTTGGAGTTGAAGAGGCGTGATATCGCTGTAATTCTTCTTCAAATACTCTAGAGAAAACGGATCATGTACTTTGGAACGGAATAGGGCGTCCTCATAGTAACCCGTTACCACGGGGTACAGATTGCTTTTGAACCCCACGGTACTGACATTACTCTTCATGTTACACCTGCTTCCTTGGTAGTTTATAATAACACTTCAAACGAGTATATTCCCACAGACGCCTAAAACTAGAAGGTTGCATGTTGCTGCCAGCAACAACAACAAAAACCATGTTCGCATCAACACTTGCGTTCAACACGATTTTCTCTTGCAAGAAACGATATGCCGGTACTGATAGAGTCTTGAATTTGTCGGGAGATGCGTCTATGTCTGGACTTCCGCCAAAGACGAATCTGGCCTCTTTGCTACTATCAACTATTCCAAAGTGACATTCATGAGACCAATCCTTGATAGGAGTATCGGGAGCTAGAATTTCATAATACGCATCATCACTCAGCATGATACCTATTGATTGGTTTGCATAGTATCCGCCTGGGGTCATTGACAGCATCGCAGCACCTTGGCCTACGTTCCACATCGTTTCCTCAGGGAAATAGAGCAAGTCACCATATTCTGCATCCATTTTTTCCAGCAGAGGCCTAAGATTGCTACTGCCACCGACCATAACAATTCGGTCAATATTCGCCAAACCTACTCCAGAGTGGTTTATGGCTTCTTTCAAGCAACCAATTGCCATGTCTACTTCCGGAGCAACAATGTCTGCAAACCAATCATAATCCAGCGTTTCTCTGCAAGCACCATATACTCCATAGTTATTTATCGATATGGTGGCAGTATCATCATCACCGAGCATACGTTTTGCACGTTCTGCTCGTACGCGCATCATGTCTTGTGCACCAGAGGGCATATCTCCAAAGGCAATCTCAATTCCTTTTTTTCGAGCAATCTTGGCGTGGATCCGCTTTGCTATTTTATCGTCAATAAAATCACCAGCGATGTCTTTTCCAACCGTTGCCAATTCAGAGACTTTTCCGTTAATGTGCTGCAAAATGGAAACATCCAGTGTTCCACCGCCCCAGTCGAAAATGGCAACAATGGATGAACTTTTAAGTTCATCGTAATTTGCAAAGAACGCAGCAGTAGGTTCGCTTATGAAATTACGCACCTTGATTCCGGCTGCTTTTGCAGCTT
>JAUMXT010000203.1 GCA_030529015.1 Bacillota bacterium | reverse complement strand
CGACCTCGAAGGCTCTCGTCGCGATGCTGACGGTAATGAAAACAATTGGTGGACTGCGGATGACAGAAGCAAATTTGAAGCGCTGAACGAAAAGCTGATCCAGCAGATCAACACCTTCGAAATGGCTCCGGGCATGCCGACAGACGGTAAAAGAACCATTACTGAAGACGTAGCCGACTTGGGTGGTATGAACATCGCTTTGGATGCCTTGGTTGCATTGCTGAAGGAACAGGGAGCGACTGCCGATGAAATAAAGGCAGAACAGAAGACCTTCTTCGAATACCATGCAAAGCGTCACCGTATCATTTACAGTGCGGAAGACCTCCAAGGAATGTTGACAGACGAACACTCAGTCAACAAAATCCGCGTGAACGGTATCTTCCAACACATGGATACCTGGTACGATCTGTACAATGTAGTGGAAGGTGATTCACTTTACTTGCCGAAAGAAAAGCGCGTAATCATCTGGTAATCCGATTTTTCTGAAAAGGAAAGGTTTAAATAAGGGGGCCCCGTTTCAGGGCTCCCCTACCATTAAATCAATCATTCAATCATTTTGTTTTAACCAATGAAAACATTCCGTTTTACACTATTGTTCACACTCTGTGTGACATTGTTTGCTGCATGTTCGAAGGATGACGATGTAGTCTTGGACGATTTCGGCAAACCGCAGGACAATCAGACTTATACCATCATGATGTATGGCTGTGGCGGCGGTAACCTGGATGAGAACATGATGCAGAACATCGACGAAGCCTACCTGATAGGCTCATCAGACCGCGTCAACTTTATCGGTCAGGTAAACTTCTCCGCTGAATATCAGAAAAAAGAAAAATATAAAGGTACCTTGCGTTTCAAGGTAGGCCCTACACCGGAAGGAGAATTCAAGCCGGAGAAATATTCGGAGAACGTAATCAACCTGTCGGACCCGCAGCATTTGACAGACTTCATCAACTGGAGCAAGCAGGAAGCTCCTGCCGACAATTATATTCTGTTGTTGTGGAACCACGGTAAAGGCTGGATTCCGGCAGACGATGCTCCTCAACAACGCGGTATCCTGTTTGATGACAACTTCAAAGACCAGTGTATTACGCTCGATAATATCGTAAAAGGTATCAAGGACTCAGACACCTATCTAAAGATGATTTATTTCGATGCATGTCTGATGGGACAGTTGGAAATAATCACCGGTGTCAAGGACTGTGCTGACTATTTCATGGGCGCCACCCACGTGACTCCGGGATTAGGAGGCGACTACAACTCGTTGATGTATCACTTGGGGACTACGACCAACTTCGAGGACTCCATGAAGGAATATGGCCGTGAAACCATGATGCACTGGAACCAAGACAATTGCCCATTGGACCTTAAGGTAATCAACCTCAAGAAGATGGACAAGTTCCTGAGCGAAACAGGCATATTCGCAGGCCTTGCCAAGGAAGTGACAGAGCATGCACTTCAAACCCAGGAGGATTTAGCGGAAGGCACGCTGGACGAACAAGAAATGATGAATGCCATCCAGTTGTTGTCTAAATATGATAATGCGCTGAACAAATGCTACCAATATGATGAAGACAAGGAATTGCCGTTCTATGATTTGATGGACATTGTTGAAGCATTTACTGCGCTCCCTTACGCTCCTTATTCAGCTAAGTTGGTGGACATTGCCAGCCGCATGAACCGTTCATGGAACGAAGCAGTGGTATGCAACCTTATT
Source organism: Bacillota bacterium (assembly GCA_030529015.1). GTDB lineage: Bacteria > Bacillota > Clostridia > Peptostreptococcales > Anaerovoracaceae > Lentihominibacter. The sequence goes on along the minus strand of JAUMXT010000203.1, from coordinate 212 downwards.
TCCAAAACCGGTCAGGGCCATGATTTCTCTGTGGGTGTAACCGTAGTCGGCACAGAAAGATGGCATACCGAAGGCTATGACACAACTTATCCCAATTTGGAATTCGACAAACTGACCAATTGGAGCTCATGGATGAGCATTAACTATTGCGAGCCCGAAGGCAACCCTAACCCAGGCACATATACTCCTGAAGACAACGACAATGAAGGAGG
>JAUMXT010000202.1 GCA_030529015.1 Bacillota bacterium | reverse complement strand
AGCAGCAGAAGAAGTTAAGCCTGCAAAGAAGCCATCACTGAAGTCAATGAAGAAAGCACAGCTCATTGAGTTCGCTAAAGAAAACAACATCGAAATCGATGAAAAGGCTACAAATGCAGTAATGATCGAAACTATCGAAGCTGCTCTGAAATAAGAATTTTAAAAACGAAACTTTAATTTGAAATTGAAATAGCGAGGAGGTGTCTGGTCCATGGCAAGTAAGAAAGGTGTAGGAAGCTCGAAGAACGGTCGTGATAGTGAGTCGAAACGTTTAGGTGTTAAGACAGGTGACGGTCAGTTCGTAAGTGCTGGAAGCATTCTGGTTAGACAGAGAGGAACTAAGTTCCACCCTGGTAACAACGTTGGAATCGGCGGAGATGATACATTATTTGCAATGATTGACGGAGCTGTTAAGTTCGAAAGATATGACAAAAAGAGAAAGCAAGTAAGCGTATATCCAAAAGAAGCATAAGTAATTCGAGCCCCTAATATTTATTAGGGGCTTTATTATGTAAATTCTGCTGTACATGAGTTACAGCTTAAAAGGAGGCCCTATGTTTGTAGACAGAGCCAAAATATTTATAAAATCAGGAAAAGGCGGCAATGGCTGCGTTTCCTTTAGAAGAGAACCATTCGTACCGGAAGGCGGTCCCGATGGCGGTGACGGCGGTAAAGGCGGAGATGTTATTTTCCAGTCTGATGAAAACATGAGAACTCTTATGGACTTCAGATTTAAGAGAAAATACGAAGCTGAAAACGGTCAGGATGGAATGAAAAAGAAAAGATATGGTAAGAACGGGGAAAACTTGATCATTAAAGTTCCTGTCGGCACCATGGTTATAGATGAAGCATCCGGACATGTGATGGGAGACCTTACAGAACACGGTCAGTCTTTCGTTGCAGCTAAAGGCGGAAAGGGTGGTAAGGGTAATACGAAGTTCACTACTTCTACAAGACAAGCACCGAACTTTGCAGAAGCCGGCGGATTTGCGAAGGAAAGAGATATAATCTTAGAAATGAAGCTTATCGCCGACGTTGGTCTTGTTGGATTCCCTAACGTTGGAAAGTCAACACTGCTTTCAGTATCAACAAGCGCTAAGCCTAAGATCGCAAACTATCACTTTACTACTATAGATCCTAATCTGGGCGTTGTTAAAATTTATGATACAAGCTTCGTTATGGCGGATATCGCAGGTATTATCGAAGGCGCACACGAAGGTGCGGGATTAGGCCATAAGTTCTTAAAGCATATCGAAAGAACTAAGGTGTTGATTCACGTTGTAGATGTTTCAGGAAGTGAAGGCAGAAATCCTATCGAAGATTTTGATAAGATTAATTACGAGCTTGAGCAATACAGCCCTAGACTTATGAAAAAGCCGCAGATCGTTGTAGCAAATAAGATAGACCTTATTGATGAAGAGGATCCACAGTATATTGAATTCAAGGAATATGTTGAAGCTAAAGGATACAAAGTGTTCCCTATGTCAGCTCCTATCAATATCGGAGTCAAGGAAGTTCTTGCTGAAGCTGCCAACAAATTGAATCAGCTGCTTCTCGAACCTATCGAGGAAGAAGACGAATACGAAATGTTCGACTTCGAAGCTGATGAAAACGATCCTGATTACAGAACTGTATATGCCGACTTTGACGGAAGAGATTATATCTTGTCAGGTAAGCAACTGGAGAAGATATTCAATTCAACCAACTTTAATGATCCCGGCTCAATGAGATATCTGTATAAGTATATCGAAAAGAGCGGTGCGTTGGATCAGCTCAGAGAAATGGGTATAGAAGACGGCGATACTATCAAGGTCAAGGATTTTGAATTTGAGTATATCGACGAAGACTATTATTTCTAAATAAACATAATGAAGGCGAAGGATGATATGTACCCAGTTTCCTGGACACATAGATAAATGATTTAGGCACACATGGAT
>JAUMXT010000201.1 GCA_030529015.1 Bacillota bacterium | reverse complement strand
CTATCAGACAATGGCACAGCTCTGTATTCGTGCCAATCATCATTCTCATACCAATAGCAAACACCATTCTTGTCGTAGTTTGTACCCTTGTTTGTATCACCATCAATACCGGCAAGCGTGAAAACTACCTTTTGTGGTTTTCGGTAATCCCAATCATCGCTATCCTGCAACGAAAACTCAAAGGCAGTATGTTCGTCATCTAGCCACACAAACCCGCAAGTAGCGTCCGTGATTCGAAACGTACCAACTTCATATTCATTGCTAAACGACTTTTGCGTTGATAAAGATTTTCCCCATTTCTCAATCTTAATTATCGAATCTGAAATAGCTGTTACGCAGTACAGACTGAATTCATCGTGACCGAATGTGTATACCGCACCTTTTTCTATTTGAACAACACGTTCAGCTGTCGGCTGCGGCGTTGCAGTTGAATTGTCAGTTTCGATAGGGGTAGTTATTGCCACCAGAGCATCTGGAACAGGGGTCATGTTAGTAAGTTCATCAACATCACTTGCAATATCGGCATCCTCAGGTGCCGTAATCTTGACAAAGACAACGCTAAATCCCTCATAGTCAATATCAACATAGTACCCCTTTTCGTTCTTGGCATGAAAATACTTGTCTCCTCGGGAATAGTCAACTGTAAAGCCGCGGGCAATGCACTCATCAATATACGCCACATACTGTTCATAGGAGACATTCCCGACGTAAAGGCAGAAACCATCGGAGCCTTCCCATTCAAGTCGTCCGAGGGTAGAATCGGGTATAGGGATGAGCTTTGCAATATCGCCAGCTGGCCAAGAGATTTTTCCCAATTGTTCAGGTGCCTCTACACGAATATACATATCATCATCGCTATGATAATTTGTTATCGACAATTCATATCCAGCAGAGTTATATGCGGTGTACTCAATACTTGTTCGCTCAGATTCAATTGTAAAGCCCGCCGACTGACAGTCGAGTATGTATTGTTCACATTCTTCGTCATTAACCCCTTTGAGTTCAACCCAGAATCGGTCTACATCATTATATGTGATTTCACCCATTAGTGTTGTTGGCATCGGGATCTGCGTCGCAATGCCAGTTTCGGGCCATACGACTGGTTCTGTCACTGGCAGCTTGATTGTTGTTGCAATTTTGTATCCAGCGAAGCTAACTGCGGGAATGAGTATGACCAACCCGAGTATCGCCCGGAGCTTAATCTTTTTTCTTGTCTTTGCTTCATAAGCGGCTATTCTCTTGCATGCTTCCTGCGCCACAGGATCATCATTAAGCATCATATCAGCTTTCTGTTGAAGCTGCTTTGCCTTTGTTGCCCATAGCCGTGTCCAGAAAGCCGTATGACGATTCAGCTTTTCAGCAGACAGAAAATCAAGTTTGGTTTGAATAAAGAGCAATGCCTCGATGATCGCCTCTCTTCCATTCGGAAAAGGGAAGTTCTCTATCAAAGATACCTTCTGCTTCTCAGGTGCAGTGAGCCGCGGCTTGCGATTATACTTAAACAGCGGTAGCAATAGATAGATGATCAGCGGAATACAGAAAGTATAGATGTTCAGTACGACCCATCCAAACTTCTTACCACCACTCCAAGAAGCCCAACCGGTTCTTGATACTTCAGGTGAATTGGCAATCAACAGATCTACCTCATCGATCTTGGCGATGAAATCCCGCAATGAGGCATCCACCTTAGTTGAATTTATCTCATGTCCACACTCCGGGCATATAGCAATAAAGCTTGAAATATGTGCTCCACAGGAAGGACACTTGATAACTTTGCCGGCATACTCTTCGCGCCTGGTTGTGTATGTCCCGGTATCGGAAACAGCCGCCTCGGCGCCACACCCGGGGCAGAACTTAGCATTAATAGGTAATTCCTTTCCGCACTGAGCGCAAAAAGCCATTTTACCATCTCCTGTACATGTTTTGCCTATACTTCAG
>JAUMXT010000200.1 GCA_030529015.1 Bacillota bacterium | reverse complement strand
GTGACCTCTTTGTTGGTAGCGCACTTGCCCAAGGTGCTGAATGTGGTGCTACCCAAACTTTGAAACAGACCTTTAAGGAGCCTAAGCTGGAAACTGCTCTTACTGGCGCATGGGGCGTAGATAATTATTGGGAAGATCCTACCAAGCGTAGCTTGTCCATTGTTCAAATCAAGATGAAAGTTGAAGAACTGATTCAAAAGGGCTTCAACTCACCTTCTGGTCGTGTTTGCGTGGCTGATATTTATAGTGAGCTGGAACAGGCTCCTTATGGATTTAGAGCCACTAACCTTGCAGCTTTTGTGATGGGCTTCGTTTTGAAAGAATATGCAACTGCTGACTATTTCTGGAGCAATGGTTCTACCAGCGAAAGTATGTCTGTTGATAAGATGAAAATGGCGATTGCCAACGCTATGAAACAGACTGTCTCTCCTGATAAGAAATACAAACCGGAATATATCGTTGCTATGAGTGCCGAGCAGAGGGCGTTCTTGAAATGCACTTCTGAAGCATTCCGTATTCCTATGACTCAGTGCGGTTCCATCGAAAGTGCAAGAGATCAGGTGCGAATCAGCATGAAGAAGCTCTCGTTCCCGATTTGGTCTGTTAAGTCCATTCTGGAAACTGTTGAGACTCGTACTCCTGTGGCAACAGTTGCCACTGTGATTGATGATTACTGTGGTATTGCCAATACTGCCAATAGCTCCAAGGCTTCTGAAAGTGATCTGGCAGACGCAATTGGTCGTTTGGTTCTCCAGAACACTTCTTTGACCGAAGATCTTACCCGCCTGCTCACAAATGATATGTGCAGAAAGGGTATGCTGGCATACATTGACGCATATCAGGGCGGTGCCTTAAAGACCCTTGCGGCTCAGATTGGTGATGGTGGTGCATATCTCGATCAGGTAAAACAGAAATTTAATGCCGATGCTGCAAACTGGGTTTGGAACACCGAAACTGCGAATGACAAAATCAACGATGTTATTCTTGATTACCGCATTATCGCTGAAAGTGCCAAGAGCATCCCTGCTTGTTGCAGTATCAGAGATGTCGTTAGCGGTTGGAATAACCGTACCAATAATATTAAAATCGCATTTGAAGCTCTGAAAAAAGCAGCTGGCGATTTAACTCCTTTCCTTGAAGAACTGCATCGTATGAAACAGACAAACACTTTGTCTGACCAGAACAAAGAGAAGTTCTACTCTCTCCTTGTATCTCAGAGAGAAGCCTTTGATAAGTTCTACAGCGATCAGATTCCGTACTTTAGAACAGTTGCGGAAATCTTCATTGATGGAATGGATACCGAAGATATTCTTAAATTGTATCAGGATATTCCTGCCGGACAGTTTACGAAGTCCTCTACCGAGTACATGACCTATGTTGAGAATGCTGTGAAGGTATTCCTTCAGAATCAGGCTAAAAAGCGTCTGAAAGATTTGTGGGTCGAAAAAACCGGAACGAAAGATCCTCGTGATTGGTCTGCACGATATGACACACCTATCCTCTGTATGCTTGACGACGAGGAGCGTCCTGAAGCAAAAGAAATCTTTGCAATTATGATGGAAAACTCTCCTTCCGAGATGTCCATCACTCGTGCTATTGCATATTTGAACCGTGTAACCTACTTCGATAAACTTGCCAGCAAAGAACTCCGTGATAAATGCTTTATGACTCGTGTTGTTGGTGATTATGGACTGATGCTGGATGATGCACAGACAATTAGAGACTATCTGATTGCTCATGTTACTGTTCGTCCGTATGATTGGATGGATAACTCTACCGTGCAGAACCAGATCAGAATGCTTGCAGAGAAGAAATATAAGACGGGTGGTAGCGAAAAGGTTTGGGCTGTTGTTGAAAAGATGGATGCAACAGAACTTCGTCACTATCTGAGAGACTTAATTTCGGATAATGTCAAGGTAGGTATCGAAATTCTAAAGAACA
>JAUMXT010000072.1 GCA_030529015.1 Bacillota bacterium | reverse complement strand
GATTGTTTTTTTGTTTTCTGCCATAGTATTTTTATTCTTTCCTTGTTTTATTCTATCGTTTAATTCTACTTGAAAAACCACCTCTAGTCAAGGATGTCGGGATATGATACACTTGTATTATGAAAATATTAGTAATTGGTGATACCCACGGAAAACTCAATAAAGTAAGGGACATACTCCCTAAGCTCACAGGCATAGATCTGATCGCTCATACAGGCGATCATTACAGCGATGCAGTAAGGCTGTCAGAGGAAACAGGCATACCGTTTGTGGCGGTCAAGGGCAACTGTGACGGCGGCGGAAGCGATGAATTCGAAATCATCGAAACCGAGTACGGCAAGCTGCTGCTGACTCACGGTCATGCTCAGAACGTCAACTATCAGCTGACAAATCTCATGTATAAGGCTCAGGAAGAAGACTGCAAAGCAGCCATATTCGGTCATACCCACAAGGCTCTTATAGACGAAGCCGGCGGTGTGCGCTTTGTAAATCCCGGAAGTCTCTCCCGCCCTCGCGACGGCAGCGACGGTTCATACGCCATCATCAGGACTTCGGAGGACAGCTTAGATGCTTCCATCGTTTATTACTCCACCATCATGGGCGGCAAGAAAAAGCCTCAGGCAGGATATATCCGCAGTCTGCTGAATTACAGCGATAGATTTTAAGATTTGAAGATTTTAATAAGACCACAACTGAAAAATTGCATTAAAAAAGACCGGCTGTCATAAGCCGGTCTTTTGTGTTTTCTTAACCCATAAACAATGTTTTTATAAAAACAAATACAAATATCGCGATATACACAAGTGCTTCGAATAATACCAGCAGTCTCAGCGCCTTGACTACCTTGCTGTCGTTTCCCTGAGCCTTAGCTTTATTGAACCTTGTGAGCGTGAAGATAAACACTGCTACACCGAATATTAATGCTAAAATTAGTATTATCATTTCTTTGCCCTTTCAATAATCATTTTTACCATAATATCATATTACGGCATTTTAGTCCAGCTATTTGTGTTCCTTAGTGGTGTCAACGTTCATATATACGGACGCACCTGTCGCCACGACTTTACCTGTCTTACGGCTCACTGCCTCGCATGTCAGCTGGGTTATCCTCTTGCCTGCCGAAACTGCCCTGGCTGTTACGAGAAGCGTATCTCCCACTTCTGCAGGTCTGACGTATTTCACGTCGAGGCTTATAGTCGGCGCAAAGTTCTCTCCCGCATAAAACCTCGCCAGCGCTGCTATGGTCATATCGAATGCCGAACAAATCATGCCGCCGTGAAGCTTGCCTACTCTGTTGGCCTGCCACGGCTGCACAGGAAACCCGAATGTGATTGTCCCGTCTTCATATGAGCAGCTTACCTTCTCGGATCTCATCATGCCGTTGATCAAGTCCTTCTGGACCACGTTGTTTTCATGCAGTGTTTTTTCTACATGGGCTTCGAGCCTCGCCTGACCGTTGATATCTTTATCCATACTATTTACCTCTCTGATAATATGCTTCCTTCTCGTCCTCCGGCACCATGTTGCCGCCTGTCGCCCAGATTATGTGGACGGAGTTTTCGTCAGGAGCAGGGAATCTTGCCTTGCCCGGCTCGCCGGCTTCGCCGCAAGCTGCGCTTTGCGTCTCAGACTGTCCGTAAGCATGGCAAGATAAGGATAGAGCTTCGCATCGTCTACCGTGTAGCATCCTGTCAGCTGCGTATCCATGATGTCGGACACCAGTGCCGACGGTCTTCCTACTGCCAGTCCGTCTGCTTCTGTCTTGCCGTCGATTCCTATGTCGCCGACTGCGATCTTGTTCTTAAGTCCCGACACGAGTCCCAGCACCATGCAAGGCGCATGTGTCGGCTCTGCAAAGAAGCAGTACGCGTCATCGCCGAAATACTGCTTTATTCCCCAGGCAACACCTCCCGGTGCTCCGCCTACGCCGCATGGCAGATACACGTATAATCTGTGTTCTTTATCTATTGTTATGCCTTGTTCTTCCAGCTGTTTTCTAAGTCTCTTGCCTGCGACAGAATAGCCTTCGAACAGGTCTAGCGAATTCTCATCATCCACGAAATGGCATGCAGGGTCGGCTGCTGCTTCGCGTCTTCCCTGTGCGACTGCCGCTTCGTAGTCATCAGGGTATTCTACTACTTTAGCGCCTTTGGATCTCAGCATGTCTTTTTTCCATTGACGTGCATCGGCTGACATATGTACCGTCACTTCGAATCCGATGGTCGCGCTTATGATGCCTATGCTCAGTCCCAGGTTTCCTGTCGAACCTACTGCCACCTTGTATTTGCTGAAGATGTCCTTGTATCTCTGTTCGGCAAGTACTGAGTAGTCGTCGTCCCATGTGAGACCGCCCTCCTCCATGGCGATCTTTTCGGCTAGCTTGAGCACTTCGTATATGCCGCCTCTGGCTTTGATTGAGCCGGAAACAGGCAGATGGCTGTCGCATTTAAGGAACAGTCTGCCGCTGATTTCGGTTGCCTGGTCGGCTTCCTTCATGGCGCTTATCTCTTTGAGTTCAGACTCGATGATGCCTCCTTTGGCATCAGCGAACATCTTTTCTATGAACGGCGCGAAGCGCAAAAGACGTGCTTCAGCACCATCGATGTCCACGCCGGAGGCTGCGTCAGAGCCGGACGTGTCCGGAGACTGCGCTTTTGCATCAACACCGGCAGAGCCGCATGCTTTCTCATTGATCCAGAAGATTTCTTTGCATTCTGCTATGTCCTCTATGAGAGGGTTTTTTTCGATTAATTTTTTCATATCCATGAGTCAATAATACTATAGCTCGGCTTAACATTCAAATAAAAGTGTGGTAGAATATAGAACGTTGCGGGTCTCGGCCTGCTTATCAAAATCATAAAGGGTGAAAAAATGAAAAATTTGAAACTGGTGGGTACGCTGGCTATTATCGGTGCCACCATATGTTACGGTCTCGTTCCGTCACTGTCGTTTATGGCGTTTGACACGGGGCTGGTGTCTGAGACTATTCTTTTTAATAAATTCCTATACGCTTCGATTATTATGTGGGCGTATATTTTCATAAAGAAGCTGCCGTTCAAGCTGGTGCGCGAGCAGTTCGTTCCGATGATCGTGGTGGTCCTGGCGTATGCGGGTATTGCTATCACGCTGTATTTGGCGTTTGAGAATATCAGCGGTTCGCTGGCGACTATTATCGAGTTCACGTTCCCGGCTATGGTTATTGCTGTTGAAATGGTGCGTGGTCGTGAACCTGTTCGTGCTGTTAAGATCATCGCTGTTGCGTTGTCGATGGCGGGGCTTTGCCTGGTTGTATGGTCACCTGACATGGAGATCAAAATCATCGGTGTTATCTGGGCGCTGCTGTGCGCAGTTTGCTATGTGTTCTACACTATCGGTCTGGCGCATGACAGTCTCAAGGGCGTGAATTCATTCGTAACTGCCGGATATGTTATGGTTACTTCGGCAGTGATCAACTTCGTCAGATGCTTTTTCAGCGATGCGCCTCTGTTCTCACAGGGCGGCGATCAGCTGTTTTTCGTACTGATGCTGGCTCTAGTTAATGCGTTCCTGGCGATCATGCTGTTCTGCCTGGGCGTTAAGCTGATCGGACCGACAAATGCTTCTATTATCAATACGGCCGAGCCGGTATGTGCCTGCGTTTTCGGATATTTCCTGGTGGGCGATGCGATTACTACGACTATGATTATCGGCGGCATGCTGGTTGTTATCGCTGTACTGCTTTGCAACTTGCCGGATAAAAGCACGCGGCTTGGGGACGCGTGATTGTAGGCGTGCACGGTGTCGACGCGGGGTGATTGGAGGCGTGCGTGGGGTGATTGTAGGCGCGGTGCGGTGCCGGTGCGGGGTGATTCTCCTGAATCTCGCTTGCGGGGCCCGTTTCTGGGAGTTTCTCGCTATAAACTCCCCAATAATCAATGTGTCTGATTTTTTTAGGAGTAACTCGATCTCCAGATGCTCGAAAGCGGGAGTTTTTGATTAATTTCTCCCCGAAATGCGAGCGAACTTGAATTTTCGCGGGACGAAGTCGGCGACGGCACCCGCGAACATCGACGAAGTCGGCGAAACGAGCAACAAAACAAACAAAAACATGTACAGACGCGAACGAAAGTCGCATTTGTACATGTTTTTTTATAGTCTTCCTGATACTTGCTTGAATTTAGCCAGTCCGTATATACATGTCACGATTTCGGCTACCGGGTATGCGATCCACACGCCGTGAATGCCGATGACTTGCGCCAGTATCACCATCAGCGGCAGCAGCACGATGGCTTGCCTAAGCAGGTTGATGATAATGCTTTGGCGGATATTTTTGATGGCCTGCATGTATGTAGCGCAGATGATCCCCACGCCGGCGAACACGTAGCCGATGACCATGATCCTCATGGCCGGAACGCCGATTTCTATCATGGCGGCATCTGCCTTGAAAATGCTCAGGATCAGTTCAGGGAACAGGAGAATGAATATCGTACCGAGGCCCATTATGATCACCGCAAAGATGATCCCCAGCCTGAACGCTTGGTGAAGTCTGCCGTAATCCTTGGCGCCGTAATTGAAGCTCATGATCGGCAGAACGCCCTGCACAAGGGAGTTGACGCCGCGCTCGACGATCTGCTGCACTTTGAAGTAGGCCCCAAAGAAGGAAACTGCGGTGATCGAAAATCCCACCAGCACCGCATTGGCAACGCTGACCATAACGGCTCCCAGCACGTTCATCAGAAACGACGGCATGCCGATCTTGATGGTCTCGCCGGCCTGTGGGAAGTTCAGCTTATAGCCTTTGAAGCGAACTTTTACTTTTTGTTTTCTGCAAAGCAGCACGTAGAAGCTAAGCGCGCCTGAGAAGGTGTAGCCGAAGACGGTGGCTATTGCCGCTCCGCGGACGCCCAGCTCAGGGAAAGGTCCCCAGCCGAAAATCAGCGCCGGGTCGAGTACGAAGTTGAATATAACTCCGCTCATCTGGAGCCACATAGGCGCGATCATGTTGCCGGTGCCTTGAAGTATCTTCTGGATACCTATCTGCAGCATCACCGGAACCATCATGAATGTCAGGATCCTTGTGTACTGAAGGCTCAGGTCCATAAGACTCGGATCGTCCAGGAAAATAGTGAAATAAGGCTTTGCCAGCAGCAATAACAGCACGTTGAAAAACACGCCGATAAGAGCTGCCATCACCAGTCCGTTAGTCGCAGCCTCGTCAGCTGCCGGCTGGTCTTTTTCACCGAGATGCCTCGATACCAAAACGTTGATACCTACGCCGAATCCGATGGCGCATGCCACCATAAACGTGTTCAGCGGAAACGCCAGCGACACTGCGGCCAGCTCGTCATGACCTGCCCATGAGACAAACATACTATCGACCAAATTGTAGGAATATGCCATCATCATCGAACAGAACGGCGGCCATGTCATATTAAAAATGAGGGGCAGCATTTTCTGCGTGCCCATCTTGTTTGCCTGTGTCATAACAGTGCCTTTCTCATTTCTTCCGGTGTCATTGGGAATGCATATGAAATAGGCACGTCGAATATTGTTTTACATCCAACCTGTCCTTCTGCCGCCATCCTGTAAAGCGCACGCGCATATGCAACTATGACACTTGATGTGAATTCAGGATTTGAATCCAGCGATAATTTGAATTCGCAGATTGATTTATGTTCTTCATCCCAGCCGGTCTTGCCTGAGCGGATAACGAAACCGCCGTGTGGAAGCCCGGAATGGTCCGAAACCATTTCTTCTTCGGTGATGAAGTGTACTGTTGTGTCGTAGTCTACAAAATATGCAGGCATTGTCACGATTTCTTCTCTTATCTTATCGAGGTCTGCCCCGTCTTCTGCAACTACGAAACATTCTCTCGTATGCTTTTCTCTGGTGCAAAGCTGCGGGTCTTCTCCTGCTCTTACTGCTTCCAAAGCGCACTCTACCGGAATAGTGTACTGTCTGGCGTCTTTGACGCCTTCTATTCTTCTTATGGCATCTGAATGCCCCTGGCTGACACCTTTACCCCAGAATGTGTAATTCTCGCCCTTTGGAAGAGCTGCCGTCATGATAACTCTGCTGAGAGAGAAAAGGCCGGGATCCCATCCGAATGAGATGAATGCGGATTTACCGCCTTCCTTGGCCGCTGCATCTACAGCTGCAAAGTGCTCAGGAATCTTCGAATGGTTGTCGAAGGAATCTATAACATTATACATCTTAGCATACTTCGGAGTCTGCTGTGGAAGGTCTGTAGCGCTTCCGCCGCAAAGGATCAGTACGTCGATATCCTGAGGAGTTTCAAGTTCGTCTACGTGGCAAACCTTCACGCCTTCCGTGAGAGGCGAGATAACTGCAGGATCTCTTCTCGTATAGATCGCAGCAACTTCCATGTCGTCGTTCTGCTTAACAGCGCACTCGACACCTTTGCCTAAATTACCGTATCCAAGTATTCCGATTCTTATTTTTTCCATTGATTCATCTCCTTATATAACCATAGTAATGAATGTTACAAGCAGTTTAAGTCCGTAGAAAATAATAACTGCGCCGCAGATCACGTTGATGATCCTGAGGGTCTTGTCTGTGAACTTAGCGCTGAACAGTGAAATTATCGTTACGATCGACAGGAACCAAAGCACTGATGCCGATGCGAATCCGCCTACGAAGAAGGCATCTGTTCCCGGTGGCAGTGTTGCCTTGAAGGCTCCCAGCATCATGGATCCGTCGATGAGGGCCTGCGGATTGAACCACGTAACTACGCACGCTGTCGTGATTACTTTTAATATTGGGATGTCGACCTTAGTGGAGTTGTCCATCTCGTCTTTGGCTCTTATGAGGCCGATACCGATCCAGATAACTATAAGGCTGCCTACGAGAAGTATTATCATCTCGAGGACTTTGGACGCCTGCATGATGGCCCCGATGCCAAAGAAACATGCAAGTCCCAGCGTCACGTCAAAGAATATGACGATGAGTGCCGTCAGATAACATCTGCGCTTTGGCTGTGTCAGCGCCGTGTTTATTACGAATAAATTCTGTAAGCCTATCGGCGCCACGTACGCTAGCCCCATGGTCAGCCCCTGTATGTATATCTCCATCAATCATTCTCCTTCATTTGATATATTGTCATTATCCTTCGATAACGATTTCAGGGTTGCTCTTGTCTACGATAAATCTTTCGCATGTTCCGCCGAGCTCTGTTTCGATGAGAGTCTTAAGCTCATCCAGTGCTTTTTCCATCGCTATAGCACCTGCTTCGTCGATGCTTTCGATGATCATGAATGCGTTCTTGGTGTGATCCTGCAGCATAGTTCTCACTGCTTCACGCCAGTTGAAGCATCTGCAAATCGCACCTGCATTGTCCTTATATACTACTTCTCCTTCATATGGAGGTTCACTCTTGTCGCTTCCGTATGTAACGAAGTCTTCTCCGCCTTCGGCTACCGTAAGTCTGATATCGCCGTCCATGGCATCGATATCTTCACCGCCGATAGGCACTCCGTACTTGAGAGAAAGACCGTTGTAAAGATCCACCAGCGGCAGGATAGTTCCGATATCCCCGCCCTTTGCAACTCTCTTGAGAAGAGCCTCGATAGAGCATCTGGCGCCTTTCTTCGTCTTGAACTTGTAGAAACCGTCACGCCATGTGCGGACCACAGGATTCTGAGTGAACTCAGGCTCCTTGATGTGTTCCTGCGCCAGCTTCTGAGCCTCTGCGAGATAATCTGCGTACTTGTTCTCGTCTTTAACTGTGTTGTCGATACCTCTGCATACCAGCACCCCGATCTTTACATCAGGGAAAATTTCGAAAATCGGTTCTTCGATGATAAATTTCTTCATGGTTCCTCCTTATTCAGTCCTATATTCTGTCGTATATTCCTTGGTCTCGCCTTCTATTTCCAGGGTCAAATGGCTGTCGCTATAGTCTAGGACCTTGAGCTCCATTGAGGAGTTATCGAAGCCGTTGTAAAGCTTGATCACCTGAGTTTCCTTGTCGTAATCAAAGAGCTCATAAAGGTCGGAGTCGCCTACAGGCTCGCCGCACTCACATCCCCAATAGAATGAAAAGTCTTCCGAGAAATGCATCTTCTCGTTTTCACCTATTACTTCGTCGTAAAAATACCAGTATTCTGCCGATGTCAGAAACTTCACATCCTCGGCGCTTGCTTTCTGTCCGCCGCATCCTGCCATGACCGCAAGGCCTGCAATCAAAATAAGGCACACAACTAGTTTTTTCATGTCTTGTATCTCCTTTCGTGCTGCAATTATTCCGGCATTT
>JAUMXT010000009.1:26567-27746 GCA_030529015.1 Bacillota bacterium | reverse complement strand
CAGTACAAATGCTACGATAAGGAAGTTGATAACTGCCATGATGAATGCACCGTATTTAAGGTCTACACCTGCAACCTGCACTACGAGATCGCTGAAGTTTACTCTAACCAGCAGACCTACTACAGGTGAAATGATGTCGTTAACAAGTGATGTTACGATAGCAGTGAACGCAGCACCTATAATAATGCCGACTGCCATGTCCATTACGTTGCCCTTCATAGCGAAAGCTTTAAATTCGTTTAAAAAGTTTTTCATCTTGATATCCTCCCGGGAAGTGTTTTCACAAATATTGTATCATACATTAACTAAATATGGAATTCAGGAATGATTTAACGTGTATTTTCCTTTTTTCTATATTTAATTTACGCGGAAAGTGGAATTCAATAAAAATAACAAACCCGAACACGCCCGGCAAATAAAAAGAGCCGCAATCACTTGCGGCTCTTCAATATTTTGACTTGATTCGAGCGACTTTCGCTAAAGTTATGCTGTCGGATTAGCAGGTTTAGGAAGTCTTTCTGCGATCACGTTCATCAAGCTGTCTGTGCACTTGAGCGGATCTACGAATGCTCCGTCTGCCACCGGTACAAGCTTAGCATCTGCAGGTGTCAGTACTCCGCCGAGAACTTCATCAAGCTCTGCATACTTGTATGATGGAACCATGTCATCCATTTCCATTGAAATATCATCAGTATCTTCCCAATCGTGGTCGATTTCGAATACGTGTGAGATTTCAGCAGCAACTTCCCAGTTAGCCAGAAGTACGCCTTCATCGATAGCAGCTTCCACGAACTGAAGTCTTCTTTCAGTATTAGTATAAGTACCGTCAGTTGAAGCGAATCCTGTTCCAGGAATAACAACATCTGCCTTAGCAGCAAGTGAAGTCATGTGAGTATCACATACTGCCAGGAATTCCAGAGCGTCTGTATCGATGTCTGCTTCTTCACCGAATACTACGAGTGCCTTAACTCCTTCAAGAGCTTCAGCGCCTTCAGTGATTCCCAGATCCACAAGGCCCTGTGAATTGTTCTTAGCCTTAACCTGAAGTATACCGTCTCTAGGAGTTCCGATATGACCGGAAATCAAAGCGATATCAGCAAGCAGAGTAGCTGCATCTGTTGTGATCAGATTCTGGTTGAATACGATCATCGCTTTCTTAGCTCCCAAATACATATCAGC
>JAUMXT010000009.1:0-26467 GCA_030529015.1 Bacillota bacterium | reverse complement strand
AACTACCTTAGCTCCTCTTTCTGCAGCCTGCTTCATCTTCAGCTGGATAACAGGGTTATCTGAAGTGTTGAATCCAACTGCCAGAATCAGGTTAGTTGAAAGAAGTTCATCTATAGTGTTAGGAGAAGCATCATGTCCGATAACTTCCTTGATGCCGCTCTGTCTGTTGTTCATGCAGAAGATCTTAGCGCCCATGTCTTCAGCCATAGTCTTGATAGCATAAGCTTCTTCGTTAGTGTATCTGTCAGATACAGCTACTCCGATAGCATCCTTGCCATACTTAGCTCCGGTTGACTGGCACTTCTTAGCGATCATTACGAGAGCTTCATGGTAATCAGCTTCTCTGAAACCTTCAGCATCCTTCATGAGAGGAACATCCAGCTTATCTTCAAGCATTGAGCAGTCAAAGCCCCACTTACCCTTACCGCAAGCCAGACCTGCATTGACGATACCTTCCTTATCAGGGTTAGACTTGATAAGCATATCGCCGTAGCTTTCCAGCAGCAGACTGCAGCCTACTGAGCAGTAAGAACATGTAGTTTCTGTAACGAATGTATCAACAGGAGTTTCCTTGATCATAGTAGTTCTTTCCTGAAGAGCGCCTGTAGGACATACGCTTACACACTGACCGCATGATACGCAGCCTGATTCGATAAGCGGCTTTTCAAGGTTAGGTTTTACTACTGTGTCGAAACCTCTGTGTACGAGGCCTAATGCACCAACGCCCATAACTTCGTCGCAGACTCTTACGCAAAGACCGCAAAGTATGCACTTGTTAGGGTCTCTTACGATGAACGGATGATCATCTTCGAATTCGATCTTGTTGATGTCGCCTGCAAGTCTTTCAGGATGTACATCATACTGGTTAGCCAGGTCGATCAGCTTACATTCGAAGTAATCGTGGCATCCGCATTCGAGGCATCTGTTAGCTTCAGCTTCTGCCTGTTCTGCTGTATAACCTTCAGGAATAACTTCGCTGAAGTTATCTTTTCTTTCTTCCGGTGAAAGCTGAGGCATTTCAGGTCTGCACATTCTTTCTCTGTCTTCGAATGTCTTTTCTGTGATGTCGTCTCTTTCAACGAAATAAGGTTTTTCGTACTTGATAGTTTCGCCATCAAGATATGCATCGATGATTTCAGATACCTTCTTAGCATCAGCGATAGCTTCTACTGCGATGGAGATCTTATCATTACCGCAGTCTCCGCCTGCAAATACGCCGGGGATGCTTGTCATGAATGTATCCTTATCGTATGCGATAGCGTTCTTTCTTGTCTTGTCACAGTCGAAGATCGATGCATCTACTGCCTGACCGATAGCCAGGATCATAGTGTCGATTTCGATAGTTTCAGTCTTGCCCTTTACAGGAACAGGTCTTCTTCTGCCTGATTCATCAGGTTCTCCAAGTTCCATTACCTGCAGCTTAACAGCCCAAGCATGACCGTCTTCATCCTTCAGAACTTCGATAGGGTTAGTCAGATTCTTGAAGATTACGCCTTCTTCTTCAGCTTCTTCGATTTCTACTCTATCTGCAGGCATTTCGTCCTTAGTTCTTCTGTAGATGTTATAAACTTCCTTAGCACCGAGTCTTACAGCTGTTCTGCAAGCGTCCATAGCAGTATTACCACCGCCGACGATAGCAACTCTTTCGCCAAGTTCGATTTCTTCGTTTCTTACTACCTTTCTCAGGAAGTCGATACCGCCGATAACACCGTCAGCATCTTCACCTTCGCAGCCAACGCCTGTTGATATCCAAGCACCGATACCAAGCAGAACAGCGTCGAAGTCTTCTCTAACTGATTCGAATGGGATATCCACACCGATCTTAGTGTCAGTGATGATATCTACACCCATCTTCTGGATAGTCAGGATTTCTTCGTCCAGTACTGCCTTAGGAAGTCTGTATTCAGGGATACCGTATCTCAGCATACCGCCTGCCTTAGGCATTGCTTCGAAGATAGTAACATCGTGTCCCATCTGTCTTAAGAAGTAAGCAGCAGAAAGTCCCATAGGGCCGCCGCCGATGATGGCTACGCTCTTGCCTGTATCTTCTTCACATTCAGGGATGAATACTTCTTCATCCATCAGGTCGTGGTCTGCAACGAATCTCTTGAGCCACTGAATTGAGATAGGCTCATCGATAAGGCCTCTTCTGCATTCTTCTTCACAAGGGTGAGGACAAACTCTACCAAGTGATGCAGGGAGAGGAATCTTATCCTTTACCAGTTCGAGAGCTGCTTCATATTCGCCGTTGGCGATAAGGCCTACGTAACCCTGGCAGTCTGTCTGTGCCGGACAAGCCAGTACGCATGGAGGTCTGCAGTCGCCCACGTGATTTGAAAGAAGCAGTTCCAGGTTTGTCTTTCTGGATTCGATTACTCTTTCTGTATTAGTCTTTACTACCATTCCCGGTGCGATCTCTGTAGCACACGCTTTGCAAAGTTTAGGGTTTCCTTCTACTTCGCACATGCAAATGCCGCAGGATCCGTAAATCTTAGTTCTTTCGTCGTAGCAGAGAGTCGGAATGAAAATGTCGTTTTCTCTAGCAACTTCAAGAATAGTCTGGCCCGGTACGCCTGTAACTTCTTTACCGTTGATGTTAAGTCTGAACTTGTTCATTGCTTTCCTCCTCCCTTATTTCTTTTCTATTGCACCAAACTTACATGTGTCGAGACACTTGCCGCATTTGATACATAAATCTTTGTCGATAACGTGTATTTCCTTCACGCTGCCTGAAATAGCGCCAACAGGACAGTGCTTAGAGCAGAGCGTACAGCCTTTGCATGCATCGTTGATGCTGTAAGTAACCAGCGCTTTACATGATGCTGCAGTACACTTCTTGTTATAGATATGATCTTCGTACTCATTTCTGAAGTACTTGATAGTTGTCAGTACAGGGTTTGGAGCAGTCTGTCCAAGTCCGCACATTGAACCATCCTTGATCTTCATTGCCAGTTCTTCAAGAAGCTCGATGTCTCCGTCCTTACCTTCACCGTTAGTGATTCTTTCGAGGATTTCAAGCATTCTCTTAGTACCGATTCTGCAGTAGTTACACTTACCGCATGATTCGTCTCTTGTGAAGTTGAGGAAGTATCTTGCCATGTCAACCATGCAAGTATCTTCGTCCATAACGATCATACCGCCGGAACCTACGATAGCGCCTGTCTTGTTGATGTCTTCGTAAGTTACAGGAGTGTCGATCAGTTCTGCAGGGATACATCCGCCTGACGGACCACCCATCTGAACAGCCTTGAACTGTCTGTCGTTCTTGATACCGCCGCCGATACCGTAGAGAACTTCCTTCAATGTCATTCCCATAGGAACTTCCACAAGTCCGCCCTTCTTGATCTTTCCTGCGAGAGCGAATACCTTAGTACCCTTGGACTTTTCAGTACCCATGCCGCCGAATGCAGCACCGCCGTTATAAATGATCCATGGCACGTTTGCCAGAGTTTCTACGTTATTGATATCTGTTGGCTTCTGCCAGAATCCCTTAGCTGCAGGGAAAGGAGGCTTAAGTCTAGGCATACCTCTTTCACCTTCCAGGGATGCGATCAGTGCAGTTTCTTCACCGCATACGAATGCGCCTGCACCTGCCTTGATATAAATATCAAAATCAAATCCGCTTCCGAAGATGTCCTTGCCGAGGAATCCCTTTTCTCTTGCCTGAGCCATAGCGATTTCAAGTCTCTTGATAGCCAGAGGATATTCTGCACGGCAGTAGATAACGCCCTGAGTTGCTCCCATAGCATATCCGCCGATGATCATACCTTCGATCAGTGAGTGTGGGTCTCCTTCAAGAACAGATCTGTCCATGAATGCACCCGGGTCACCTTCGTCCGCGTTACATACGAGGTATTTTTCATTTCCCGGACTTGCTTTACAAGCATTCCACTTGAACCATGTAGGGAATCCGGCACCGCCTCTTCCTCTGAGGCCTGAAATCTTGATTTCTTCGATTACTTCTTCAGGCTTCATTTCTTTGAGAACTTTTTCGATAGCCTTATATCCGTCTACTGCTATGTATTCTTCTATGTTTTCAGGATTGATGACACCGCAGTTTCTGAGTACAACTCTCTGCTGTTTTTCAACGAACTGCTTGTCTTCTTCGCTTATAGCCTGATCTGCACATGCCTTACCGCCGATGAGATGTTCTTCAACGATCTGTTCAACCTTGTCAGGCTGTACCTTGACATATCTTGTCATTTCGCCGTTGTCATCATATACGTCTACGATAGGTTCGAGATAGCAAGTACCTACGCATCCTGTGATATCAACAGCAACATCAAGCTTCTTGTCTGCTATCAGTCTTTCAAATTCCGCAGCGGTCTTCTTAGCACCTGTGGCGACACCGCAGCTTCCTTGTCCGATTACTACTTTCATGTGGTCACCTCCTATGCTCTTTCTTTTATTTCATCAAGGATCTTCTTAACAGAATCCTTAGTGAGATTTCCGTACGTTTCGTCTCCTTCGGCGTTCTTCACCATCATAACAGGAGCCAGTGAACAGCATCCGAGACAAGCTACATTGTTAAGCGTGAAGATACCATCTTCTGTAGTTTCTCCGTCTTTGATACCGAGATGTTCACAAACAGCTTCTTCAATGATTTCAGAACCGTTAACGTGGCATGCAGTTCCCTGGCAAAGCATGATCAGATTCTTGCCGATAGGCTTAAGTCTGAACTGTGCATAGAAAGTTGCCACACCATAGATTTTAGCAGGTTTGATTCCCGTCATTTCTGATATATAGTTGATTGCGTCCATAGAAAGATATCCGTAGATATCCTGTGTTTTCTGCAGGATCGTAATCAAACTTCCGGGTACCTTAGCATATTGCTCTAATACAGGTGCTAAATCTTTAAATTGAGCTTCTCTGTTTTCAGCGCAATTGCAACCGCAGTTACAACCTTTTTCACTCATGTCAAGTCCTCCTAGTTCTTAATATTTTTACTTTGTTATAAGCAAAATTCTGTAATAGATTAATTTTATCAAAAGCAGATATATAAATCAATAAATATTGTCAGAAAACTATAAATAATACAAAATCTATTTTCCTTTGATTTTATTGACTATCTGCTTGACATCAACTTCCATTATGATCAGGCTGGCAAGCAGCAGGAATGCACCGAAATATGCTCTCGGAAGAAGTATTTCCCCTGCCAATACGAATGCTACAATACCTGCAAATACAGGCTCAAGAGTAAATATAACGCCCACGTGAGTAGCAGATGTATACTGCTGTGCGATAGTCTGTACTATGAAGGCTACGCCTGTACAGAACACTGCCAAGAACAGCGCCGATCCCCAAACTATTCCTGTTGACGGCAGACAAGGATCTTCAAAGATAAATGATAATATCAGCATGAAAATTCCTGTGAAGCCAAGCTGGAATACGCCTAACTGGAACGCGTTTACTTCTTCCTTGGCAACTGCTCTTTCGGTGATCAGCAGGTCTACAGCATATGCGAAAGCACACATGAGGCAGAATATATCACCAAGTGCAGGCTTCAGCTGTTCGTTTAAGCTCATAAGAGCTATACCCACGAGGCATACGAGAACGACAAATACCATTTTTTTACCCGGTCTCTGCTTGAATATGATGATACCGAGAAGTGGTGTGAACACTACAGAAAGCGCGCAGAGAAAACCTGAATTCGAAAGGCTCGTATACATTACTCCGAAGGTCGCTCCCATATATACGAACACGAGAGAAAATCCTATGAAAAATGCGTATTTCAGCGTTTCCTTGCTAACACCTCTCAGCTTAGGAAATGTAAATATAGCAGCGATAATAAACGCCCCTAAAAATCTGAATGCATTCAGATTAAATGTACCCATTTCAACAAGGCAAACATCTATCATGTAGTATGACACGCCCCAGCATAACGTTACCAGAACGAGCATCAAATCGGCTTTAATTTGTGTCTTCATCTATTCTGTCTCCTTCGATACAACTTATAATCCTGCTATAAAATATTCAAGCGCCAACTGTCCGTCCAGCAGGCCGGTCTTTATGTTTTCATCAACCTCATAGGCTGCGCAAAGTGCCGCCCTAAGGTCTGCCATTGAGTACTGCCCCGTCATGGCCATTGCCTTCTTAACTCTGAACTGATGTACTCCCAGCTTTTTCTGCATCTGCGCGAGGGTCAGACCGTCTTCTCTCATTTCTTTTACAGACAATATCAGTTCCAGCTGGCCTGTGATAAGTCTCAGTAAATTGAATACCGGCGTCCCTGACTGAAGCAGATTGTGAAGCAGCCTGAAGGCCTCGTCCTTCCTGTTTCTGCCTATGGCGTCAAGCATTGCAAACACATTGTTTTCAGGGTTTGAAGCAAGTACGTCCTTAACATCATCAGTCGTTATACGTCCGTCTCGGTCGCAGTGAGCGATGATCTTACGAAGGTCGTTTTCCAGGTTGTACAGACTGTAATCTATAGCCTTGTTTCCGTATCCGCTCTCCGACATTATCATTTTGACTACAGAAGGTGTGTAAGTTCTGCCGGCAGTTCTGAATCTCTTCTCTATGAAATTAGCCAGCTGCCCTTCGTTTAACGGTTCGAAATCATACACCTTGCCGTGTTTTTCCACCGCCGTTCGCACCTTGTTTTTCTTTGATTTATTTTCATCTATCTCAGGGGCGGCTATCAGAAGCAGCGCACCTTCAGGAATGTCCTTGAAGTAATCGATGAGCCCCTTGACATCAGCCTCACCAAAGCCTTTGAGTGCCTTACCTGCAGCCGGTGTGAAATCAGGCAGAAAAACCACCTTTCGTTCAGACATAAGGCTGACAGTTTCAAGGCTTTCCTTCACCTTATCCAGCGTCAATGCATCGCCTTCCAGGGTGACGAGATCTATAGGCTTACATGCTTCGGAAACGTATTTTTTTATAAGTGATGCCGCATAAAAACGTATGAGATAATCTTCTTTACCACATAGTAAAACAAGGCGGGGAATGTTCCCCTCCTTAATGTCTTTACCGATCGTTATGAATGCGTGCTCTTTTTCTCTGTAATAATCTGCTGTCATCAGCTACAAATCTCCTCTGACGGTCCTCACATTCATATGTATATTCCTGCGAAATTTAAATGCGACCGCACCGTCTGTATCATTTCTATATACAATTATACCTTGCTGACGGAATTTTTCAACAATTCCTTTATCAGGATGACCAAAATTGTTTTGGCCCACCTGTATCACGGCATATTCCGGCAAAGATGCTTCCACGAAAGCGTCACTGTCGCTGTATTTGCTGCCGTGATGCGCCACCTTAAGTATATCTGCCTTCAAACCCGAAGAATATTTTCTCGCCAACTCATCAAGGCAATCGGCGTCAACATCTCCCGTCGCAAGAACGCTCCTGCTCTTCACATTCACCTTCATAATGAGACTCATCGCATTCTCATCTTCTTCATCCGCCGCCATTTTCTCATACTCTCTGTCACTATGACGTTCGGGCCATAAAACCTCTACAGCAGCATCCCTTCCCAGTATCACAGTCTGTCCGGCATAAATGTATATTATATCCTCTCGATCAAGCCCGGTATCCTCAAGAATTTCCTCCTCGCGCACTTTATAGCCTTCATATAAAAACAGCTTTTCAACCATCCCTTCTCTGCAAAGCTCAGCAATTCCCTTATAGTGGTCTGTATGCAAATGCGTCACGAAAGCTCTGTCTACTGCTTTTGCTCCGTTCTTCAAAAGGTACGGCTTAAGGGTTTTAACGCCCACGTCATAAGTTATGCTCCCACCTCCGTCGACGAGATAATCCCCGTTTCTGCCAACTCTGAAATGGATGCAGTCTCCCTGCCCCACGTCCACGAAAACGACATCCATCGACTTAAAGTGATTGCCTGCCGCGAGGCTGAAAACCAATGATAAAGATACGACTAAACCTGCGAGCAGCGCTATTACTTTTTTCTTCTTTCTCATAAATAGCAGCCTGCCGTCCTCTGAAACAAAGACGAGAAGAATTAGATAATAAAGCGCGATAAGCCACAGCGGCGGGCTTTGGATATCAAATACGGTGATTCCCTCCACTCCTGTCATTTCGTTGAGTTTCGTCATTATTCGACAGAATCCGCCCAGAGATCCCGTCACGAAATCAAAGACAGGCTGTAATATCCCCGTCGAAGCCGCCATGCCGTAAAGAACCATCGCACACAGTCCCATCGGCACTATAAACCCTGTCAAAAAAATGATAGGCACATTGACGAAAATCGAAGCCAGCGAGAAATAATTAAAAACGTATATCGTATACGGCGTAAGTCCTGCCTGAATCGCAAAACTCCCCATAAATACACCGCTGTAAAACCTCTTGATTATCGGCAGCATCAGACTGAGGCTCAAAACTGCCAGAAATGACATCTGAAAGCCTGCGTTAAACAAATGCATGGGATTGTGCATCAGCATGAGAAAAGCAGTGAAAAACGCAGCCGATGCCATGTCGTATCTGCGATTTGTCATGTCTGCGAAGACGTGAAGCCAAATCATGATAACCGCCCTGACTACAGAAGGGGCAAACGAAGCCATCACCATATATACCAGGAAAAACAATATCACTACCACGAAGAAAAGCCGCCCTTTTTTCCATATCCATACGGCTCTTAAAAAGGCATAGATCATGCCTACGTGGAGTCCGCTTACGGCCAGTACGTGAGCCGTACCGTTCCTTCGGAATCCTTCCAGCGTTTCTTCCTCAAGGTCGGTTTTCTCGCCAAACATTATTGCCCTCATCAGACTTGCGGTTTCTTCGTTTGAGGACTTCTCAAGCTCAGTTATAAATCCTTCCTTCAGCTTCCAAAGTGCACTGAGCACCTTACCGTATAAGTCGTTACTTTCGCAAAGCTCAGTTCGCTCCGCGATTATTGTTCTGCTTATTCCTATGGATTTCAGGTATAAAGCGTAGTCGAAACATCCGGGATTTCTTCTGCCTTGCGGAAGCTGTAAGGTCCCTGATATTTCGATTGTTCTTCCGGGGATTATTTCTTCATTTACATCGTATATTTTGATCAATATCTTTTCTTTTTTTATGGGTGCTCCGTTTATTTCATCAGCGTACCCCTTAAGATACATGTATTCCAGCTTCTCCCCGTCCAACCCTGTAGTCGATCGTATTTCCGATTGTGTTATGCGGCAGCGTATATTTGCTTCTTCTTCTGCCTTTTCTGCGGAAAAAGACGGAAGAAAATAATAAAAAAACAAGATGAGCACAGCAAAAATTGATGTGATATACATCATAGGTCTTCTCATTGACGGAACCTCCTGCTGCGACAAACCACCTTGTTCCATTATTTCCAGTTTATTCCAATGTGTAGATTTTGTCAAACTTGTTTTATTTCTTTATTTTTGTTGCTATTGATGTTATAATTATATGGATTGTAATTTAAGTATATTTTAAGCAATTAGGAGGAAAGAATCTTGTCTGATATGTATAATAACAACTATCCTAACAATAAACGCGACGACATAGACGATTTCTTTGCTGAGTTCGACAAACAGGCTGCTAAGCAGAGCACTCCTTCATCAAGAAGAAGCTCCGGCGAAAGAAGATCTTCACGCAGCTCCGGCTCATCAAGTAAGAAAAAGGCGGCTGAGGCATATCGTTCAGCCAGATCTTCTGCTTCACGTAAAGCAAGCAAGAAAAGATCAAGCGGTAACGGCGGCGGAACTACTCGTTCCGGCAAGCCTGCCGGCAGAGGCGCCACAGTCTTTAATATCATCTTGTTCGGTGGATTGGCATTTATCATGGCCATCGGATTGTATGTAGGTGTAACTTTCGCCACTGCCCCTCGAGTAGATACAGATGATGTTTACTCAATGCTTGCACAGCGTTCCATCATGTATGACTCAAAGGGTAAAGAAATCGAAAACCTTTATATGGATGACGGTAACCGTACCATCATAGACTATGAAGATATCCCTGAAGATATGGTTAACGCTATCGTAGCTCTGGAAGATAAGAAGTTCTGGAAGCATAACGGCTTTAACTTCATCAGAATGGGCGGAGCTGTCTTAGACAGTGTATTCGGCGGCGGACAGATAAGCGGTACAAGTACTGTTACGCAGCAGCTTGCAAGAAACGTTTACCTGGCCGAAATCAAGAGCCAACGAAGTATTTCACGTAAGTTGTCTGAAATGTACTGTACGATAGTTCTCGAAAAGAACTTATCTAAGGAAGAAATCATGGAAGCTTATCTCAATACTATCTATTTAGGATTCAACTCCTATGGTATCGAAGCTGCTTCCCAGTCATATTTCTCCAAGCCTGCCAGCAAGATGGACGTTCTCGAATGTGCTTCACTGGCTGCACTGCCACAGTCACCTGACACTTACGCTCTCGTTAAGTACTCCACAGGCGAATCAGATCTGCCGGTACTTGCTAAGGGCGACGGCATGAACTATGTTTTCAACGGAGACATCACTAAGGAAAGACGTGACTTGATCCTTTCCAACATGCTTGCTGAAGGTTTCATCACAGAAGATGAACTTAACAAGGCTAAGGGCGAAGATCTCCAGGATCATATCAAGATCAGTGCTGCTGCAAGTGCGAAAGCAACTTCCTACTTCACTGACTATGCTGTATCTCAGCTGATAGACGACTTGGTTGAAGAATACGGTGTTACTGAATCAGAAGCTCAGAACTTAGTATATACAGGCGGTCTTAAGATCTACACTACTATGGACTCAGATATTCAGGGTATTGTAGAAGAAGAATTCAGAGACAGCTCAAACTTCGCAGGTATTTCATATGCCAGAACTAACAGCGATGGAGCTATCCTCAATTCCAAGACAGGAAACATCATGCTCTACCCTTATTCACATTACTTCAACGATGACGATGAATTCGTACTGAAGAAGAGTGAATACACTAACAACGATGATGGTGGAATAACTATCAAATCAGGTAAGCGTCTCAACATCTACGAAACTGAAGTTGGCGGTGCCCCTGATGTCAGCATCGAATTCAAGAGTATGTACACTAAGGATAACGGCATCTTCTACTTCATCGAAAACGGTGCCCTTTCCATACCTCAGGGTTATAAATCTGTTAACGGCAACGGAGACGTAGTGGTTTCGGGACAGTTCTTCACAGACTACCCTGAATTCTTTAAGAAGACAGATGACGGCCTGAAGGTTGTCAGCGACAACTACACTCTGAAGCAGAAGACAAGACAGCCTCAGGGTGCTATGGTAATAATTGAAAACGAAACAGGCGAAATCAAGGCAATGATCGGTGGTCGTGAAACTAAGGGTAAGCAGCTTTATAACAGAGCGACTAATCCTAGACAGCCGGGATCATCCATCAAGCCTATCGGTGCTTACGGCCCTGCCCTTCAGATGAGTTATGAATACCATAAAGAAGGCAAGACAATGAGACTCGATACAAGTGAAGGCAGTGACTATGGTAAATATATAACTGCCGGCAGTGTTATCAACGATGCTAAGATGTCTTACGGCGGACGTGTATGGCCTAAGAACTGGTATTCCGGTTACAAGGGCGATATGCATCTGAGAAAGGCTGTTGAACAGTCAGTAAACGTATGCGCAGTTAAGGTTTACCAGCAGATCGGACCTGACTACTCATCTAAGATGCTGAAGAAGGTCGGCGTCACTACAGTAGATGACGAAGGTGAAGTAAACGACCTGAATCCTGCAGCATTGGCACTGGGCGGTATGACAAGCGGTATCTCACCTCTTGAAATGGCTGCGGCATATGCGACATTCCCTAACGGCGGTGTATATAACGAACCTATCGCATACACTAAGGTTCTTGACTCCAAGGACGAAGTGATCATGAAGAAGAAGGCTGAAGGAACTCAGGTTTACGATCCGGGTGTTGCTTGGATCATGACAGACATCCTGAGAACTACAGTATCAAGAGGTATCGCATCAGGCGCTTCCATCGGCGTACAGCCTGTTGGCGGTAAGACAGGTACAACTTCAGATAACTACGATATCTGGTTCTGCGGATTTACTCCTCAGTACTCAGCAGCTATCTGGATGGGTAATGACGTTAATATCGAAATGTCCTCAGGCAGTGGAAAGACAGCCAGCACATGGGCAACAATCATGAGAAGAGTATGTGCGGATATTCCGTACTCATCCTTCGGTGATATGCCTTCAAACGTGCAGGTTGTAGGCGGCGAATACTACATCAAGGGAACTTACTCCAAGGTAACCTTAGATAAGTCAAGCAAGAGCTCAGCATCGGCAACAGAACTGCCAACTACTGAGTCGACTACTTCGTCATCATCTACACAAGCTCCTACTGAAGCTCCTACACAAGCCACTACTGACTACACGTGTACTGTTTGTGGTAAAGAATGTAATAATCATACAAATGGTAAAACCTATAATGTTGGAGATTCATGTCCTAAACCGAATTGCAACGGCACAATACAATAGCACTACAAAAGGCGACCAAATCGGTCGCCTTTTTTATTTCGGATTCATTATTAATGCTACGATATATCCCCAGACTATGGCAACTGAAATACCGCCGGCTGCTGCTTTAAGTCCGCCCGTTACGGCTTCGAGAAGGCCTTCGGAAGCGCCCTCCATAGCGCCCTTTGCGAGATTATATCCGAACCCCGGCAACGGAACTCTGGCACCTGCCCCGGCTATATCCACAAGTGGCTGGTATAGACCAAACGCCTGAAGGACAATGCCTGCGATAACGAATATCACCAGCACCCTAGGCGTCGTCAGATTGGTGGTATCCATAAGGATTTGCCCCACGACACAAATACCGCCTCCGATAATAAACGCGTATAAATATCCCATCTTTTCCCCTTTTGATTTAATTTTTCGGCCGCGACTGAAGAGAAACAGCATGCGCTATGCCCGGTATCGATTCGCCTTGAAACGGGCTTATGGTCGAAAGCAATGCGCCTGTTGACATTATCAGCGCCCTTTTGATTTCCCCTCTTTTCATCTTCTTATAGACATATCCTGCAAAGGTCGAGGCAGAACATCCGCATCCGCTGCCGCCGCTATGAACGTCTTGCTCAGGTTTATAAATCATCGCCCCGCAGTCGTCATATCTTTCGTCTATAGCCTTCTTATCGAGCCCGGCATCCTGCAGCAGATCCTTCATGATTTCCCTGCCGGTAAAACCCAGATCTCCCGTCAGCACGATATCATAATAGTCTAAGTTTCTGTTAGTATCTTCAAGGTGATTTAGCAGTGTATCAACAGCTGCCGGTGTCATAGCACTCCCCATCTTATTGGCGCTCTTGATACCTGCATCAATCACCTTGCCGATCGTGGCTGATTCCACTATAACGTCAATATCCTCATTTGTTGATTCTGAAGATATCATCATCGTCCCTGCTGCCGTAGCTGTCCACTGAGCCGAAGGAGGCCTTTGGTTCCCGTGTTCAAGAGGCATCCTGAACTGTCGCTCAGCCGTACAGTAATGGCTTGAAGCTCCTATTATAACGTTGTTGCTGTATCTGCCGTCAACTAAAACCGATCCCATTATGAGAGATTCCGTCATGGTCGAGCACGCACCGTACATCCCTAAAAACGGTATTCGCATATCACGAGCCATAAACGACGACGACATCAGCTGATTCAAAAGATCTCCGCTTAGCATCGCTCCCACTTCATCAAGACCTTTTCCCGATCTTCTGACAGTCTCGGTTACTGCCGTCTTAAGCATTTTGCTCTCTGCTTTTTCCCAAGTAGCTTCCCCGTATATATCATCACGCAAACAATCATCGAACCAGTCTCTTAAGGGACCTTCCGACTCTTTTTTACCGCCGAGAGAATACGCCGAAATGATATAAGGCTTGTTGGGAAAAGAAATCGTCTGCTTTCCTAAATTACCCAATATATCACCCCTACTATCACAGAAGCTGTTATCCCGCAGACAAGTACGGGTCCTGCCAGAGAAAACAGCTTGGCACCTACTCCCAGAACAAGTCCTTCTTTCTTATATTCAATTGCCGGTGCTACCATGGAGTTGGCGAAACCCGTAATGGGAATTATCACTCCCGCACCTGCATGCTTAGCTATCGTGTCGAAGATACCTAGGCCGGTCAACAGCTGCGCCGCAACAATCAATATGATTACTACATAAGTGGCGGCCATTTCCTGCGAAACTCCTGAATCAATGAACTTGTTTTCAAACCACATGGCCGACATGCAAATCGCGCCTCCCGCGAAAAACGCCTTGGCGGAATTCTTAAAGTATGTCGGTTTAGGCGTGAAGCTGTCGGCATACTTTTCGTATGCCTTTGATATTGCTTTTTTATCCATCATTTTCACTCCAAAAGCGCCTGATTTCTTCGGCGCATCTTTCTTTCTCAACATAAAAGCTGAGGCCGTGTACGGCGCCGGGTACTATTACAAGACGTTTTGGAGCTTTGCATGCCAGATAATTTTCATAAGTCATTTCCACAGGCACGAACGGATCGTCGGTACCATGTACAAACAGAACAGGTATATTATTTTCTTTAAGTGCTTCGACTGTTGAGTAATCTTCAGCGCCTACATTGATTTTTTGTCTGCAAATCGCATCTGCAAGACCGCTTATAGGACCGTATTTTAAATGCATATGATGCTCGGTCACGTGCTTCCAGATTCCACGAGGCGAAGTAAATCCGCTGTCTGCTATTATTCCTTTAACACTATCGGGAAGCTTAAGACCTGATGCCATCAGCACAGTAGTCGCTCCCATGGATATGCCGTCGAGATATATAGGCAGCTTGCCTTCGTATCTTTCGTGAGCCCAGTTTGCCCAGTCTCTGCAGTCATAACGTTCCAAAAGACCGAAACCTATATACTCCCCTTCGCTCTTTCCCTGGCATCTCTGCTCTACGAAAAGAACATTGCAGTTGTTCTCAAACCAGAAATCCGCGGCAAGGCCGAAATCTCTGTTCCATGTCGATCTCCAACCGTGTACAGCAATAATAAGTCTTTTAGGATATTCGCATGTGTACAGATGCCCTGTCAGCTTAGTGCCGTCTTCTCCCGTTATGGAAACCTCCTCAGTTTCTACTTCCTTAAGCTTAAGGCCGGCGCTTTCAAGCTCGTCTATGAAGCCGTCTTCATTCGTAAAGCCGCACAGTTTGTTTCTAACCTTAGCGCTTCCTGCCGTAGGCTTAACGCCATCCTTATTCATGGCGATATCCAGAAGCTTCTTGGCCGTAAAAACTGTTGCCGTGCATGCAGCCGTCACAGTTCCTGCTACGATTCCTGCAGTTTTAAGTATACTTTTTGTTTTTTCTTCCATCTCTATCCCTCCTATATTATTAAATTCCCCATAAGCAAAGCTGCGCCTATGGATATTATTACATTTATCCAAGTCCCCAATTCAAACTTTTTTTCAAGGAATATATTCATAAAATATATCAATGCCAGCATTATCAATATGCTGATGCATCGCGCCTGATATCCGTCTGCGAACGCGAAGCATTGGTATATAAGCGATAACGCTACGGTACATAAAAGACCTGAGATGATTGCCTTGATGCACATCTTCAAGATCCCGAACGCGCGCACCTTTTCAAATATATCAAAGAAATATCTGACTATGGTCATCGTAAAGCACGAACCTATAATGCTGCAGACAAATCCCGAAAATGCAGTGGCAAGTGCAGCAGGCATTCCTCCGAAACCGTAGCCGTAATAATATCCGACACCGGTGAGAGTTTTGCACAAGATCGAGCCGGGCAGAACGTTTACCAATATGACCAGCCTGCCGTAAAAATCATCTTCGGAAATGATGCCTTTATCTACGAACATACCGTCTGCAACCGTAAGATATGCATCTCCTCCTCCGAATGATATCAGTGATGACAGAAATCCATTGCCGGCAAATTTCAAAAGCTCAGGTACCATTAGGTACGCCGGAATACATGCGAGAATGAATATGGCGAGCCATATTATACATTCCTTTATCATTCCCCTTGGCGAGTTAATTATTACAGGCTCATCTTTATCTCTTACGGAAACTACTCCGTATACCGAAAGGCCTGCCATAATAAGCTGCAGCGATCTAAACATTATAAGTTCAAGCTGCGAATTCCCGATAACCATATGCATGATCTGTGAATTAGATTGAAACAGAATGTATATGATGCATATAACGACTGAGATAATACAGCTTTTCCTGTCCTTTATACTGCCTGCATAACAAATGACAAAAAACGACATGATCAGGACATGAACTGTGGAAATGCTTAAAACAGGATTCCATTCTATCCCCATAGTTCCCAATATCCTGCCGAAAGCCTTTCCGGCACTTAAAAGAAAAACACACGCTACTACTGCAAAGGCTGCGCCTGTGCGTTTTTTGGTTTTTGCCCATTTAAAGGTTCCCGATATGTATTTTGTCATCATTGAGAAAATGAATGCGGTTATGCCTATAGACAGTATTTCAATCTGCCTGATAGCACCCTCGTTAAACGAGTCCATGGCCGTTAGCATGACAACAGTAAGTACTACTCCCGGTAATATCATACACGCAGGCGCCATGAGCATTCCTTTTATCCCGGCGATATCCTTGCCTATATAAGAAGATATCTCTACAGGCAGCGCCCCCGGAGTTATCGATGCGGCAATTACTGCCGAGTCATATTCCTCCTTGGTAACGAGCTTCTTCGAATTGACCATTTCATGCTCGATCACCGGTATCAATGATGTACCGCCACCGAATCCGATGGCTCCGATTTTCAAAAATGACAGCAGCCAGCCTAATTTTTTTCTCATAAGAATAGCTTCAGCTGTTCCATAATGAATTCAGCTGCCTCCTCTATGGTCTTGCCGGTTGTATCTATGGTTATATGCGGATTCACAGGGACCTCATACGGACTTGAAATGCCTGTAAACGCCTCTATTTTCCCTTCTCGCGCCTTTTTATAAAGGCCCTTGACATCGCGTCGTTCACACTCGTTTAACGGTGTGCTTACGTATATTTCAACGAAATCGTCTTCCCCAATTATGTCCCTTGCCATGATTCTGTCTCGTGCAAAAGGTGAAATAAACGATGTGATGACTATCATCCCCGCATCATTCATAAGCTTGGAAACTTCAGCGATCCTGCGTATGTTCTCAACTCTGTCGTTTTCGGAAAATCCGAGATTTCTGTTGAGTCCCATTCTCACATTATCACCGTCGAGCAGCATCGTATGCCTACCTGCCAGGAAAAGGCGTTTTTCAATTTCATTGGCCAGCGTAGATTTACCGGACCCTGAAAGACCCGTAAGCCATATCGTCTTAGGAGCCTGTCCCTTCTGATCGGCACGAAGCTTTCTTGTTATGCTCATATCATGCCACGTAAGATCATTGGCACCTATAATGATTTTTTCTATGACACCGCAGGCTGAAGTCATATGGCTTACTCTGTCTATAAGTATAAACGCGCCGAGAGCCGGATTCTTTACAAACAGATCCGCTACAATTTTTTCTGAAACGGTTATATCACAAACTGCGATTTCGTTTTTATATATTGCTTCGACTTTTACTTCTTCACCTGTATTCACATCCACCTTATATTTGATATCGGTTATGACTGCAGGTATTCGCTTGCTGCCAAGCTTGAACATGTAGTTTCTGCCGGTAACAAGCTTCATGTCATCCATCCACAAAAGCTTGACGGTAAATGTATTACCGCATTTCACAGATGAGGACTTAACGATAACACATCCCCTTGACGCATCGATTTCCTTATCCAGCGAAATGTTTACTGCCTGACCTTTGCATGCCTTATGGACAGAATCAAAGCCTCTGATGATTTCCTTAACGCCGGCAGTTTCACATGAAGGCAAAACAGTTATCGTATCTCCTGTTGAAATCACACCGCTTTCAATTTGACCTTGGAAGCCTCTGAAACTGCTGTTAGGTCTGCATACGCGCTGAATAGGCATAGTAAACCCATCTTCTGCATCTTCAACAGTAACATCAACTTCTTCAAGGTATTCAAGAAGTGACGGTCCGCCGTACCAAGGCGTTCTTTCTGATCGTTCGGTAACGTTGTCCCCGTCTGTAGCCGATACCGGTATTATTGCCACCGATGCCGGTTTAAATTCAGATATCAGTTTTTCTATTTCGCCGCTTATCGCATCAAATCTATCCTTATCAAACGATATCATGTCCATTTTGTTTACGGCAAAAACGAAATGCTTGATTCCCATGAGTTCGCAGATACGCGCATGACGTCTCGTCTGCACCAGAACTCCTTGAGATGCATCTACCAATATAACTGCCAAGTCTGCAAAGGATGCACCTACGGCCATGTTTCTTGTGTATTCTTCATGGCCGGGTGTATCCGCTACTATGAAGGATCTTTTGTCTGTAGTAAAGTATCTGTATGCTACATCTATGGTTATGCCCTGTTCTCTTTCTGCCATAAGTCCGTCGAGAAGAAGCGAGTAGTCCACTTCTCCTTCTCTTGAGCCGATTCTGCTATCCAGCACAAGGGCTTTTTCTTGGTCTGTAAAAAGCAGCTTGGCATCGTATAACATGTGGCCTATAAGCGTTGATTTCCCGTCGTCCACGCTGCCGCATGTAATGAATTTAAGAAGTCCGTTCATTAGAAGTACCCCTCTCTCTTTCTTTTTTCCATGCTGGCACTGCCGCCATCGCTGTCTATTACTCTGCTTGTTCTCTCTGAAGACACTGCGCTTAAAGTTTCTGCAATTATCGCATCTAAAGTATCTGCATCACTTCTGACACCGCCTGTCAAAGGATAGCAGCCTAATGTTCTGAATCTTATTTTCTCGTACTTTATCTCTTCTCCCGGAAGCAATTTCATTCTGTCGTCATCGACCATTATGAGATTGCCGTCTCTCTCAACGAAAGGTCTTTCAGAAGCATAGTAAAGCGGCACTATATCGATGTTCTCCCGTCTTATGTACTGCCAGATATCCTTCTCTGTCCAGTTGGAAAGCGGAAAAACTCTTATGCTTTCGCCTTTGTTTATGTCTGTGTTAAACAGCTTCCACATTTCAGGCCGTTGATTTTTCGGGTCCCACGCGTGATCGGGATTTCTGAAAGAAAAAATCCTTTCCTTCGCTCTGGATTTTTCCTCGTCTCTTCTTCCTCCTCCAAAGGCCGCATCGAAACCGTACTTATCCAACGCCTGCTTTAATGCCTTCGTCTTCATTATGTCGGTATATGCAGAACCATGATCGAAGGGATTTATACCCTCATCTATTCCCTCTTGATTTATATACTCTATTATTTCTATGCCGTATTTTTCCCTCACTCTTTCTCTGAAAGTTATCATCTCTTTGAATTTCCATGTAGTGTTTACATGCATGAACGGAAAAGGCGGCTTCTCAGGATAAAATGCTTTTAATGCGAGGTGCAGCATTACTGACGAATCTTTGCCGATCGAATAGAGCATAACGGGATTTTCACATTCTGCAGCCACTTCTCTGATTATGTATATTGCTTCTGCCTCAAGTGCATCTAAATGTGATAAATTGTTCATTATTTGTCCTCTTTGATTTCAAATTCAGGTGGAGTTTCCAAAAGTTCAGGCTTTGCCAAATACTGTTTAAGTCTTGCGAACGCCACGGCAAAATCATGACCGCCGCATATTCTTTCATCCATTACGACTCCCATAGGGATAGTCTTTTCAAATACGATTTCACCCTTCTTTTCTTTAGGTATCAGTCGTGAATTACCCAGTGTTATAGCTACACTTGTCGTACCGAATTCATAAACGTGATGATATATATGATTGGTTCTTATACTTGCAAGGTTTGATATGAGAAGACTTGCATGAAATGGACTGGCCTCGATTATGGCTCTTGGCAAAAGTCCGTGTTTGTCCATAAATCTAAGTACATACCCTGCCAGATTGAGACATCCCGGAAGGTTTACCAGAATCTTCATGATCTTGTCCAGTGAATTAGGATTATCATCTTTCTTGTTTTCTACGATGTAATTGTCTATCTTGTTCTGAACGTCATATATCGTATCTGTATAGTCGAGATATATTTTGCCGAAGGTATCTTCATCCGAGCCGGGCCTCATAACTACCATGGATACTGTAAAATCCTTATGAGCATATACTTTTTTATTGCCGATAAATCTGTTAAGGTACGGATATTCTGCCGCAGTTCTGATATATGCGGCGAGAATAATGGCAAGGTGGTTCATAGCAACCCCTTCTACTCTCTTCTTGTTCTTGTATTCCTTTATCGGATCCAACGGAATATCTACCGTGATCATATTCATCGAATCCCATCTGTGAGTCAAAAACTGCGGGATCAGATGGTACATGGAATTCATTCCTTTAACACGTCTGCCATCAACTCTCATAATTACCTCCGTTCATAACCGTATCTATCAAAGTAGAAACCAAGTCTGCCGTTTATCTTATCTTTTAATTCCGGCTTCAAATCAAACTTATTCTTTACGTAATCACTTACTGAATCTATGTGCTCTCTGAAATGAGGAAGAGCCTCTTCAAATCCCTCTAATCCCAACTCATCGTAAATTTCTCTAAGGCACCCTTCCGGATCTTCATTCAATCTGTCATAAGGTATATTTACTAACGAGCCTTTTTTGAATACTCCACTGTCTTCGATTTCAAACAAATCCATATACACATGCTCAAACAGTCCTATAATGGCATTTTCCAATATCGCGTCTAAGTCTTTAGGCGGATCGTTTAGTTTGATAAGTGCCATCTGCTTGTGAAACATGTTTATCGTAGACATGATCGTTACGTATGGATCTCTGTGAATATTTACGAATTTTGCATCCGGATACATCTCCAACAGCTTTTTCACGTGGCAAGTATGATCGGGGCTTTTCAATATCAGCTGCTTGCCTTTTTTCCTGAGACTTATCTTATTAAGCACATATTTGGTAGCCTTCTCCCATTGTCTCTTTTCTTTGTCTGAAAGCTCATCTACAAATGATTGTTTAAGATAATGCTCATAATTCTGCGGAAATGCCAGCAGATGTATTATCGAGTGCGTAGATATCAGATTAAGCGCGAATACATCTTCCATTGGCGAATCCAAACTGTATTTCATATTATCCATAGGTCTTGCCATACCCAATGATTTCTTCTGTGCGGCAGCCATGATTGGACCAAGCAGGCAACTATTACAAAATGTCGTTGTGCTAACCGGATCGCACCATCCGAACTGCCTATCCTTGCACAAAAGATTTTGTAAATATGTAGTGCCGGATCTCCAGTGTCCTAATATGAATATGGGGTCCTTGGGCATCTTATGTTTTCTTATGGGGATTCCGAAAATCAAGCTTTCCAGCAAGGTAAACGGTGTCAATATAATGCTTATACCGAACATGTACAGAAATTGCCCTATTTTATCTTTCGATATTTTAAAATTATTCTCACGCAAAAGGCGCATCCAGTTATCCGGTCTGCAGCCGGTCAAATAATGCGCCTTGTATATTTTTTTCTTTCTTGCATCCTTATTCATGGTCCACCTCAAATTAAAAAGCCGACATATTGTATGATAGCTATAATATGTCAGCTTGATTTTATATTTTTTGTATGAACCATATTAGAAATTTTATGGCATTTTAGAATTTTTTTTAAATTAATTTCGTTTTTTCACAGGAAGTGTAATTGTAAACAACGTTCCTTGACCGGGACTGCTGCTCGCATTGATTTCTCCATCGTGAAGTGAGATTATTCGCTGTGTCAGAGAGAGACCTAGCCCGGTTCCTTCGTATCTCTTCTCAGTATTTCCTCGATAAAACTGCTCGTAGATATGTGCCATGGTTTCCTTATCCATGCCTATTCCCGTATCCTTGATCGTCACGAATATCTTCTCTGCGTTTTTCATGGCAGTCATTTTGATGCTGCCGCCTTCATCGGTGAATTTGATGGCGTTATCCAGTAGATTCACCCATACCTGATTCATCAATTCCTCTTCTCCGATAAAATTGATTCGATTTAGATCAAGATCTATTTCAATGTTCTTCTCAGCCCACTTGGATTCCATGCTCAAAACAGCTTGTCTTATCTGCTCATCTAAAGAAAACTTCGCTTTTTTTCCATGCATTTTGTCGTTATCGAGACTGCTTATTCTGAGAAGATTAGCAGTAAGCATGGAAAGTCTTTGGGATTCCCGCGAAATGTACTTTGCATAATTCTGCTGTTCTTCAGGACTTAGATTTCCTTCTTCGAGGAGGTCTGCATAGCCTTTTATTATGGCGAGTGGGGTCTTAAATTCATGCGAAATGTTGGAACTGAAATCCTTGTGAAGGTACTCGTTTTGCTGCAGCTGTTCTACCATCAGGTTGAAATTTTCCAACAGCTCACCTATTTCTGCCGGCCTGTTTCTGACCTTAACTTTAACGTTGTAATCTCCGGCTGTTATCTTGTTTACTGCGCTTTCCAAATCTACGATAGGTCTCATCATGGATCTCGTTACGAGAACGAAACCTGTGGCGATCATCGTTACAAGCAGTATGATTAACAAAACATCTCCTGCAGCAAGGCCGAACATCATGTATCTCATTTCCTGTCTTTCAAGGAATCGCCCGTTTACTGTCAATATAGCGAATATTACAGACAGAAATGATGTGGACATGACGAGTACTATCATTACGAAGGTAAACCACGATCTGAATTTCTTCATTTGTGGATCACCGCCTTATATCCGAGGCCTCGTATGGTTTCGATAGTGAAATCATCTATATCTTTTAGCTTGGCTCTGAGGAGCTTTATGTGTGCATCTACGGTTCGAAGTGTGGATGTGGTATCATATCCCCATATTTCGTCCATAAGTGCTTGTCTTGTGAATATTTTTTTAGGTGACGACAGAAGCTTTTCGAGGAGCAGGAATTCTTTATTTCTCAATATGATTTCCGTATCTCCTGTCGTTACGGTAAGGGTTGCCATGTCCAGCTTAACGTTTCCTACAGTCAATCTCTGTGAATCTGCTATCCTGCATCGTCTGAGCATAGCGTCTACACGAAGGAGCATCTCTTCCATTTCTATCGGTTTGGTCATATAGTCATCGGCACCTATGTTGAAGCCGACTTTTTTGTCTTCAAGGGAATCCTTGGCCGTAACTATCAGTATTGGAAGATCGATGTTTACGTTTCTTATGGTTTTTATCAGCTCATATCCGTCCATTCCCGGCATCATGATGTCTGCAATGATAATATCTACGTGATTATGATCCATTACATCAAGAGCTTCCTCGCCGTTTCCTGCTTCATACACAGTATGCCCTGCTCTTTTTAAATGTATTTGCATCAGCTGTCTGAGGCTTATGTTGTCTTCTGCTATAAGGATTTTAGCCATTATAATAGTTCTCCTTTATTTGTTTATCAGAAACAGTCCAACAAGACATACTGCAATTCCTGCGATTTTTGTGCCGGTAACTTGCTCCTTATAGAGAATATAACCAACTGCTATAAGGGCAATCGCCAACAGTATCGCCTTCACAAGGTACCCGGTATTCATATTCCAACCTACCTTGTACATGTATATGCTACCTGCTTCCAAGCCTACTATAGCAAGACCCAGCGCAAACGCAGACCAGTTTATCTGCTTAAGCTCAGCAATGAAATTGCCTCCCGAACTTGTTATAAAGAAAATAACAAAAGATATCGCCGCCCCTATCAAATACGTGATAGTAAGTGAAGCGAACGGATTTAAGGTCTCGGGCGTGGATTTAGCACTGATCTGATATATAATATCTGCGAAAATTGCTAATACTATAGGCCAATATAGACTCATATCTTCCTCCTAAACTAATGGTTATACATTTATATTTTACCATAAAACATCTAAATGGTGGGGTAAAAAGGAATTTGTAAAGCAAAAAGCATATTTTTTCCTTTTTTCGACCTGTGATGAACGTTGATTTGTAAATACCTTTAATGCTATACTCAAAACATGAAACGAGTAATACTTGCCTCTTCGTCGCCAAGACGAATCGAGATGATGAGAAACAACGGATATGAACCGGAAATCATACCTGCAGACGTAGATGAGACTATATTGATAGATATGTCCTGTGAAGCTGCAGCCATGGCAATGGCACTTAAGAAAGCTGCATATGTCGCAGAACAGATTAGCGCAGATAAAAACCACGACCTTAACGACGATGCAGTGATAATCGCTGCAGATACTATAGTAGTGTATGGTGACGAGATAATGGGTAAGCCCGTCGATCAAGAAGATGCCTATCGCATGCTGTCAAATCTTAACGGAAATTCACACAACGTCATGACAGGCGTCACTATTATAGATACTGCTGAAAATCTTAAACACTGTTTCTGTGACACGACCTCAGTATATTTTAAGGAATATACTGAGGAGGAGCTACTTACCTACGTGAATACCGATGAACCTTATGATAAAGCCGGCGGATACGCTATTCAGGGAACATTCGGTAAGTATATCGATCACTTTGAAGGTGACTATGACAATGTGGTCGGTTTTCCTTGGTATAGAGTAAAGGAATATTTAGTGTAAGTTGTAGTTTCTATACGTGTGCTGTGATGATACTATTCGAAGTCTCTTGAAAATTCAAAACACCTTGGAATTTGGGAAGTTTTAGACAAAAAACTTCCATTATTCAATACTCAATCTCTGGTTTTCTCTTGAAAAAACTTCAATCCGAGCATATCGGGAAATAATCGGTGAGAAACTTCCCAAACACAGCCAAATCAACCAGAATACGGGAAAACCACCAACCCAACACTAACCCAATAAAAAAAGCCCTCTTTTTAGAGGGCTTTTTTACAACTTATTTAGTTGAAGCGTCGTACAGAGCTTCTGCGTTGTCCCATTCAGCAATGATTTCAGGGATTACCTTGTACAGGTCGCCTACGATTCCGTAGTCAGCAACTTCGAAGATTGGAGCGTCAGCATCCTTGTTGATAGCAACGATGATGTCTGATGTCTGCATTCCTGCTAAGTGCTGGATAGCGCCTGAGATACCGCAAGCGAAGTAGATTTTAGGCTTAACAGTTGTTCCTGTCTGACCTACCTGGTGTGAATGATCGATCCAACCAGCGTCTACAGCTGCTCTTGATGATCCAACAACTCCGCCAACCTTGTCAGCGAATTCCTTGATCAGTTCGAATCCTGAAGGATCGCCGAGTCCTCTTCCGCCTGAGCAGATGATTTCAGCGTCAGTCAGTGATACGAGTTCCTTAGCGGACTTAACGATTTCAACGATCTTAGTTCTGATGTCAGCTTCAGTGATTTCAGGCTTAACGTTTACGATTTCGCCTGTAGCACCTTCAACTCTGTCTCTCTTCTGCATAACGCCAGGTCTTACTGTTGACATCTGAGGTCTTGTTCTAGGACAGATGATAGTAGCCATCAGGTTACCACCGAAAGCAGGTCTTGTCTGCTTGATTCCTGTTGAAGGATCGTTAGGATCCAGTGTGGATGTATCTAATGTAGTGTTCTTATCAGCATAGTCGATGTAGCTTGAAACTCTAACGTCCAGTCTAGTACAGTCAGCTGTCAGACCAGTGTTCATTCTAGCAGCTACTCTTGGAGCCAGGTCTCTACCGATGTGAGTTGCACCGTAGATAACGATTTCTGGTTTGTATTCGTAGCAAGCGTCTACCAGAACCTTAGCGTATCCATCTGTTGTGAAGTTCTTCAGCAGTGGATCCTGGATCATGTAAACTTTTTCTGCTCCGTATGCGAAACATTCTTCAGCCAGGTGATCGATTCCGTCACCAACCAGAACTGCGCAAACCTGTGTATCTTCACTGATTTCCTTAGCCAGTCTGTAACCTTCGCCGATCAGTTCCAGAGCAACGTTCATCAGCTTGCCGTCTCTCTGTTCTGCATAAACCCAAACGTGCTTGTAATCGTCCAGATCTGATGCAACTTCGATCTTTTCTTCTTCGATAGCGCCGAACTTACATGCAGTCAGACACTGGTTACAGAAAGTACACTTAGCGTTGATCTTTGCTACTTTACCTAATTTATTTCCATCGTATGCTTCGAATTCAAAAGCATCTGCAGGACATGACTTGAAGCAGATACCGCATCCGATACATTTATCTTTTAAGATTTTGATTGCCATTTGTATTTCCTCCTCCTTCTTAGATTACATGCTTGCCCTTAAGCTTGATCAGCAGATTCTTAGCAAGATCTTGTTCTGAATCGCCTTCGATCTTCACGCCAGGTTCTTTTGGCTTTGGTGTGAATGATCTGAATACGTTTGTAGGAGAAGCCTTCAGACCTACTGTGTTCAGGTCTACTGCTACGTCTGCAGCGCTCCATACGTGGAGTGGCTTGTTCTTAGCATCATAGATTCCGCCGATTGACATGTATCTAGGAGTGTTCAGTTCTTTGATTGCTGTCAGCATACAAGGAACAGGAACTTCGATTACTTCGTAACCGTCTTCCAGCTGTCTCTGTACTGTTACAGTCTTTCTGTCTTCGCTGATTTCGAACTTCTGTACATATGTAACCTGTGGCAGGTCGAGCTTTTCAGCGATCTGTGGTCCAACCTGTGCAGTATCTCCGTCGATAGCCTGTCTGCCTG
>JAUMXT010000199.1 GCA_030529015.1 Bacillota bacterium | reverse complement strand
CGTATAGCAATTTCAACGATTTCATCAGCCGTAAAAAGGACTTTAGAACGCATAGTGTAGTTTAATACACTCCAGTTCTTTTCCGGTATTTCACGATTACAGTAATTTACTTCCCAACAGTTGTTACTTCCGCTGTTT
This sequence comes from Bacillota bacterium, assembly GCA_030529015.1. Taxonomy (GTDB): domain Bacteria; phylum Bacillota; class Clostridia; order Peptostreptococcales; family Anaerovoracaceae; genus Lentihominibacter. The sequence goes on along the minus strand of JAUMXT010000199.1, from coordinate 1,822 downwards.
ACCATAGGAACAAATTTGTCATCAACCTTTATGAAGGCTTTGTCGTAATAAATCTGATAACTCATTTCTTTGCCTCCATTCTTCTTTTTACCTCTTCATCAACAATTTTATGTGCGATTTCACAAACGGCACCAAGATATTCCGACATGAAATTCTCGTCGTTTTTGAGGTCTTCAGCAATTCTTTTAGGTATTTCCGGATTACGAATAAATTCTGCGTATTCCTTGTCAGTGAAATCAGCAAATTCATCCCACGTTTCTACCTGTGCCTCAAAATCACCAGCGAATATTTTATGTACAAACAACTTTCCTATTTCGTTTATAAACTCTTCGGACAGGTCTGCTTCGTACTCTTTGATATACACTGAGTAATGCCATTCACAATATCTGCCTTTTCGATATATTTCGTATGAGTCTTCGGTTTCCTCAACTACAAAATCACTCGGATCTCCGGGAGTTAAGAGCATACCATTTTCCATTTCGTCATTTAACTTAATTTCAAGGAATCTCTTTGCGTCCTTATAATCGGTAAAAGCATCAACAGAAACAGTTTCATTACCGTCAATCGCTGCATCTTCCACAAGAATATAGATTTTTCTTTTATCCTTGTTGTTTTGCAGTGTATCTATTGGAATTATCATATCAGGAGCCATGACTGCCTGTTCTATGTTGATATCATCAATCTCAAGAACATCATCCCACAACTTAGAAAAGCGTTCTTTTACCTTTTCTTTTGTCGCTTTTAGAATTGGCTCTCTAAATGAGCAGTAAATATCCGGAGTATCATTGTCTGTCTCCTTATCTTCACCATCATAAATTCCAATTATTTTACCGATCATTCCCTCGTATTCGCTTTCACTTGTAGCGATAACCTTCTCTCCTACCACATACTTTTTATCGTTATACCAAAAGACATCGCCTTTTTTTCTTAATATCATACTTTACCTCCTCAAGCACTTTCCGCCTCATCTTCACCGAACCAATATGCAACTTCTTCGTCATTAAGTTCTTCCTCCGATGTCATTATGCCGTTATTAAATACAACCAATCGTCTGATATTGCTTCCCGGCTCACTTGAAACGAGCATAAATTCCAAATCAAATTCTTTTGAAATATGCTGTATAAGCAGTTCCGGTCCGCGCCATGCAGTATCGAAATAATAATATGTTTCCATATCATCATCCCTGATTGTATCTTTAGCAAAGTTTTCTTCGTAAAAATTACCTTTGACGCTCCAGTGTTCTTTACACCATTCGCATTTATCCGATATAGAAAGTTCAGGAGCAGGATAAAGATTTTCAAAACTGTAATACTCGTCTTTCATATCTTTACCGCCTCTGAATCTCTCGTCGAAGCTTATAATGTCTTTATGTGCTCCACTTATTCTTAAAACATTTTCACATAGATTAGCCATTAAAAACAATCATCTCCTATTCATGCAGCATTACTGCACAGGTCAATTACTTTCTGACATTCTTCAAGCTCAAAGTATCCGATGTGAGTTGAGTTAAAAGGGATTCCCATTTGCTGAGATAACCACTTATACCCCTCTGTTCTTGACATATGCTTGTCTTTCCAGAACTTATCGAACACTTGATGAGTTTCCTTGCGTTTTGTCCTTAAAATACTGTTTGCAAGAGTTCCCAAAGGCTTATCGCTCTTTTTATGTACTCCAACAAAAGCATTACAGTTGGTACACAAGTATATCTTTCCGTAATCTTTCCCGTAAATAACGCTACTGTCTGTTAATACCACTTTCTCTCCACAATACCGACAAATCGTAGGTTTTTTCAAATTCGCACCCCCTACGCTGCCTTTGGAAC
>JAUMXT010000198.1 GCA_030529015.1 Bacillota bacterium | reverse complement strand
GGAAAATGGCAGAATTACTAAAGGGCAAACCGGTCGCTGACCGCATAACGCAAGATGTCGCTGAGAAGGCTGCAAAGCTCAGGGCGTCGGGCATCGTGCCTACGCTTGCAATAGTACGCCTTGGGGAAGACCCGGGAGATCTTTCTTATGAAAAGGGCGCAATGAAGCGTGCTTCCGAGGCGGGCGTCGAAGTTAAGAGTATCGTGTTTCCGAGAGATGCCGCGCAGGAAGACTTGATTGCTGAAATAGAGAAACTGAACGAAGACGATTCCGTTCACGGCGTTTTGATGTTCAGACCGCTCCCTAAACATATCGATGAGAAGGCAGTATGTGAGGTTTTGGATCCTGCGAAGGATATAGACGGAATCACTTCCGGATCGCTGGCAGGAATATTCATGGATAGTGAGGTTGGCTATCCGCCATGTACTGCAGCGGCATGCATTGAGCTGCTGGATCATTACGGAATCGAATTGGCCGGTAAAAAAGTAACGGTAATGGGCAGAAGCCTCGTTATCGGTAAGCCTGTAGCAATGATGGCCATGAGAAAAAACGCAACCGTTACAGTATGCCACAGCAGAACTGCGGCTGAAGATTTTGCGGCAGCCGGAGCAGGAGCCGATATCGTTATCGCGGCAATCGGGAAGGCTAAAATGATAAACGAGTCCATGCTGGGCGACGGACAGACAATTATTGACGTGGGAATCAATATGGATGAAAACGGCAAGCTTTGCGGCGATGTGGCTTTCGATCGTGAGCAGCCGGATGCGGGAATCGGCGCGCGTGCAGAGACGATAACCCCTGTGCCGGGCGGTGTTGGAAGCGTTACCACAGCAGTACTTATGAAACATGTTATCGAAGCCGCCAAGGCTTTTATGTATAAAAATGAGAGGGAGGATTAACTATGTATCCAAGATTAGTAATTGACATGGAAAAGCTTAGAGGCAATATCGACGGAGTTGCGAAAATCGCGAAGGACCGGGGCGGTTGTTCACTCATGATCGTAACTAAATCTTTTTGCGCAGATGAAACTGTAGTGAAAATGATTGCAGAACATCCTGCCGTTGATTATCTGGCAGATTCCAGAGTTGCGAATATCAAAAAGAATTACGAAACAATCAAGGCAGGCGGTAAGCAAAGCGTACTGCTCAGACTGCCTATGGCTTCAGAAATAGAAGAAGTTGTTAAGTATGTGGACATCAGCTTCAACTCTGAAATGGAGACTTTGGAAAAGCTCAATGAAGAAGCGGCTAAGCAGGGCAAAGTGCACAAGGCCGTTCTTATGATCGATGTCGGCGATTTAAGGGAAGGTATCTTCTTCCAAAACGAAGAAGAAATCATCGAAACTGCCTGCAAGATCAATGACATGGCAAACGTTGAACTTTATGGAATCGGAGTTAATCTGACATGCTACGGTGCGATAATTCCTAAGTACGACAACCTGAGCATCATCTGTGATTTTGCAGACAAGATCGAAGCGGCAACAGGCACTAAGCTCACAATGATTTCAGGCGGAAATTCCAGCTCCATATACCTTGTTGGTAAGGGTGAACTCCCTGAAAAAATCAACAATCTGCGACTTGGCGAGTCATTCATTTTAGGAAATGATACTGCATACGGAGACAAGCTGGATGGTACAGTTGATGACGCTCTGACAGTGGAAGCACAGATCGTTGAACTCAAGGAAAAACCATCACTTCCTATCGGTGAAGTAGGAGTGGATGCTTTCGGTCAGAAGCCGTATTACGAAGATCGCGGCATTATCAAGAGAGCGATAATCGGCATCGGCCAGCAGGACATGACAGCAGACTCCATGTATCCGATCGATGAACGCATCGACGTGCTTGGCGCCAGCTCAGACCATATGCTGCTGGACGTAACGAAGGCAGATTACAAGGTTGGCGATATCATATCATTCAAGCTTGGATACGGTTCGGTTCTCAAAGCGGCCACAAGCCCATACGTTGCTAAAGTATATAAG
>JAUMXT010000071.1:2900-8511 GCA_030529015.1 Bacillota bacterium | reverse complement strand
CTCGAAAAAACAGATTTTTCGCTTTTTTTAGGGGAGTCCCTAAAGAGGGCGTTATTTTTTTGTTCAGGGCAGAGAGAAAACTGGTAAAAAATGTTTTTGATGATATATAAAAAGGAACAAAAATGTCAAATGCCAAAATATAACAGGACTGAAATAATCGTCAGATTGGTTATCTTAGATGAATATTGTCGGTGCATGTCGCATATAACTGATGATATGATGAAAACAGGAGAAGGACAGAAAATGAACGCAGAACAAATGACGATCAGTGATATCACTGCAATGGCTGCGTCCGGCGATATGCGAGATTTCTACAATTCACGGGCGTGGAGAAACTTATCTCACAAAGTGATTAAGGCAGGAAACGGTGAATGCTGTATGTGCCGACAGCTCGGCAAGGTTACGGCGGCCACTCTGACACATCACGTAAACGAACTGAAAGCAAGGCCTGACCTTGCGTATAGTTTAACCTACGTCGATGAACACGGAATGGAAAAACCTCAGTTGATTCCGTTATGTCATGACTGTCACGATAAGATCCACGAACGAGGAATCTACGCAGAACCTGACAAGGCGAAAGAAAATAAGTTCTGGCAAGAAGAGTTATGGTAAAGGAGTTTAACGGCATAGACGAAATAGAACATATCATGCCGGAAATCCAGCAAAGGAGATGAACGGCATATGACGACAAAGAAAAAAGGCAGACCAGAATCTCAAATTGACAGAGAGCAATTCGAGGAATTGTGCTCGATGCTATGCACAGAGCGCGAAATATGCGCTGTCTTAAAAGTAAGTGCAAGTACCCTGCTGCGGTACTGCAAGAAGACTTACAAGAAAACTTTTGAGGAGGTTTATCCAGACCTTATAAACGAAGCAAAGGTTTCCTTAAGGCGCTTGCAATGGCAGGCGGCACAAAGTGGCAATGTCTCTATGCTTATATGGCTCGGAAAATGCTGGCTCGGTCAGGACGGAACACCGGACGTGGAAGAACCAAAAGAAGACGAAAAAGACGAAGCTCTTGAACAGCTTCTGTCTGAGTACGATAACTGACGGAGGTAATTCACATGACCAATGCTGAAATATCCGAGAGACTAAGACAGTCCAAGAGATACAAGGAAGTCAAAGAGAATCTTGTAAAGCAATTAGAAATAGCCGGTGCAAATACACCTACGTTTCTATCTCTTGTGGACGACTACATGGAATTTTGGATCATCAAAGAACAGACGAAACTTGATATCAGGATGCGAGGTGTTTACATCCCGTATAACAACGGCGGCGGCCAGGTGGGCACTAAAGAGAACCCGTCTGTAGCAAATCAGCTTAAGATATCAAGTCAGATGCTTAAGATCCTGCAGCAATTACATTTAGACATCGATAATGCAGGTGGTGCATTCGATGACGAACTGTAAGTACATTGACAATTACATTACCATGGTCAGATCAGCTGACCCTTACCCTTATTGCAAATGGCAGCACAAGTTATGCGACTTCGTTGAAAAAGTTTTCGAGACTGAGAATGTCTACGTCGATGAAGAGCAGCTTGAAAAATACCTTGCACTGCAAAAATACTTTGACTATCGGCTATTGCCGTGGGAACTATTCGTTTTCACGCTGCATATCTGTACATACACTGAACAGGGATATCTCCGGTTTCCTTACTGCTTCGTGAATGTCGGGCGAGGGGCAGGAAAGAACGGCCTTTTGTCGTTCATAGATTTCTGTCTTCTCACTCCGATTCACGGGGTAAAGAACTACGACATATACATTTACGCTATGTCGGAGGATCAGGCTAAGACATCGTGGACTGATATTTACTGCATTCTCGAAGATAATAAGGCCACGATGAAGAAGTATTTTTACTGGACCAAAGAGATAATTACAAACAAAGCTACGAATTCCAGCCTGTATTATTGTACATCATCTGCCAAGTCAAAAGATGGTCAGAGGCCTGGGAAAATCGATATGGACGAATATCATTCATATCTCGATATGAAGCTTGTTGACGTTGCTCAGACGGGCTTAGGTAAGAAGAAAAACTCCCGTAAGACCATAGTTTCGACTAATGGACTTGTCCGAGGCGGCCCGTTCGATTCCAAGCTTGAAACGGCTATGGAAGTTCTTGACGGTGAGGAAGACGATAACGGCGAACTCTACTTCATTTGTTGTATTGACAGTGAAGAAGAGATTGACATAGAAGAAGCATGGTTTAAAGCGAACCCGTCATTGTATCCGGCAATGTCTACGTATTATAACATGATGCGTGAGATCAGGCTTGAATACAAGGAGTACAAAAAGAACCCTGCTGAACACGTTAGTTTCCCTGCAAAGAGAATGAACTGCCCTCCGAAAACCCTTGAAAACGAGGTTACACAGTGGGAGAACGTGCTTGCCACAAATCAGCCGATAAGGGAAGACCTGATATACGGGATGCCGTGTTGCGTTGGCATAGATTACATGAAGACAACCGACTTCTTATCCGCCGGACTGCTATACAGAGTTATGGTTGACGGTGAGATCAAAGACTACTGGATTCAAAAAACATGGATATGCCGTCAGAGCCACGACCTGAATAAAATAAAAGCACCTTTGACCACATGGGCTGTCAAAGGAGATGTTGAATTTGTTGAAAGTTCTGAAATTCCCCCTGAACTTCCAGCGGTGTGGGTGGCGAACGAAGCGGCAAAAAGGGGAAGTACAATACTTTGCATCGGCATAGATGATTACCGTTACGCACTGTTGAAAAAGGCACTGTTAGACATCAATTTTTCAGCTGACGAAGGATGGAAAAATGTAATTAAAATCAGACCTTCCGACGAAATGAAGCGCATTCCGCTTATAACGTCGGGATTCATTCAGAAGAAATTCTGTTTCGGTGATGTTCCCGTGATGCGCTGGGCGATTCAGAACAGCAAGACCGTTGTTTCTAACTCCGGTAACATTACTTACGGAAAGATAGAACCTAAAAGCCGAAAAACAGACCCGTTCAAAGCGTTCGTGGCGGCCGAGATCATAAGCGACTGCCTTGACGACTATGTGTCCGGCGGAAACTTAGACATGCCGGACGTTATAGATTTCTAAAGGTGGTGAGAAAATGAGAATATTCGGACACGAATGGACGTTCAGGAAGAACAGGAATATAAAAAACTTCTTAGAAATGGAAATAGACACCGACGAAGAGGATCTTACTCTTTTTCTGAATGCGTATGCTGTATACGTCGTGACAAGCCTGATATCGGCGATTGTCTCTAACTCGGAATTCAAGGTATACACGAAGGACGACAAAGGAGATATTGTCGAGACAAGAGGGCGAATGTGGTACAAGCTGAACATGAAGCCAAACGAAAACCAGCGAGGTACAGCGTTCATCCAGGAGATCGTAAGAAAACTTCTTTTTGGTGAAGTTCTTGTCGTCGAAGTCAACGAAGACTTCTTTGTTGCCGATGGTTACAACGTCGAAGAAAAGACGATAACCGGTAACAAGTTCACAGAGGTCAAGAAAGACAATTACACGTTCCGTGACAAGTTCAAAGCCGGTGAGGTTGTATACATCAAGTACGGCAACGACAAGGCAAAGTTCCTGCTTGCCGGAATCAACGACATGTACGACGAACTCACGAACGCGGCAAAGGACAAGTACAAGAGATCCGCAGAGGAAAAGGGCGTACTTAAGATTTCACAGGCCGAAAGAAACAAGCCGGATTTTGAAGAGAAAATGGAAAAGATCATCAATGATCGATTCAAGAAGTATTTCTCCAGAGGAAACCACGTACTGCCTTTATTCGAGGGATACGAGTACAAGAGTGAAACGGCCGAAAGTACCAAGAAATACAGTAACGAAGTTACGGATATGAAGGAACTTGTCGGTGAAGCGCTTGCACGTGCGGCGCAGGCTTATAAAGTTCCAGTGGGCTTGATAAGAGGTGATGTCGCAGGCATCAAAGACGCATATACAATGCTTCTCACGAACTGTATTGATCCAATAGCGGCGATGTTGTCAGAGGGATTCACAACGGCGGTATTCTCGGAGGAAGAAATCATTGACGGATGCGAAATTGTCGCTGACACATCAAATCTTAAGCACGTTGACATCTTCGACATGGCAGGCAGCATAGACAAGCTTATTGCAAGCGGTTTCTTGTCAATCGACGAAGTACGACTTGCAAGCGGACTTAAACCGCTTAATGAAGAATGGTCCAAGGCGCATTATATGACTTTGAACTATACAACGGCGCAGGCAAGCGTCGAAGCCGGTAAAGAAGTAACCGGCGAAGATATTGACGAAGGGAGTGAACAAGAATGAGTATGTATGATATCCGAAACAGCGGCGATTCGTCTGATACACTTGACATTTACATCTATTCAGACATCGATAACTGCTGGTGGGATGAAAGCACAATGAGTGCTGACAAGTTCCGCAAAGAGCTTGATAAACACAAAGATGCAAAGCAGATTAATCTTTACATCAACTCAATGGGCGGTTCAGTCTCAGAGGGCGTGACAATCTATAATCAGATCAGGCGTCATTCTGCAAAAGTTACCGCATACATTGACGGTTTTGCGTGCTCAATTGCAAGCGTTATACCAATGGCGGCTGATGAAGTCATTATGGGCGAAAATACAATGCTCATGATACATAATCCGTGGACTTTCACATATGGCAACGCTAAAGCCTTAAGGAAAACAGCAGAGGATCTTGACAAGGTGCGTGACGGCTGCATTATACCGGCATACAAGGCAAGATGCGGCGATAAACTTTCAGGCGAAAAGCTTATTGAACTGCTTGACGATGAAACTTTTCTCACGGCGGCTGAATGCCTGGAATACGGATTATGCGACAGAATTCTTACTGTATCCAATGAGGAAAAGAAGACTGAGGCAGAAGACAAGGTAAAGGCGGCTATGAATCACGCAAAGGAAGGATTCATGGATAACTTTATCGAAAGATTCGGTTCGATGGTAGCCAAAGCAACTAAACCAGTAGATGAGTTACACGCATGCCAGTCAGCGATTATCGCACAAGCTATGGAAGATGGCATGAGCGCAGGAATCAATGCTGCGAACGCAGAGAAAAATGCAGAGAACGCTGCAAAAATGCAGCAGGAAGTGAAAAACGCTGCAAAAATGCAGCAGGACGATGTTACCGACACAAATGACGGGAACATCAATGACAATGGATCAGAGCCGACAAAGGACGAAAAAACCCCTGAACCGGCTGAGGATAATAAAGCAAAAGTAAACGACTATTTCATGAAATTACTAAAAGGAGAGATCTAAGTTATGAAAAATCTTGACGCTGTAAAGGCAAAGAAGGACGAACTCTATAACGCTGTGACAGCAGCACTTGCAAGCGGTAACGAAGAACAGATCAAGGCCGCAATGCAGGACTTACAGGAATACAACAAGAGCGAACTTAAGGCTATCTATAACGAGTATGAAGCTGACAAGGACGAAGCAGTTCTTGAAGCAAGAGGCATTAAGTCACTCACCAGTGAAGAAACTAAGTTCTGGAATCAGGTAATCGACGACGCAAAGATGAGATTCCGTAACAGCTCATCAGACGGCGTTTATACAGGTATCACAGAACTTCTTCCAAAGACAGAATACTACAGCA
>JAUMXT010000071.1:0-2890 GCA_030529015.1 Bacillota bacterium | reverse complement strand
GGAACACCCACTCCTTAACGCTATCAAGTTCACAAACACATCAGCTATCACAAAGTGGACTATCGACAACAGCGCTGAACAGCGTGCTACATGGGATGCACTCAATACACCTATTGTTACAGCGCTTGAAGGCGGCCCATTCACAACAATCGATCTTACACTCTGCAAGCTTACTGCATATATCTTCGTTGCTAACGATATGTTAGACCTCGGACCACGCTGGGTAGCTGCTTACGCTATGACACTTCTTAAGGAAGCTGTATGGCTTGGCCTTGAGTATGCGATTGTTGCCGGCAACGGTAAGAACTGCCCTATAGGCATGATTTCAGACTATCATGCACCGTTCGACAACACAACAGGCTATCCGACAAGAGCAGCAGTTAAGTGTACAGGATTCAGCAAAGAATTTTACGGTGAAATGCTCGCTATTATGAGTATCAAGGATAACGGCCGTACAAGAGGAATCAACTCTATACTCCTTATCGTCAACCCGACAGACTTTTTTACCAAAATTTTTCCAGCCACTACAGCGTTAACGACAGAGTGTAAGTACGTAAACGGTATTTTCCCTTATCCGACACAGGTTATCCAGAGTACAGCAGTTCCACAGGGTCACGCTGTAATGGGTATTGCAAGTGACTACTTTATGGGCTTAGGCAGCTCAAAGGGCGGCAAGCTTGAATACAGTGACGAATTCAAGTTCCTCGAAGACCTCAGAACTTATAAGATTAAGGTTTACGCAAACGGCCGTCCAATGCAGTACAACGGATTCCAGTACCTTGACATCAGCGATCTTGAAGAGGTATTCCCAACAGTTGCTACAACAGACAGACCAAAGAACGCATACCTTGCATCACTCACTTTAGGATCACTCACACTCGATCCTGCATTCGATCCGCTTAAGAAGAACTATGAAACAACTTCAACAGCGGCAAGTGCAGCTATCACAGTAGCAGCAAAGGACGGCGATGCAACAGTCGTTATCAAGTCCGGCGAAACAACAATCCAGAACGGTGGCAATGTGGCATTCGCTAACAAAGCTGTAACAACCGATACTGTAACAGTCACAAACGGCGACGCAGAATCCGTTTACACAATCGCTGTAACACGCGGCACACCTTGACCGTAACTGAAAGGAGATCCCATGCCGATAACTCTTGACGAAAAGAAAAGAGCACTGAATATTACGTGGGATGATCCCGATACGAACCAGAAAATCGATGAAGACTTTCTCGCGGCAGAGTCCTTAATCAAGGACTATGCCGGAGAAGTTCTCGATGTTGATGTAGATATAGAAGCACGACAGCTTATCAAAGATGCGGCCCGTTACATATGGAACGACTGCCTTGACGAGTTTGAACGCCGATACATGACACATCTTATTGCGATTCGTAACAAATACAAAGTGCTTAACTATGTTGATCCGGAGGATGAAGACGTGACAACTGAATATCTCGGCCATCTGGCTTCGATCTACGACATGTCAACGACCGCAAAGAGAGGTCAGAGATATATTTGTGACGCTGAATTACAGCAGTTCTTCCCTGATATTCCTATTCACGCAGACGACGAACTCATTGCTGAAAAGGATGATCCGGAACGACTTATTGACGGTATCAACTGGACGTTGTTACACAACGAACCGGATACTAACGCAGAAGAATTAGACGACGATGATATCAATGACATTATCGGAGGTAATTAATTATGAGCGAAAAATTTGTTTCAAAATCAAATATGAAAACAATCTATGAAACAATCATAGATCCTACAACTCACAAGCTGGTACTTTCAAAGCTTCCTGACGTTGCTGACGACGTACTCGACGGTTTCCTTTACGGCACAGACTTTATGCACGAAACAACAGAGGCGGCTATCGATGCTATTGTAGAAGGCTATTACAAGGAAGCGGACGGCCAGTTCTACGAAGAAGACACATACACAACACTTATCACACCGGAAGCAGACAAGATCTACGTTGACCTCGGTGCATCTGAGTTCACAGCGTACAGATATGACACGGTACAGACTTCGTACAACGTAACAGAAACAGCTGTATACACACCGGCAACAGGTAAGCTCTATGTTGATATTGTAGAAAACATGGGTTACATCTGGAACGGTTCAGCTTATGAATCAGTGACATCATCTGTAGAAGCATGTGATTCCTCAGATATCGCTTACATCATCAGTGGCAACAACTGATAAATTAATCAGGAAGGAGGTGTACTTGCCATGGCGAATAACAATGATAAATTCATATCACGTGAAAACGCAAAAACCCTATGGGGGTACATGATCGACCTCCTCACCGGCAAGCAAAACAAACTAACATTCGACGACACACCGACACAGGGCAGTGATAACCCCGTAAAATCCGGCGGTATATTCACTGCACTGGCCGGTAAAGGTACATACAGCAAACCTCGGAACGGCATACCGAAAACAGACCTTGAAAGTGCTGTACAAACCTCACTCGGATTAGCTGACAGCGCATTACAGAGCGAAACAGACCCGACAGTACCTTCATGGGCGAAGCAGACAAACAAGCCTTCCTATAACGCCGATGAAATAAGCAGTACAGGAACGACAAATCAGTTTGTTACATCATCCGAGAAAAACACCTGGAACGGCAAAGGTACATACAGTAAGCCTTCCGGTGGTATTCCGAAATCAGATCTTGCGTCTGCGGTACAGACATCCCTCGGTAAAGCTGATACTGCTTTACAGTCTTTTGCAGAAACAGATCCGACAGTTCCAAGTTGGGCGAAACAGTCAAGCAAACCGTCTTACAATTCAGACGAAATATCTGATACCAACAGAACCCATAAATTTGCAACAGCGGCACAGCTACAGCAGATCAGTACGAACCAAACAAATATTTTGTCGG
>JAUMXT010000197.1 GCA_030529015.1 Bacillota bacterium | reverse complement strand
ATATATAAACGATTTTCTTTCAGCAGTCGAAAGACTAACCGCACAAATTTACGAGCAGTTAATGCGAGTGCACGTTTGTGTTGATACTTGTTCACCTCTTTATATTTGAGGTGGTAGAAGCGGCTATACTCTGCATCGCATCTTACAAGAGAAAATGCAGCTTCACACAAGTAATATTTTAAATATCGGTTACCGGAACGGATGAGGTGTGTGTTTTGTGCCTCGAAGTTACCGGATTGGTGTTGTGACCACGCCAGACCAGCATATTTAGCCAAAGCAGCATGATGAGGGAAACGATTGATATCTCCAATCTCAGCAATAATACCTGCCGAGTAGACAGGACCAATACCTTTGATAGAGGTCAAAGTGTTCGGAATCAATTCCATCTGGTCTGCAATCGCCTTATCAAATGCTTTAATCTGTGATTCCAATGCTCTTATGGAGCTTATGGATATGGAAAGCACCTGATTGACAGAATCATTTACCGTCTTTGGCAAACGGTAAGAACTGCGGGCAGCTTTCTGAATGGCATTGGCTACTGCATCAGGGTCAGGGAAACGATTCTTCCCTTTCTCCATGATGAAATAGGTAAGTTCTTGTAAGTCCATATTTGCCAACTGTTCGGCGGACTCAAACTCTTCGTAGACGGCCAGGGCAGTGGTACTGAAGGTATCAGAAAATACCTTCTCCTGCGTGAATGAAGAATACTTCATAAATAAGTGATTAAGGAAGCGTTGTTTCTCTTTTGTTAAATTTTGTACAGCAAAGAAACGAGCGCGTGTAAGTTTACGGAGCGCATCATGGCGATAATCGCCCATGTAAACCTCCTTGTTGATTCTTCCGAAGCGCAGGCAGTCTGCAATAACAAAAGCATCCACATAATCATTTTTCGGCAGTTCAGGGTAAGCTTCTTTAAACTTGCTGACCTGCTTTGGATTAAGGACAAACAGCTTTTTAAGGTAAGGCGCAAGAGAGCCATCTTCTCTCATAAAGTAGACAAGATTTTCTCCATAAACGGAAGTTGCTTCCAGACCAATGGAGACGTCATTGAGAGACAGAGAATTCATTGTAGACAAAATACGTTTTACTAACTGACGAGCACCATCTCGACTGTTAGTAATAGGGAAGCAGCTATGCTTGTCGCCATCTGGTTTCATAATGTAGGCGACATTGTTAGTGCTGCTGACATCAATACCGACGTAAAGTGGGTTCATGATATCACCTTCTTTCGTTATGTATTTGGTGGTCAATCGGCTTGGTAACACCCATGAAACACGGAGCATCGACACCCTCGCATATAAGAATCCAGTTGGAGATGATCTGATGCGAACCTTACTGCTAAAAGGCAGACCATGAACTCCAACAAACAGCCAGTTGGTTTGAAGTTAACTTCCGGTTCAGGGGAACAGACTATTTTTGAAGCAACCATAAGGCTCAACAGGAGGCTAAAGAACTCTTACCTGATTGACTTGAGTCAATTATATCATGGGCATAAACAAACCGATTGAATTAAATATGACAATATTCAGTTGTCAAGGAACTAGTTAATTATTAAGTATAAAAATATTATACGAGGATGTTTGGTTATGATTATTTTGGGAATGATAGCAATGCCATTAGTAGGTCTTTATATGTTGATTAAAGATGGAGATGATGGTCAAAAGGCAATCGGTGCAATTCTTACAATTGTAGGAATTATTATATGGATTGCAGCAGCACAAGGATAATAGGAGGGCAGACATATGACAGGTGGATTTTTTGGAAAGATTTTTGATTTTGATGGTGATGGGAAATTGAATCCGATGGAACGTGCAATGGATTTTATGGCATTCAACGAAATGACAAAGGAAGAAGATGAGATTTACGAGGAAGTGGACGACGAATTAGAATTGGCGGGTCTTGATTATGATGAACTTTCGTTTATGGATGAGGATGAAAGACGTGAAGCATTGGAAGATGCAGGGTTGGATCCAGATGATTATGATTTTTAAATGATAAGAA
>JAUMXT010000070.1 GCA_030529015.1 Bacillota bacterium | reverse complement strand
GATCCTGGGGCAAGCGGAAATGGAATTGTTGAAAAAAATTTAAATCTTGATATTGAAGAAGGCGAATTTCTTACTCTTTTAGGACCATCAGGCTGCGGTAAGACAACGATTCTCAGAATGGTTGCCGGATTTGAGGACGCTACTAATGGAATTATTGAAGTACAAGGTGAACGTGTAGAAGACAAGGAAGCATTCGAGAGAGACGTAAATACTGTGTTCCAGAGTTATGCTTTATTCCCGCATATGACTGTTTATGACAACATCGCGTATGGGCTTACTGTAAAAAAAGTGCCTAAGGATGAAATAAAAGTAAGAGTAAAAGAAATGCTCGAACTTGTACAGTTAATGGGCTTTGAAGGAAGAAAACCGGACATGATGTCTGGCGGACAGAAGCAGAGAGTTGCTATCGCAAGAGCTCTCATTAATAATCCGAAAGTACTGCTTCTGGATGAACCGCTTGGTGCACTGGATTTACAGCTTCGTAAGCAGATGCAGATTGAGTTGAAGAGACTTCAGAAATTGCTCAATATCACATTCGTATATGTTACGCATGACCAGGAAGAAGCCATGACAATGAGTGACCGTATCGCTGTAATGAACGACGGCGTTATCGAACACTTGGCTACACCATCGGAAATATATAACAAACCTAAGACAAAATTTGTTGCAAACTTCATTGGTGAATCAGATATTTTTAGTGGTAAAATATTGTCTATAGAAGGTGAAAAGGCAGTTGTCGAAACTGAACTTGGAAAATGTATTATGTCTGCCGAAGGATTTCAGGTGGGCGAAGATGTGCACCTTTGTATAAGACCTGAAGTTATGCAATACAGTAAAGAGCCGGTAGAAGGGTTTTCTATAAAGGGACAGGTAAAAAATATGATTTTTGTCGGTGCTCAGTATAGAACGCTTGTGGCAATGGAAAACGGATACGATGTCAAGATAAACAGAGTAAAAGCAGATCCTTCTTATGCAGAGGGTGATACACTGTATCTTTACTGGGACATTGAAGATGTTACAGGTATAAAAGCTTAGGGGGTGAGTTGTATGAGCAGTAATAAAAAAGCAGCTCTTGCAATAGGCGGAAGAAGACAAGGTCTTCGAGGTAAGCTTCCGGCTGCAGCTACAGCAGGTCCTGTATCTATCTGGATGATAATATTCGTTATGCTGCCGCTTATATACATTCTGGTTATAAGCTTTATGACAAGAAATGTATATGGTGGGATAGAATACACTTTTACTCTGGAGAATTATAAGGAAATGCTCCAGCCGCTGTACCTAAAAGTTATATGGAAGTCATTGAAATTAGCTTTTCTTACTACGGTAGTGTGTCTTCTTGTAGGATATCCGTTAGCATATTGGATAGCCAGCAAGCCATCTAAAACGTCAGCGAAACTTCTGATGTTGGTAATGATACCTTATTGGACCAGCTCACTGGTAAGATTGTATAGCTTGAATTTGTTGGCAATGCCTAATGGATTCCTTAATGTATTCCTTATGAAGTTACATATAATTTCTGAGCCGCTTGATCTTCTGTATAGTGATACTATGGTAATGTTTGGTCTGATTACAGCAATGCTGCCGTTTTCAGTGCTACCATTGTATTCATCTATAGAAAAACTGGACAAATCACTTATTGAGGCGTCTAAGGATTTAGGGGCAAACTCGGCAACAACGTTCAGAAAAGTTACTATACCGCAGACTATGCCGGGAATAGTAGGATGCGTTCTGCTTGTATTCATACCTTCACTTGGTATGTACTATGTTCCTGAAATGCTCGGCGGCGGTAAGGTAATGCTGGTGGGTACACTTGTTAAGAATCAGTTCTTAGTCACTAAAAACTGGCCATTTGGAGCTTCATTGGCAATACTTCTGATAATGATTACACTTGCTATGATGTGGATATACACAAGAGTCGGCAAGCTGGATGATCTGGAGGTGTGCTAAATGGAAAAAACTAAGCTCAGCAAAAGACTTAAACGAAAACGAAGAGGAAGAAGACTGGGTAATCTGTACGCATTGATTGTGTTTGCGTTTATATATCTTCCAATAGTTATAATGGTTATTTTCTCATTTAACGATCAGAAAAATAATTATTACTGGAACGGCTTTACATTGGAATGGTACGAATATTTATTCACACAATCAGATTTGCTTCAGTATCTTATCAATTCACTTATTGTGGCTATAGCCGCTACGGCAATTTCACTTGTTGTTGGCGTTTTGGGTGCAATGGGTTTGATGAGATTTGAATTCAAATTGAAACGTACAATCAATAATTCATTGTATATTCCTATCGTTATACCTGAGGTAGTGCTTGGTATTTCACTTCTGATGTTATATGAAACTGCTAATTTCCCTTTAGGTATGATGTCGATGATACTTGCGCATGCTACATTCTGCATCCCGTTTGTTGTTATCATCATGAGAGGAAGAATGTCCGGTATGGATATGTCCGTTGAAGAAGCATCGCAGGATTTGGGTGCCAACAGGATAACAACATTCTTCAGAATAACGTTACCTATGTTGATACCGGGAATATTATCTAGTGCATTTATGTCATTTACTTTATCGATAGACGACGTTATAATAAGTAATTTTGTTTCGGGACCTTATTCAACGACACTCCCGGTAAAGATTCTGTCGATGGTTAAAGTGGGACTTAAGCCTGAAGTAAATGCATTGACCTCTATAATGGTATTAGTGCTGATATTAGGCATAATCTTAAACTATGTTGTTCAGGCTCTTATCAAAAAAAGAGCTTCAACAAATATAAAGACGTATTTCTAAAATGTTAAAAATTTTAAATGGAGGAAGAAAGATGAAGTTATTAAAGAAATTCATTGCTATAGCGGTAATAAGTGTTATGGCATTCTCCCTCGCTGCATGCGGTGGCGGAGACGAAGGTGAAAACGGAGAACTGAACATCTATATGTGGTCAGATTATCTTTCACAGGATCTGGTAGATCAGTTCACTGAAGAAACAGGTATAAATGTAAACTTTTCTTACATGAGTACATCTGAAGAAGCTACAGCTAAAATCACTAGCGGTGGCGGAGACGAATACGACTTGGTAATGCCTTGTGATGCTGATATGACGGCATTGATTAATGGCGGTTATCTGGAAGAAATCAACCTTGAAAACCTTTCAAACTTCGATAATCTTGGCGATATTTATAAGTACAGAGATTTCGACCCTGAAAACAAATATGCTATTCCTTACATGATGAACTATGTATATGTTGTTTACAACCCTGAAACTTGTCCAATTGAAATCGATGAATATGCAGACCTTCTGGACCCTGCACTTGAAGGACAAATCGCGTCAGTTACAGGACCAAGAAATCTGTTCCCAATCGCGCTGGCTTCACTGGGATATGACCCTAACAGCCAGAACGACGAAGAAATCGCAGAAGCATATGAATGGTTACAGAAGTACGTTCCTAACGTAGCAGGATTCGATTCAGACAGTGCAGAAACTATGCTTATCAACGGTGCTGCATCAGTAGGATTCCTCTTCGATGGACAGGCTTCAAAAGCATTCTCAGAAATGGGTGATGACGCTCTCGTAGTAGCAGAACTGAAAGATGCTGTACAGCTGGGCGTAGATGAATTCGTAATTCCTAAGGGAGCTAAGAATAAGGAAAATGCAGAAGCATTCTTAAACTTCCTGCTGGATGCTGAAAACATGGCATTCAACCTGCAGACAATGCTGGATGTAGACGGACAGGCTTATGCTTGCCCTAATGATGCAGCAGTAGCACTCATGGGAGATGATTACCAAAACGCACCTGCTCTGGCAATTCCGGAATCAGTAAAATCAAATTACTTCCTGCAGCTGGATATCGGCGATGCAGCTAAGACATATGACAAGTACTGGACAATGCTGATGTCAGAAGAACAGTAAATCTAAAGCAATAACATTTTAATAATAACGTTTAAAACCATAAAACGGCAGCTACCATGTAGGTAGCTGCTGTTTTTTAGTTTTAAAAACAGGGGGACTTTTTCAACGTACTTCAGTTATATCTTACTTAAACAGTGTTAACGTATTAGAATTCATTAAAGATAAGGAACAGGGCCATTACCGATATGAATTCTGTGTTGGTTGGTTTCTTCTTGAATTTGAAGCCTGCGATGGCTTCGAGCAGCTCGGGGTTATTTTCCCAAGCAACATTGACGATCGTGCGGATGTTTCGTTCGATGCACATATAGCTTGTTTGAAATCTGCTCGCCACATCGTAATATATCCACTTGCTGACAAATTCAAGACGGTGCATTTCCTCTACGGCTAACTTGATGGCATAAATTGAATAGTAAAAACCTGAGTATTTCGGGGATACACCCATTTTAATTAATAACGATGATACAGCTTTTTCGATATTAAAATCGGGATTTTCTATTATTTTTTGAGGATCCATAATTACTACACTTTCTTTGAAAACAGCCCCCTCTTATAGAATAACGCTTATCCTGTGTAATAAAATGGACCTAAAGTACCAAAATCAAGAAACCTGAGGGGGAGAGTTGTATTATTTTACGGGAAAATATATAATATTCTCATGAAAAGTAACGATAATAAGCAAATACGTCACATGGACGTCATGAATTCATTCAAAACGCACTTCGGTCCTGCCGATGTGCATATTTTTGATGCGCCGGGCAGAACTGAGCTTGGCGGCAACCACACAGATCATCAAAACGGACAAGTGCTGGCAGCAGCTGTAGACATATTCATCACGGCAGCAGTCACCGCGACTTCAGATTCTAACATCGAGATCTATTCCGAAGGCTACGGGCTGATCAAACTTGATACAGAAGACCTGTCTCCTCTCGAACATGAAAAGGGCACAACCGCGGGCCTCATTCGAGGCGTTCTTTCAGGGCTTTCTGAAGAGGGATATAATATCGGTGGCTTTAAAGCATATGTCAAAAGCGATGTGCCTGCAGGTTCCGGACTTTCTTCATCTGCCGCATTCGAAATACTGATAGGCAGTATCCAGTCGGAGCTTTATAACGATGGGGATATATCTTATGTGGAACTTGCCAAGATTGGCAAGTTCGCTGAGAATGAATATTTCGGCAAGCCGTGTGGTCTGATGGATCAGATAGCGTGCGCTTCAGGAGGCATAGTTTACATAGATTTCGCCTATGAAGGTTGTCCTATCATAGAAGAGATAGACTTTGATTTCGCCGGCTGCGGATATGATTTATGTATAACTAATACAGGTGGTTCTCACGCTGATTTAACTGATGATTATGCTGCGGTCACTGAAGAGATGAGAGCAGTTGCTAAGGTTTTCGGACAGGAAAAACTACGAGGAATAACGACCAATCAGCTGCTTGAAGCGGCTAACGAAATAAGGACGAAAGCAGGCGACAGAGCGCTGCTGCGCGCTTTGCACTTTGCAGGAGAAACTGCGAGAGCAGGAGCACAGGCGGAGGCACTTAAAAAAGGAGAATTCGAAGAATTCCTTAAGCTTGTGAAAGAGTCGGCAGATTCGTCGTACAAGCTTTTGCAGAATATATATGCGAGCCCTGAAGCTCAGAATATCGCTGTAGCTCTCGCTGTGAGTGAATCTGTGCTGGGGGATGACGGCGTGTGCAGGGTCCACGGAGGCGGGTTTGCAGGGACTGTGCAAGCGTTCGTGAAGAAGGAAGCGTGCCAAAGATACATGGCGGCTATGGATAAGATATTTGGTGACGGAGCATGCATGCTCAGGAGTATATTATGAGACGTAAGAAACAATTTTGGATAGCGCTGGTGCTGTTTGGCCTTGTGGGTCAGGTGGCATGGGTAGTTGAAAATATGTATCTCAATGTGTTCATCTATAAGATGTTCCACGCGTCGGCAGCGCAGATTGCCATGATGGTAAGTGCCAGTGCTGTGGCGGCGGCTGTGACTACTATTTTGATGGGTGCGCTGTCTGATAAAGTCGGAAAGAGAAAGATTTTTATATGCGGAGGATATCTTATCTGGGGCGTTACCATAATGGCTTTCGGTCTTGTTAGAATGGAGGTCTTGACGCCGATTTTCGGAGGTGCGGTAGAGGCTGCTGCGGCAGGTGTGAGCATAGTTATCATCCTGGACTGCGTGATGACTTTCTTCGGATCTACTGCCAATGATGCTGCGTATAATGCATGGATAACAGATTCGGGAAATGAGTCGAATCGAGGCAAGATCGAGGGTATCAATGCGATGATGCCGCTGGTGGCGATACTGGTGGTGTTTGGCGGATTTATGGGATTTGACCTCGATGTGGCCCAAAGCTGGACTGTGATATTTATGATCATCGGGCTTGTGGTTCTCGTGATTGGTGTGGCCGGATTTTTCCTGATTGAAGATGTTGATATTTCCGATGCTCACGGGCAGGACGCATCGTATATTGACAATATATGCTACAGCTTCAGGCCGTCTGTATTTAAGGAGAATAAGCTGCTTTATGCGGTGATAGGGGCCTTCGCTGTATTCAATATTTCGATACAGGTGTTCATGCCGTATCTGATCGTATATTATGAACAGTCGCTGCAGATGACCGGGTATGTGCTGATATTGGCGCCGGCTATTATTATGGCGGCTGTGTTTACAGCTGTTTACGGACGGCTTTATGACCAGCTTGGTTTTAAAATGAGTGTAGTGCCGGTTGTGATCATTCTGGCACTTGGATATATTGTGTTGTTTATTTTCAAGGCGACTGTGCCGGTGTTTATCGGTTCTGTGCTGATGATGTGCGGATATCTTGCCGGTATGGCTGTGTTCGGTGCGATGATAAGATCGAAGATCCCGCACCACATGGCAGGGCGTTTTCAGGGTGTTCGTATTATCGGGCAGGTGCTGATCCCGGGAATAATCGGACCGTATATCGGAGCTTTTGTGCTACGCGATGCGGAGCAGATAGCTAACAATGACGGGACTTATTCATTCCTGCCGAACGAAAGTATATTTATGGCGGCGCTACTGGTGTTAGTGGCTCTGACCGCGTGTATTTATGGGATATTTCATATGATGCGTGTAGGGCATCATGACCTTATGACGGAAGCAGGCGAAAGATTTGAAGCAGGCGGCGGGGCTGCCGGCAGCTGCGCGAAAGTTCCTTGGGATGTATATCCGCGTCCGCAGATGAAGCGTGATAATTTCAAGGTGCTCAGCGAAGGCTGGAATCTTGACGGCAAACCTATAAGAATGCCTTATCCTCCGCAGTCTATCCTCTCGGGATACGATGGCAAGGTCGGGGATGTGCTTACATATGAAACGGAATTCACCGTGCCTGATGAATTTACGAAGGAGCGCATTTTGCTTAACTTCGGAGCAGTAGATCAGAAGGCGGAAGTTTGGGTGGACGGTAAGCATGCAGGAAGCCATGAAGGCGGATACTTGCCTTTTGCATTAGATATAACCGGGCTTGTAGGATGCGCCGGAGGCGGAGAAAGCGGCGGAGCCGGAACGCACAAGCTGGTGGTGAAGGTTACCGATAAGCTGGACAAGACTTACCCGTACGGCAAGCAGACTAAGAAACGCGGTGGCATGTGGTACACGCCTGTCAGCGGGATTTGGCAGCCTGTGTGGCTCGAAAATGTGCCTAGTGAATATGTGGTGAGCATGAGGGTGACGCCGGATCTTGAGGGTGCGGATGTAGTGCTTGAGATGTCTGATGGCAAGGTGATTAGTGAGCGTCTGATTCCGACTGAGAAGCGTGTTTGGACGTGTGAGGACCCATTCCTGCATACTGCTCGTTTAAAGGCGGGAGAGGACGAAATAGAGGTTTATTACGCCCTTAGAACGGTTGATATAAGGGAGATTGACGGTGTGCAGCGCGTGTGCCTTAACGGTGAGCCTGTTTTCTGGCATGGCGTGCTGGATCAGGGGTATTTCAGCGATGGATTGTTCCTGCCTGCTGAGCCTGAAGAATATGAGCGTGACGTGCTTCGCATGAAGGAACTTGGGTTTAATATGCTGCGAAAGCATATCAAGGTGGAGCCGGAGTGGTTCTATTATTACTGCGATAAACATGGGATGCTGGTTATGCAGGATATGGTAAACAGCGGCAGTTATTCCTTCGTGAAGGATACGGCGCTGCCGACTGTGGGTATGAAGAAAAAGTCGGATAGGAGCGGTCTTGACGGAGCGCGCAAGGAGTTTTTCGTGCAGCATACTCATGATACAGTGCAGCATTTATAGTTCGAAAGTGATTATATGTATGAAATGGTTCGCGAGCTTGACTCGACGCGTTTGATTGATTCGACTTCCGGCTGGTTTGCACAGCAAAAGAGCGACTTCGATAGTGAGCATGTGTATTTTAAGGTCGTGGAAATGACGGATGGTAAGCGTATCGGCAAGAGACCGTTGTTCATGTCTGAGTGTGGCGGATATACTCGTTTGGTGGATGGCCATCATTACAGTAAATATGCTGTTTATGGCTACGACGGTGCGGAGACTTGCGAAGAGCTGACTGATATGATAGTCGACATGTATGAAGGCATGATAATTCCGGGAATCCCGGATGGCATTTGCGGATGTATATATACTCAGCTGAGTGATGTTGAGGATGAAATCAACGGTTTATATACTTA
>JAUMXT010000069.1 GCA_030529015.1 Bacillota bacterium | reverse complement strand
TCACATTTGCTTATTTCACGCTTTCCTCAACTGCATCTGCCATTGCCGGAACTTCGATCACGCCTGTGTGTCTTATAGGTTTGTTTTCCAGATCCTTCAGGCCTGCAGGAACGCGAACGCCTGTCTTGGCTGCAACTGCCTTAACGTATTCGAAACCGTTTGGTTCTTCGCCAAGTCCAATTGACTTAGCTACGCTGTCAGCGAACTTGTATGCGCTGGCTGTTGACGCGATGAGTGTCGGTGTCTTGTCGCCTGTTTCAGCCACGTAGTCCTGATATACTTTATATGCTACTGCAGTATGTGTATCCATCAGGTAACCGTTTTCTTCATACATCTGACCGATAGTTGCATTAGTATCTTCAACTGATGCGAATCCGCCGTAGAACGCTGCCAAACCTTCCTTGATCTTGTCACTTACTTCGTATTTCTTTTCTGTTTCCAGCGCTTCCATCAGTCCCTTTATTACTGCCCCGTCGCCTTCAGCCAAATGATACAGCAGTCTTTCCAGGTTGCTGGAAATCAGGATGTCCATAGACGGTGAGTTTGTCAGATAGAAGTCTCTGTTGATGTCATAAATTCCTGTGTTAAAGAAGTCAGTCAGAACTTTGTTCTTGTTTGATGCACATATCAGCTTGCCAACAGGAATTCCCATCTTACCTGCGTAATATGCTGCCAGGATGTTTCCGAAGTTTCCTGTAGGAACTACGATGTTCACAGGTTCGCCGGCCTTAACAACGCCTCTTTCCACGAGCTTAGCATATCCGTAAACATAGTATGCCACCTGCGGCACGAGACGTCCGATATTGATGGAGTTTGCTGATGACAGCTTGCATCCGTATCCTGCCAGTTTTTCTGCAAAGTCCGCATCGTTGAATATCTTCTTAACTCCTGTCTGCGCATCGTCAAAGTTTCCTTCGATAGCGAATACATGAGTATTGTCGCCTTCCTGAGTGATCATCTGTCTTTCCTGCACTTCGCTGACTCCCTGGTTAGGGAAGAAAACGATTATTTCTGTGCCCGGCACATCTGCAAAGCCCTCAAGTGCTGCTTTGCCTGTGTCTCCTGATGTTGCAGTCAGGATGCAGATTTTCTTATCTTCTTTTTCCTTCTTCATAGCTGTAGTCAGAAGGTAAGGTAATATGGAAAGGGCCATGTCTTTGAAAGCCGCAGTCTTGCCGTGGTAAAGTTCCAGGAAATGGGCTCCGCCCGCTTCTTTGATAGGAACGATTTCCGCTTCTTCGAACTTAGCGTCATATGCTCCGTCTACACATGCTTTCATTTCTTCTGCAGTATAATCTGTGAAGAATGATCCAATGATTTCGAATGCGATCTCTCTATATGACATCTTGGCCAGTTCTTCTATAGTCTTAGGCAATGCAGGTACGGCATTGGGAACGTATAATCCTCTGTCTTCTGCTATACCTTGGATGACTGCCTGTGCAGCTGTCTTGATGTTTTCGCTTCCTCTTGTGCTGTTGTATTTGATCATTTTATAATGCTCCTTCTATTATTTCTACGATATCGTCTACATCTGCCAGCGCGCCCTTTCCTGTCACGCCACATGCCAGCAGTGATTCTTTAGGCTCGATGAATTTGTAACCGAGATCTTTTAATTTCGCAATATTTCCCTGCACGATAGGGTTTTCATACATGTTGGTATTCATCGCAGGTGCCAGATAAACAGGTGTAGTAGTTGCTGCTGCGACTACTGTGGCACTAAGCAGATCGTCTGCGATACCGCCGGCGATTTTGCCGATGATATTGGCACTGGCCGGTGCGATAACTAAGATATCTGCGTTTTCCGCCAGTGTTATGTGCTTTACTTCCTTAGGGATGCCCTCTTCGAAAAACTCAGTATGAACCTTATTCTTGCTGAGTGTCTGCAGAGCCAGAGGTGTTATGAACTTGCTTCCGCCTTCTGTCAGTATGATGTGAACATCATGACCTGCCTTGGCGAGTCTGCTTGTTATATCTGCCGCCTTATATGAAGAAATGATTCCTGTTATTCCTAAAACTATATTCATTTAAGGATCCTCCTTGCGATCATATCTGCGATTTCTTCGTTAGTTTCCATAGTATCATACGTACCATCCTTATGGATAAGATATCCCTTATGATAATCCTTGCCTATTTCAGAAAGATCGTTAGCCATTACGTAATCACAGTCATTCTTCTGAAGCAAATGGTAACCTACATCGATAAGCTCTTCATGAG
Source organism: Bacillota bacterium (assembly GCA_030529015.1). Classification (GTDB taxonomy): domain Bacteria; phylum Bacillota; class Clostridia; order Peptostreptococcales; family Anaerovoracaceae; genus Lentihominibacter. The sequence goes on along the minus strand of JAUMXT010000069.1, from coordinate 6,429 downwards.
GAACGCTGCTGAGCAACTTGAAGCCCACAAGTCTTGTGTCAGGCGCCCACTTCTTGATACCTCCGATAACCTTCGGTGATTTCTTCATGTGGATAACGAGGTCATCTATATCTGAGCTGATTTTATTTCCTGAAAGATCGGCTGCGTTATCAGGATCTTCAACTCCTCTGATCTTATCGAGAGTAGTAACCTCATTTACTATGTAGTCACTTACTGCCATAGCATGAACTACCGCATCTATTTTCTCTGTAGTCAAAAGCTTCTTAAGTTCTTCCTGCAGATCCATAACTCCGCCTATAGCTACCGGCACTACCTTCTCATGCTCAGGATATGCCGCTCTCAATCCGTGAAGATAGTATATCGTATCTATGTTATCGCCGTATTTCTCCGCGAATGTTTTACCTATAGCATAGCCCAGTCTTCCTGTAGATGAATTAGTTATAGTTCTAACATCATCGATCTTCTCACTGGTTCCGCCTGCAGTTATGATTATTTTCATTATTATCACCCTTCATAATTGAATAAAATGTTATCATCTATACTTTATACAGGTTGAATTATAGCCGTTTACAGTCTGTTAGTCAAGTGTGCCGGACCTCATGTTGCTTGGTATCCCAAACAATTTGTGTGTTTCTTTTTTTGTCGTTTATGTTATACTCATGACATAGACAAGAACAATTTAAAAGGAGACCGTAATATGAAAAAACTGCTATCTATCCTGCTTATATCGTGCTTGTGTCTACCTCTCGCATCATGCGGAGCAGCAACACTTGAAGGTGACCCTGCAGTATATCAAAATGCCAATAAATCTTTTTCTGTAGAGCTTCCTGCCAAGAATGAGGATTCATGGATAATAAACGAAGAATCTGACAAGGATATCCTTGATATGGCAGATTCTAAAGAAACAGTTAATGTAGTAGTCCAGTGCCTTTCCAAATCCAAGGCAAAACCTATCGCTTCAGATTTAGAAACATATAAGAGCTATGTGACAGAAACGCTGTTCACAGAATATCTGGCCGACTCAGAACTTAAAGATACAGACATCGAAGTGCCTGAATTCATAACAACCAGCAATGCTTATACGTATAAGACCGACAAGACAGAAGGCATCGTAGTTTGCATGGAAAGTGAAAAGTGCTATTACACATATCTCGTAAGAGCTGTAGAGGAAGGCTACGATGTAAATAAAAAGGCTATAGGCGAAAGCATATTGAGCTTAGAGGAACTCACAAAAATTGCAGAATAAAAAATTCTGCTTTTTTTATATTTTCTTATTGATATCTAATCTCATTTAGTATATAATACCATTAGCATAAGAGAGGAGGTCGAGATATGTCTAGGAATACTTTACAAAAAGAAATCATATCTAACATCGTTAAAGGCATGATGACCCACCCTTCACCTGATGAAGTATATAACGAAGTCCATAAAAACTATCCCAGTATCGGAAGAGCCACGGTATACAGAGTGCTGAACAAACTGGCTGATAAGGGCGAAATCAAAAAAGTCAGCATTCCTGATTCTGCAGACAGATTCGATTTTCGTACAGACGATCATATCCATATGAGATGTCGCTGCTGCAACAAGGTCTTTGATGCAGACTTTGAAGGTTCTAAAGAACTTCTCACCCATATCGATGAAATGCTGTCACGAAACAACATCGGGACCCAAGGGTTTGAAAGCCAAGGCGCGCATATCTCATTTTATGGCATATGTGAAGACTGCCGAAATTCGCAACAACAATAAACAATAATTTATTGCATATAACATATAATAACTATAATCTAAGGAGGAATTTAACATGAAGGAATTAAAGGGAACTAAGACAGAAGCTAATCTGCTTGAAGCATTTGCAGGCGAATCAATGGCCAGAAACAAGTACACTTACTATGCAAGCAAGGCTAAGAAAGACGGTTATGTTCAGATTGCCAACCTGTTTGAAGAAACTGCCGCTAACGAAAAGGAACATGCTAAACTGTGGTTCAAGCTGCTGCATGACGGCGAAATCAAAGATACTATGACTAACCTGGCTGATGCTGCTGCAGGTGAAAACTACGAATGGACTGACATGTATGACAGAATGGCTAAGGAAGCAAGAGAAGAAGGCTTCGACCACATCGCATTCCTGTTCGAAGGCGTAGCTAAGATCGAAAAAGAACACGAAGAAAGATACAGAAAGCTTCTGGCTAACATCGAAGAAGGTATCGTATTCGAAAGAGATCCTGAAGTAGTATGGCACTGCAACAACTGCGGACATACAGTAAAGAGCGGCAGCGCACCTAAGGTATGCCCTGTATGTGCACATCCACAGGCTCACTTCCAGATCAAAGCTGAAAACTATTAAAAACATTTTTTGTGAGGATTACTGCTATGGATACTAAAGTACTTCGTAAAATCAGCGACGGGTTATATCTGCTTACTGCCAAAGACGGAAATAAGCTCAACGGCTGCGTAATAAACACATTGGAACGAGTAACCACCACACCTAACAAGGTTACAATTTCCGTAATCAAAGAAAACTTTACACATGATATGATAATGAAAACCGGAGAGTTCAATGTTTCCATCTTCAGTGAAGCTGCCGACTTCGAAACACTTAAGAACTTTGGTTTCCAGTCCGGCAAGGACACAGATAAGTTCAAGGATTTTCCTTATGAAACAAGTGAAAACGGTTTGCCGTATATTACAAAGGGCACCAACGGATTCATCTCCGCTAAGGTATTTGAGAAAATCGATCTCGGTACTCACACTTTGTTCATTGCCGACGTAACAGACGGCGAAACTTTAAGCAGTGAACCGTCTGCAACTTACGATTATTATCAAAAGAACATCAAAGAAGCGCCTGATAAAAAGGCTAAGGGCTGGGTATGCAAAATATGCGGCTACGTATATGAAGGCGACCCTCTTCCTGAAGATTTCATCTGCCCTCTGTGTAAACACGGAGCATCCGATTTCGAAAAGCATTAAAACTCAAACAAAATATGCAAAAGGAACAGAAAAACCGTTGATTTTTCTGTTCTTTTTTTATTTCTGCTATGTTATACTTATGGGTGTGCACTCAGAGTACCTTTACGGTACTCTGTTTTAGTAAAAGAGTCAAATAAACAGAATAAACACACTATTCGACCGGGAAGGAAGTGAACATTTTGGCGAAAGGAAAAGTAGTAATAAAAGCAGAAAGATGCAAAGCATGCGAACTCTGCATTTCCGTTTGCCCTAAAGGCATTTTAAAAATCGATGATGTTGAAATCAACAAGCAGGGATACCACCCTGTATGCATCGTATCTGAAGAAGATTGTATCGCGTGCGGTAACTGCGGACTTATGTGTCCGGACGGCGTGATAAACGTATATAGGTTAGACTAGGAGGAAAACAATGGCAGAAAAGAAACTGATGAAAGGCAATGAAGCCTTCGCTCTCGCAGCGATCAATGCAGGATGCCGTTTTTACTTCGGCTATCCCATCACACCACAGAACGAAGTACCTGAATACATGTCAAGAGAACTGAAGAAGGTCGGCGGATCATTCATCCAGGCAGAGTCCGAACTGGCTTCAGTAAACATGGCATACGGAGCAGCCGCAGCAGGCGGAAGAGTTCTCATCTCTTCATCCTCACCCGGAATCGCTCTAATGCAGGAAGGCTTCTCTGCTCTGGCAGTTATTCAGGCACCTATGGTAGCAATCAACGTAATGAGATCAGGCCCGGGAATCGGCGGAATCCAGCCGGCACAGGCTGACTACTTCCAGGTTACAAGAGGAGGCGGTAACGGCGACTACCACATCATCGTATACGCACCAAAATCCATACAGGAAGCTTGCGAAATGATTTATAAGGCATTCGACGTTGCAGATGAATACAGAAATCCTGTAATGATCTGTGCTGACGGTATGCTGGGACAGATGATGGAACCTGTAGCTGTACCTGACCCAATCCCTGCAATGACTGAAGAAGAAATCTTCGAAGCTAAACCATGGGCCCTGACAGGACACAAAAATAAGAGAGAAAGAAACGCAATCAAGTCTGTATTCCTCCAGCAGGAAGTACTCGAAGACTTTAACTTAAATGTACTGGCGCCTAAATATGAAAAAGCTGTGAGAGAGCTTCCTGAAGCTGAGCTCATCGACGTTGAAGGCGCAGATGTAGTATTCGTAGCTTACGGAACCACTTCAAGAGTAGTTTCAGAGGCTATGGACATGCTGTCAGAAGAAGGCATCAAGTGCGGTCTCATCAGACCGAAAACACTGTGGCCTTTCCCTGACTATGCATTCGATGCTATCGGCGAAAGCACTAAGAGCATCATAGCAGTTGAGCTTTCCATGGGTCAGATGGTCCAGGATGTTAAGCTGGCTGTAAACGGCAAGTTCCCTGTAGATCTCATCTACAAGGTTGGCGGCGTGCTGCTCGACCCTGAAGAAATTGTCGAAAGAACTAAGAAGATATTGGAGGTGAGATAAGTGAAGCCGGTATTTGAAGTAACTAACGGAATGAGAGAAATGACAAGCCATTACTGTCCCGGATGTACACACGGTATCTCACATAGACTCGTAATGGAAGTACTTGAAGAGCGCGGACAGCTGGGAGATGCTATCGGAGTATCACCTGTAGGCTGCTCAATCATCGCTCACCAGTATATGAACGTTGACATGATAGAAGCTTCTCACGGAAGAGCACCTGCTACAGCTTCCGCCATCAAGAGAGTTCATCCAAGCTCACCTGTTTTCACATATCAGGGAGACGGGGACCTGGCTTCCATCGGTATCGGAGAACTGATCCATGCTGCAGGAAGAGGAGAAAAAATCTGTACGTTCTTTGTGAACAACGCTATTTACGGCATGACAGGCGGACAGATGGCTCCTACTACACTTCTCGGCCAGAAGGCAACTACTTGTGTAGATGGAAGAACTATCGAACAGGCAGGAAGCCCGCTGAGAGTTTGCGAACTCCTTAATACTATAGACGGAGCTGTATATGTAGAACGTGTATCACTCCATAACCCTGCAGGCGTCAGAGCTGCTAAGAAGGCAATCCACAGAGCCTTTGAAGTTCAGGAAAAAGGACTTGGATATGCGTTCGTAGAAATGCTTTCAACATGCCCTACCAACTGGGGTATGACACCTGTACAGTCACTTGAATGGGTAAAAGAAAACATGATCCCTTACTACCCTGTTAAACAGTTCAAGTGTCCTGAGGAGGTGAAATAAAATGGCGGCTAAAAGAATGCTCATTGCAGGCTTCGGCGGACAGGGCGTACTGCTCATCGGACAGCTCATCGCATACACTGCAATGTTTGACGGTAAAGAAGTAACATGGATGCCTACATACGGACCTGAAATGAGAGGCGGTACTGCTAACTGTACAGTATGCGTATCAGATAAACCTATCGCATCACCTGTCGGTGCTACATGCGATATCCTGGTAGCAATGAACGGACCTTCTCTCGAAAAGTTCGAAGATATGCTGAAGCCGGGCGGAGACCTTTTCATCAACTCAAGCGTAGTTTCAATCGAACCTACAAGAACAGACATCAACGTTCATTACGTTGACACTATCGGTATCGCAGAAAACGAAGTAGGCAACCCTAAGACTGCCAACATGGTAATGCTGGGTGCTATGCTGAGAACTTGCAATATCGTGAACGTTGACACCGTTGATAAAACTCTCGAATACAAGATGACAGGCAGCAAGGCTAAGCTGATCCCTGATAACAAGAAAGCGATCATGGCATGGAAAGAATAACTGCTATCGCAGGTCATTACGGAAGCGGCAAAACCGAGTTTTCCGTTAATCTGGCCTTTGATTTAAAAGAAAAACATGACAAGGTTGCCATACTGGATATGGACATCGCCAATCCCTACTTCCGTTCCCGTGAAAGACAGAAGATGATGGAGGATAAAGGCATTGACGTTATCTACAACACGTTTGGATTCGATATCACAGAGGACCTTCCTGCCATTTCGGCAGCCCTCAGAGGGCCTCTCGAAAACAAAGAATTCACGACAGTCGTAGATGTCGGCGGCAATGACAGCGGTGCCAGAGTCCTGAAGCAATTCGAGAAGTATTTCAGACAAGACGATTGCCGTCTGCTTTGCGTTTTGAACGCCAACAGACCTGAGACCGATTCAGTCGAAGGAATGATCGACCACTTAAAAAGCATCGAAGCCGAAACAAACCTTAAATTTCACGGCATCATAAATAACACACACCTGCTTAGGGAAACCACAGCAGCAGATATCGTGAAAGGCTATGAGCTTTGCAGTCAGGTATCGGACATCCTAGAAATACCTATTGCATGGAACACATGTCGCGAAGACCTGCTGGACGACCTTAAAATCCTCATAGACGAAAGAAATATACAGGGGCTTGAAAACATATACCCTATAAAATTATATATGCGTCCAAGCTGGCTCGACAGATAATAACAAAAACTA
>JAUMXT010000068.1 GCA_030529015.1 Bacillota bacterium | reverse complement strand
TCAACATCAACAATGACCATTCGGACTCAATGGGAGCCAGAGATTCCGGATGGATCCAGATATATGCTGAAACTAATCAGGAAGTATATGACAACTACGTTCAGGCAATGCCTATCTCAGAAACTATAAGACTTCCGATCATGATCTGCCAGGACGGCTTTATCACAAGTCACGGCGTATCAAATATCGAACTTATGGAAGATGAAGAAGTAAAGAACTTCGTAGGCAGCTACAATCCTGAAGAATATCTTCTGAAGCACGAGAATCCGCTGGCAGTTGGCCCTTACGGAACATCTCCTTACTATATGGAAGTAAAGAGAGCACAGGCGCAGGCCATGAAGGATGCTATGCCTATAATCATGGACGTTGCCAAAAGATTCGAGAAGGTGACAGGCCGTAAGTACGGCTTCTTCGAAGAATATATGATGGACGATGCAGAAGTGGCACTGGTAGTTATCGGCTCATCTGCAGGAACAGGTAAGGAAGCCGTAGACAGACTTCGTGCAGAAGGTAAGAAGGTAGGTCTCATCAAGCTGAGAGTATTCAGACCTTTCCCTAGAGTGCAGCTGGCAGAAGCTATGTGCAAGGTTAAAGCCGTAGCTATCATGGATAAGGCAGAAAGCTTCTCAAACAGCGGCGGCCCGCTCTTTAATGAAGCCAGAAGTTCACTTTATGACCTTAAGAACAAGCCATATGCTATCAACTACATCTATGGCCTCGGCGGCAGAGATATTACAGTAGAAGATTACTACGATATATACAATGACCTCTTCATCATAGACGAGACAGACGATCCGGGCGATATCTACAGATACGTAGGCGTTAGAGACTCAAGATACGAAGAGGGCGGATTCGACCATAAGAAGTACGAAGATTAGGAGAAATACCATGGCATATAATTTAAAGAAAGAAGTACAGAAGCCGGAAAGACTGGCGGGCGGACACAGACTCTGTGCCGGCTGCGGTGCCGGCGTTGCCGTAAGAGGCGTGCTCAGAGCGTTGGAGCCTGAAGACAAGGCCGTTATAACTAACGCTACAAGCTGCCTGGAGGTTTCAACATTCATCTATCCTCATACGGCATATTATGACAGCTACATACATACAGCATTCGCCAACAGTGCGGCAACAATGTCAGGCGTTGAAGCGGCTTACAAAGCACTCAAGAAGAGAGATAAGGTAAAGGACAACTTCAAGTTCATTACCTTTGGCGGCGACGGCGGTACTTATGATATAGGTATCCAGTCTCTGTCAGGCGCTATGGAAAGAGGCCACGATATGGTATATGTATGCTACGACAATGAAGCATATATGAATACCGGTATCCAGCGTTCATCTTCCACACCTAGATTCGCAGATGCGACAACATCACCTGCAGGCGAAACTATCCCCGGAAAGATCCAGAACAAGAAGGACCTGACAGCCATCATCGCAGCACATAACGTACCGTATGCGGCACAGACTACATTCATGGGTAATTTTAAGGACCTTCACGAGAAGGCACACAAGGCGATTTACACAGAAGGCCCTTGCTTCTTAAACATCCTGGCACCATGTCCCAGAGGATGGAGATACGAAGCAGAAGATCTGGCAGAAATATGTCAGCTGGCAGTAGATACATGTGTATGGCCGATGTACGAAATCGTAGAAGGCGAGTGGAGACTTACATACGAACCGAAGAAGAAACTCCCTGTTGAAGACTTCCTCAGTAAGCAGGGAAGATTCAACCACATGTTCAAGCCGGGACAGGAATGGATGATAGAAGAGACTCAGAAATACGTTGATGACCAGTGGGAGAAGCTGCTGGCTAAATGTAAATAAACACTAGCGGAGGGCGCTTTACGCCGTCCGCTTTTATGCATAATGCACAAAAAACAGAGAAAAATGCAAAAAATATGCTAAAATCGTGCACGATGCACGAAAAAGCCTTTGCATTTATATATAAGTAGGAGTAAAATACTAATTAACACAAAAGGTTAAAGAGGGCGATTATTATGGAAAAGAAAATCATGTTAGGAAATGAGGCCTTTGCCAGAGGTGCGTACGAAGCAGGCGTGAAAGTAATTTCGTCATATCCGGGAACTCCAAGTACCGAGGTAACGGAAACTGCTGCAGGCTACGGAGATATCCATGTAGAATGGGCACCTAATGAAAAGGTCGGAGTAGAAGTTGCTATTGGCGCTTCTGTCGGCGGAGTACGTTCCCTGTCATGCATGAAGCATGTAGGACTCAACGTTGCAGCGGATCCGTTTTTTACAGCAGCATATACAGGAGTTAATGGCGGTGCCGTTATTCTTGTAGCAGACGACAACGGATGCCACTCCAGTCAGAACGAACAGGATTCAAGATATTACGGCAAGAGTGCAGGCGTTCCCGTACTGGAGCCGTCCAACGCACAAGAATGTAAGGATTACATAAAAGCTGCTTACGAAATCAGTGAGAAATACGATACAGTAGTTCTCTTAAGATCAAATACAAGAATCTCTCACTCAAGAGGTATCGTAGAGATGGGAGAAAGAAAAGAAGTAGAACGAATCCCTTACGAAAAGAACATTAAGAAATACGTAGCGATGCCTGCTATGGCAAGAGTTCTCCACGTGGCACAGGAAAAGAGAATGGCACAGATCGCTGCAGATTCATACGATATCGAAGTTGATGGCATCAAGCTCAACACTGTAGAGATGAACGATCCGTCAATCGGTATAATCACAAGCGGCATTTGCTATCAGTACGTTAAGGAAGCTTTTCCTGAAGCAAGCGTGCTGAAGATGGGACTTATCAATCCGCTGCCTGTTGATTTGATCAAGGAATTCGCTTCTAAGGTAGAAAAACTTTACATTATAGAAGAAGGAGATCCGTTCTTCGAAGAACAGCTCAAAGCTGCAGGCGTGGAATTTGCAGGCGGCAAGGAAATGTTCACTATCCAGGGCGAATACAGTGCCAATATGATAAGAAAAGCATTTGGTAAAGAAGTAGCAGAAACAGTTGCCATAGAAGATGCACCGGGAAGACCGCCGCTTCTTTGCGCAGGATGCCCGCACAAAGCATTATTCTATGTTCTCAATAAACTGAAGAAGACAGTTATGGGAGATATCGGATGCTATACTTTAGCATCGCTGCCACCTACATCAGCAATGGACACTTGCCTTTGCATGGGAGGCTCGATCCCTATGGCTCACGGCTTCGAGAAGGCGACAGAGACAAGCGATCATGTAGCAGTTCTGGGAGATTCAACATTCTTCCACTCAGGAATCACAGGTCTCATCAACATGAGCTACAACGGAGCTAAGGGAACTGTAATGATCTTAGATAACCGTATCACAGGTATGACAGGACATCAGCAGAACCCTGCATCAGGTAAGAACGCTAAGGGCGAAGAAGCACCTGCCATCGACATCGCGACACTCGTTAAGGCATGCGGCGTGAAGAACGTTGTAGAGGTTGACCCGTTTGAACTGAAAGATGTAGAAAGAATCATTAAGGAAGAAACAGCAAGAGATGAGCTTTCGGTTATCATCACTAAGAGACCATGTGCGCTTATCGTAAAACAGCCGGGAATCCCTTATAACATCACAGACAAGTGTAAAAACTGCAAGCAGTGTATGAAGATAGGCTGCCCATGCATAGAAATCAGAGACGGCAATCCATACATCCTTCCTGAAAGATGTGTAGGCTGCGGACTTTGCAGCAGAGTTTGTCCGTTTGATGCTATAGAAATCACTAAGGGAAAGGGGGCGGAATAAATGAATAACATCAATATTCTCATCGTCGGAGTAGGCGGACAGGGAACACTTCTTGCCAGCGTACTTCTCGGAAATCTCGCTCTCGATAAAAACTATGATGTTAAGCTCTCCGAAGTGCACGGCATGGCACAGAGAGGCGGAAGCGTAGTAACTCACGTTAAGATCAGTGAAGATAAGGTTTATTCGCCGCTGATCGAAGAAGGAGATGCAGATATTATCATCGCCTTTGAAGAGCTTGAAGCATACAGATGGCTGCCGTACCTGAAGAAGGGCGGAGCTATGTACGTCAACACTCAGCAGTGGCTGCCGATGCCGGTAGTTATGGGACATGTTGAGTACCCTGAAAACGTTATGAAGACCATTGAAGAAAACGCAGGCAAGGTAAAGGCCTTCGATGCACTGAAGCTGGCAGAAGAATGCGGCTCGGTGAAGGCAGTGAACGTTGTACTGCTTGGAGCAGTATCAAACGACCTGCCGTTTGAAGAAGATGCGTGGATCAAGGTCATTGAAGAGAATGTTAAGCCTAAGTTCGTCGACCTCAACAAGAAGGCTTTCGAGCTGGGAAGAAACGCATAAATTAAACGAAAGGAAGACTAATCATGATTTGGAACAAGGAAATGGAATGTGCAGATCGCGAAACAATGCGCGCTCTGCAGCTGGAAAAGTTACAGAAGACAGTAAAGCATGGCTACGACAACGTGCCTCACTACAGAGAAGCCTTTGATGCGGCAGGCGTTAAACCTGAAGATATCAAGAGCCTTGAGGACATCGTTAAGCTGCCCTTTATAACTAAGGAAAACTTAGCTGCTAACTATCCAACAGGTCTGTTTGCTGTTCCTAAAGAAGAGATTAGGAGAATACATGCATCCTCCGGAACAACAGGTAAGCCTAAGATTGTTGGATACACTAAGAGCGACCTCGACATGTGGGGCGAATGTGTAGCAAGAGGCATGACTATGGCGGGAGCCGATAAGAATTCCGTAGTTCAGATCGCTTACGGATACGGGCTCTTCACAGGAGGCCTCGGAGCACACATCGGAGCCGAAACTATAGGAGCTATGGTAATCCCTATGAGTAGCGGCAATACTCAGAAGCAGCTGATGTTCATGCAGGATATGAAGAGCACCGTGCTTTGCTGCACACCTTCATATGCCCTCACTATAGCAGAACAAGTGGAAAAGGCAGGACTGGTTCCGGGCAAGGATATCCATCTTAAGGCAGGCATATTCGGAGCAGAACCTTGGACTCAGGCAATGAGAGATTCCATCGAAGCTAAGCTGGGGCTGAAAGCTCACGATATTTACGGACTTTCTGAAATCATGGGACCGGGCGTATCAATGAGCTGCGAACATAACTGCGGCATGCACGTTCAGGAAGACTACTTCTACATGGAAATCGTAGATCCTGACACATTGCAGCCTGTAGCGGATGGAGAAAAAGGAGAATTGGTAATAACTACTCTTGGCAAAGAGGGTATGCCTCTGATAAGATATAGAACAAGAGATATCTGCTACCTGATGAGAGATAAATGCGAATGCGGCAGAACAACTGTAAGAATGAGCCGTGTATTCGGAAGAACAGACGACATGCTCATCATCAGAGGAGTTAACGTATTCCCTTCACAGGTAGAAACAGTTATTGCTAAATTCGATGAACTTACAGTTAACTACAAGCTGTACGTTGGAAGAGAAAACAACACAGATACTTTCGAACTTGCAGTAGAACTTGCCGAAGGCATAGAAATCGAAGATATCGCATTCGTAGAAAACCTCAGAAAGAGGATCGACCATGCGCTGAGAGATATGCTGGGAATAGGCTGCAAGATCACGCTTCTGAATGCAGGCGCTCTGCCTAGAAGTGAAGGTAAAGCCGTTAGAGTTGAAGACACAAGAAAGCTTTAATGTTCATTGACAGGAGGGAAAGTAAATGTTAGTTAAACAGGTATCTATATTCGTAGAAAATACTACAGGAAGACTTGCGGACGTTACAAGGATCATTGCTAACAACGGCATTGACCTTAAGGCCAGCACTATTGCCGATGCAGCGGATTTCGGCATCTTAAGATGTATCGTAGAAGACGCTGAGTCAGCTAAGAAGATCCTCAATGAAAATGGATTCAACGCAAGCATTTCAGAAGTTATTGCTGTATCTTTGGAAAACAAGGCAGGCGGATTTCATAAGGTCCTGCAGATCCTGGCAGACGAGAAGGTTGGCGTGAAGTACATTTACTCAACTATCAAATCTGCTGAAGGTGAAGCTGTTATCATGCTGAAGGCTGCTGACAATGCGAAGGCGATAGAAGTCCTTAAGGCTAACGGCGTGAAGCTTGTTACCATAGATGATGTAAAATAAAGGGTAATTGAGAAAAATGGGTTCCACTTCAAAGAAGAAGAAAAAAGCTCCGCTAAGCTTAGGCAGAAAGATAGTCCTTGTGATTTGCATGATAGTATTCCTGGGCTCCTCAGGAGTGCTCCTTGACTACTATATCAATGGGGCTAGAGAGCAAAGTGCGCTTTCCGACCTGAGCAATATGAAGCAGCAGGGTCAGGATCTTGAGACAGAAAAGGGCACTGTCATAGCGGAATATGCTGAGCTTTATAAGAAAAATAACGATATAATTGGCTGGATTACAGTTGAGGATACGAAGATCGACTACCCTGTGATGCAGACCCAAGACGATCCGGAGTTTTATCTGCATCGCAGCTTCGATAAGGAGTACGCGGCATCCGGTACACCGTTTATGGATGCAGCCAGCGATATCTTCATACCAACGTCTAATTTCCTGATTTATGGACACAACATGAAGAACGGAACCATGTTCCATGATCTGCTCAAGTACGATGACGAAGAGTTCTATCAGGAGCATAAAACATTTAAGTTTGATACGATTTATAAGGGTGGCCAGGGAGAATATCAGGTAATCGCTGCCGGCTACACTCGCATATATCCTAAGGACTCAACTAAGTTCAAGTATTACCAATACGCAGGAATTACGAGTGAGGTTGATTTCGATGATTATGTACGTGGAGTCAAAGCGCTCTCTGCATATGACACCGGAGTTACCGCGGAATACGGAGACCAGCTTGTGACACTTTCTACATGTGCATATCATGTTGAAGAAGGCAGATTCTTCGTGGTGGGAAAGAGAGTAGAGTAATAAAAAAAGGACCGCTTAGCGGTCCTTAGTTTTGTATTTTGAGGAGAACTAACATGGCATACGTTATAGCTGTTGATGTCGGCACAACATGCCTGAAGGCGTGTTTGTTTGAAACAAAGCCGCAGCTTAAGATGATTAACAATGCTGAAGCCGACTATGAAGTATTCCCTATGGAAAACGGCGGCATGGAACAAGACCATGACCAGTGGTGGGCGGCATTGTGCAAGGCAACGAAAGAGTTGATTAAAACAAGCGAAATCGCCCCCGAAGAGATTTCGGGCTTTTCTGTTTGTGCACAGATGTTGGGGCTGGCACTCGTGGACCGAGACGGCGTTCCTGTTCATAGGCCTATGAATTACCTCGATCGTCGCGGAGTCGAAGAGCGACGAAAGGGGATGGGCGGAGGAATAAAAGTAGCTGATGTGAACATCAGAAAGCTTTTGACATCGTTGCATCTGACAAAGGTGGCGCCGCTGGATGTCGCCGATACTGTCTGGAAATATAAGTGGATAGAGGCACATGAACCTGAGAATTTCGCTAAAGCTTACAAGTGGCTGGACGTTAAGGACTATTTAAATATGCGCTGCACAGACAGAATGGTTATGACGGAAGATTCTGCGTATACAACGATGCTGTATGAAAATAAAGGCGGCAAGAAGAGGTTCAGTTCCCGTATCATGAAAATGTATGGCGTTAACGAGGAACACATGCCTGAAGTTATCGGTTCTACCGATATAGTAGGGACATTGACCGCTAAGGCTGCAGAGGAAATGGGACTTGCGGAAGGGACTCCTGTTTTCGGCGGTGGCGGTGATGCCAGCTGCATAACGCTGGGTTCAGGTCATGTTGAAGTGGGAAAGACGCATATTTACATAGGGACTTCGGGATGGGTTTCGACAGTTTGCGACACACAGCCGTTCGATCCTATCAATATGATCGCATCTCTCTATGGTGCAGAAGAAGGCAGATTTAATTATCATGCGGAGATGAATGCGGCGGGCAAATGCTTTGAATGGCTACACGAGGCTTTTGGCAAAGAGGCAACCTATGATGAGCTAAATCAAGCTGCAAAGGGCGCTCCGGCGGGAGCCGGTGGGGTGATATTCGCGCCGTGGCTGGCAGGGGAACGCTGTCCGAACAATATAACTGACCCGTGCGGTATGTTCTATAACCTGAACTTGAGAACAGACAGAGGCGCCCTCGTACGCGCCGTTATGGAGGGTGTTGCTTATCACATAAAATTGATGATGGAAAAGCACGAGAAGAAAGTTCCGATAGGACCTGTAATAAGGCTTGTCGGAGGAGGCGCGCTTTCGTCAATAGGGGGACAGATTCTTGCTGACATTACGGGAAGACATATTGAGGTAATATACTGGCCTCAATATGCAGGGGCTGTAGGTGCTGCCGTTATATCGGCAGTGGGCCTTGGAATTATACCCGGTTTTGAAGCTGTTAAAGATTATGTTCCGATAGAAAAGAATTTCACTCCGAACAAGGAAAACCGTGAAGTTTATGAAAGACAATATGAAGTCTATAAAAAGATATATTCCACAAACAAGAAGCTGCTGCGAACACTGAATAAGCCGAGAGGAAATGAATAATGAACGTATATGATTTTGATAAAACGATATTTTATCCCGACTGCACATTCGCTTTTATTATGTGGTGTCTGCGTAGATATCCTAAGCTGATGGTAACTTATGTACCGGGCATGCTGGTACATTCGATTCAGTATGCCATGAAATTTGCAGGCAAGGACACAGTTGAAGAAAAACTGTTTGCATTTATTAAGAAAATCGATAATCTGGAACAGGAAGTAGAGG
>JAUMXT010000196.1 GCA_030529015.1 Bacillota bacterium | reverse complement strand
CTCCCATAAAACGTACTGTTTCGCATCAAACAAGAAACCGCATCTGTCAAACAACGGACAATTTAGTTTCTGCCGCAGCAGTGCTTGTACTTCTTGCCGCTTCCGCATGGACAAGGTTCGTTTCTTCCGATTTTCTTTTCTTTAACTACAGTCTTTGACTGCTTGTACTTCTTAGCGATTTCCTTCATCTTATCAACGCCGAGAATAGTTTCCCACTGTGGCAGGCCGTAGAGGTAATCAGCTCCAGCAGCCAGCATGTTGTAGAAAAGTGTTTCAGGTTCGATTTCGATTTCAACCTGTGAGTTTTCGTCGAAGCTTTCGAAATCGTTACCTTTCTTAAGGCTTGTGTTGATACCGTCGAGGAAGCCCATGTAGATAACAGGTCTTACTTCGTGTTCAGCAGCAAGCTCGCCTAAAGTACCCTCGATTTTCTTTGTAGGGTCGTCCAGGATAGCACTGTAAAGCTTAGTTTCAGCTCCTGCATATTCTTCCCAGAATTCCTGGAATGTATCTTCTGTCTGATTTTCGATCAGTTCTTTCCACTGTTCATATAATGTCATTCTAGTATAACCTCCTGATTTATCTCAAAATAGTCTTTGAAATTTCGATAACGTCTCCCATTACCGCACTTCCTGTAGGCAGAGGACCTGCGCCCTTGCCGTAGAACATCAGATCATCAACAGCATTGCCCTTTACGAATACTGCGTTGAATTCCTTGTTGATGTTTGCCAGCGGATGAGTTTCGCTTATGTACATAGGACGTACTTCGTAGAATATGCTGCCGTCCTCTTCCTCTTTAGCGTGTGCGATCAGCTTGATCTTACACTTGTTGCTGCGAGCTTCTTCGATTTTTTCCTTAGTTATCTGAGTGATACCTGTAGTAGGGATTTCTGTTGGCGGTACATAGTGATCGAACATGAGCGCCATCAGTATGCTCAGCTTGTTAGCTGCGTCGATACCTTCTACGTCTGCAGTAGGGTCTGCTTCTGCAAAGCCCAGAGCCTGCGCATCCTTAAGAGCTTCGTCATAATCCATTCCTTCTTTAGTCATCATGTGAAGGATGTAGTTGGTAGTTCCGTTAAGGATACCCATTACTTCTTCAAACTTGTTAGCTCTCAGTGGTCCTGTCAGAGTTCCTAAGATAGGAATACCGCCGCCAACGCTGGCTTCAAATTTGAAGATGATGTTGTTTTCTTTAGCTGTAGCCATGAGCTCATGGTAGTTAGCTGCAACAGCTGCCTTGTTGGCAGTTACAACGTGCTTACCGTTCTTCATAGCTGTGAGCATGAATGTTGATGCAGGCTCGATGCCGCCAAGAAGTTCGATAACGATATCGATTTCAGGATCGTTAAAGATAACGTCAGGGTCCTGAGTGAATTTTTCCATAGGAACCTCAATGCCTCTGTCTCTGTCAACGTCCTTTTCAAGTATTTTAACGATTTCAACCTTGGTGCCAAGAGTTGCTTCGACTTCTTTTCTGTTCATTTCCAGAGTCTTATAAGTCCCTGTACCGATGTTTCCCATGCCCAGTAATCCGATTTTTATTGTTTTCATTGGTAAACCTCCATAATAATTCCAGTCTTACCATAATATCATAACTTCAAGGCTTTGTCTTCCCTTTTTTAGCAATAAGAAGTACAATAAGAGTCAAAGAAAGGAGAACGATAAAATGTCTATACACATAGTTCTTGTAGAACCGGAAATCCCGCCAAATACAGGGAATATAGCCAGAAGCTGTGCGGCGACAGGTGCAACACTTCATTTGATAGAACCCCTCGGGTTTTCGATAGATGATAAGAGCCTTAAAAGAGCAGGTCTCGATTACTGGCCGTATGTTGACGTGAGAGTTCATAAGAGCCTCGCTGAATTCATGGAGGAATATATAGATAGCCGCATGTTCCTGGCGACTACCAAGGGCGGCAGCATATATACCGATATAAAGTTTGAGGACGGAGATATGATCCTGTTTGGTAAGGAAACAGCAGGGCTCCCCAGAGATTTTATTGAAGAGCATAAGGAAAGCGCCATAAGGACCTGCGTGCTCGCCGTCGGTGT
>JAUMXT010000195.1:1285-2066 GCA_030529015.1 Bacillota bacterium | reverse complement strand
CTTCTTTTTAAATAAGCTCTCCTGCTGTTTCTGCTCTGTTGCGTTCTTGGTCTGATTCTCTGTTCCATATCACACCTCCTACTGGATTCTATTATAACAACATTTTTCATATGCGTCATTAACTATTTCGACAAATTTCCCATTAAAAAGAAATTTATTTATCTTGACAGAGGGGTATCTTTTGTCAAATTAACTTTCTAATATGTTATGAAATGTCACTTCACGCACATGACCCTTGTCATCCCATACATAATCCCTCATATACGCCGATTCTTCACGCACCATGTGTGCCGTCACAATCTGCATCGGGCTTGCCGGATAGTTGTTCAGTCTCATACTCACTCCAGAATGTTCATATTGTTCGAGTTCAGCATACAACTGCTTATAAGTTTCGTTTCTCATGTTCTTCCCTCCCAATGAATTTGGTAGCCATGGCATAGATAACTTTTATTCCTATAATAAAGGTGTCGACTGTGATATATTATTGATAAGCTACCGCCGCTAACAAGAAGATAGGATTTCTTTTTCAAATTAAATTGGATTTCTTGATTGAAACAATCGTGTTGAAATGTTACTTGATTAAACAAATGAAAATCTATTGAACTTACATTGAGAATAGAAATTTTCGTTCAGATAATACGTCCCTCCTTACATAAAATACACAGCCACCAGACATACTATCTTCTTGTAACAAAATTATACGCACAAAAAAATGCGGTTTGCAAGTTATATTTTGTGAATATGTATTTCCACAGGTTATGCCTCATAAAGCATGACTTCT
>JAUMXT010000195.1:0-1275 GCA_030529015.1 Bacillota bacterium | reverse complement strand
ATTTTCACAATTTATACCCTTTGAAACGAGGATTTGCAGAAGTTATCCACATAGTATCCACACGATATCCACATATTTTCCACATAGTTATTCACATTTATTCTTTACATATTTTCTGTTTTTGTTTATACTAATACAACAGAGAGGAAGTGATGAATATGAAGATTGAAAAACTAAATGACAATCAGATACGCTGTACTCTAACGCACGCGGATTTAGCTGACAGACAAATCAAAATCAGCGAATTAGTCTGCGGTGGCGAAAAAGCGAAATCACTTTTCCATGATATGATGCAGAGAGCTCATTCCGAATTCGGTTTTGAGGCAGAAGATACGCCGCTCATGATTGAAGCCGTACCTGCAGCTGCAGATTCTATCGTGCTCATCATTACAAAATGTGATGACCCTGAAGAGCTGGAGAATCGATTCTCAAAATTCGGAGCATCCATGCATGATTTAGAGAATAAAAAACACCATGTGCTAGATAAATTAGAAGGTGCTGATGAGATTATAGACTTACTGAACAAAGTCAAAGATGCTGTCGCTGAGACGGCAAAACAGGCTGCCGAGAAAGTAGAGAAAAAAGAAGAAACAAAGAGACCTAAGATTCGCTTGTTTTCTTTCTCCACACTGGACTGCGCAATTCAGGCAAGTCGATTGCTCGCAGATATGTATCATGGTGCCAACACCTTATATAAGGATACACCGAATGATGTATATGTATTAGCGATGGCACAGTCTGAGCACACTCTTGCAGAATTTAACAAAGTCTGCAACATGTTATCTGAGTATGGTTGTCTGGAAAAGGCTTCGCCGGCAGTTCTCGCATATCTGGAAGAACACTGTGAAGTGATTGTGGGCGAGAATGCAGTGCAACAATTAAGCACAATTTAACAATTCCAATCAAAAAGACCGAAAGCATATCAGCCTTCGGTCTTTTTTACTTATTCATGTTTTACGCATTCAAAAATGCATTGATCTTCTCTACTAATAAATCTGCATCCAAACCGTGTACCATTGCAGCATCTGCCAAAGATTCAGCTTGTGCCGATGGACATCCAAGACAGTGCATTCCAACTTCCATTAAAATTGGTGCTACATTTGGATATGTCATAAGAAGTTCACCAATTGTCATTTCTTTTGTTACCATGCTTAACTCCTCCTGTTTATGTTTTTCACTCTCCTATTATAATACGGTTTGTCCAAATACGCAATCTTTAATATGCAAATGTATTCTAACAGGTTTTGTCTGAATTTTCTGAATTGTTCAACCAAT